>NZ_CP140706.1:5555000-5895000 GCF_034555375.1 Pseudomonas sp. B33.4
CAGCACTACTGCAAGGATCGCCACAAACGGCACGCGTCCTTTCAAGTCCAGCTCTTTAAAGCTGTTGTACTTGATGTTGCTGACCATCAGCATGCCGGCAGCCGCGACCATCAACGCGACCAGGAACGACATCTTCGAACCCTGAATCCCGTAATCGCTGAACGCCCAGACAATCCCCGCCACGACACCGGCCGCTGCCGGGCTGGCCAGACCAATGAAATAACGTTTATCGGCCGTGCCAACCTGCGTGTTGAAACGCGCCAGACGCAACGCCGCGCCCGCTACATAGATGAAGGCGACCATCCAGCCGACCTTGCCCATGTCACCCAACGCCCAGCCGAAGGCCAGCAACGCCGGTGCGACACCGAACGCGACCATGTCCGACAGCGAGTCGTACTCGGCGCCAAAGGCACTTTGCGTATTGGTCATGCGCGCGACACGACCGTCGAGGCCGTCGAGCACCATGGCGACGAAAATCGCGATCGCGGCGAAAGCGAAATACTTGCTCGCATTCGCCGAATCACCGGCACTCAACGCAGCCTGAGCGCTCATCGAGTTGATGATGGAGTAAAAGCCTGCAAACAGGTTCGCAGTGGTAAACAGATTCGGCAGCAGATAGATACCACGATGCCGGACTTTACGACCTTCTGCGTCGTGCCCTTCTTCGATGTGTTCATCGATGGGCAGCAGGCTTTCGGCGTCAGAAGCCTTGTTCGGCTCTTCGGGACGTTCGCTCATGGACATTACCTTGCAACGGTTTGGAGAAATTTCGACAGGTGTTTGAGGACGACAGTTCGGCCACAAACGCTGCAGCTTTATACCAGAACCAACGGCTCAAACGAAAAAACGCGGCCGAGGCCGCGTTTTTTCATACAAGGGACGGCGACTTAGTTTTTGGCTTTGTCGACGATCTTGTTGGCACCGATCCACGGCATCATGGAGCGCAGTTGCTCGCCGATGATTTCGATACCGTGAGCGGCGTTGTTACGACGCTTGGCGGTCATCGAAGGGTAGCCGGTTGCGCCTTCGCTGATGAACATTTTGGCGTATTCGCCGTCCTGAATACGTTTCAGGGCGTTGCGCATGGCCTGACGGGACTCAGCGTTGATCACTTCCGGGCCAGTCACGTACTCGCCGTATTCGGCGTTGTTGGAGATCGAGTAGTTCATGTTGGCGATACCGCCTTCGTACATGAGGTCAACGATCAGTTTCAGTTCGTGCAGGCACTCGAAGTAGGCCATTTCTGGCGCGTAGCCAGCTTCGACCAGGGTTTCGAAACCGGCTTTAACCAGCTCAACGGTACCGCCGCACAGTACGGCTTGTTCGCCGAACAGGTCGGTTTCGGTCTCGTCCTTGAAAGTGGTTTCGATGATGCCGGTACGACCGCCACCAACGCCGGCAGCGTAGGACAGTGCAACGTTTTTGGCGTTGCCCGAAGCATCCTGGTAGATCGCGATCAGGTCAGGGATACCACCGCCTTTCACGAACTCGGAACGCACAGTGTGACCCGGAGCTTTCGGCGCGATCATGATCACGTCGAGGTCGGCACGCGGAACAACCTGGTTGTAGTGGATCGCGAAGCCGTGGGAGAAGGCCAGAGTGGCGCCTTTCTTGATGTTCGGCTCGATTTCGTTCTTGTACAGCGACGACTGGAACTCGTCCGGGGTCAGGATCATGACCAGGTCGGCAGCCGCAACAGCGGAAGCAACGTCAGTCACTTTCAGGCCGTGAGCTTCAGCTTTGGCAACAGTAGCCGAACCTTTACGCAGACCAACGGTAACGTCGACACCGGAATCTTTCAGGTTGCAAGCTTGGGCATGGCCCTGGGAACCGTAACCGATGATGGCAACTTTCTTGCCCTGGATGATCGACAGGTCGCAGTCTTTATCGTAGAAAACTTTCATGAATTTCCCCTATATATCCAGGCCGTTCAGGCCATTCGCTAATTTGGTTTAGATGCTGAGTACTTTGTCGCCGCGGGCAATGCCGGTCACGCCGCTACGGACGGTTTCCAGAATCGATGCGGTGCCGATGGACTGAATGAAGCTGTCGAGCTTGTCGCTGGTACCGGTCAATTGAACGGTATACACGCTGGCACTGACATCGACGATCTGTCCACGGTAAATATCGGTGGTGCGTTTGATCTCGGCGCGCTGGGCGCCAGTGGCCTTGACCTTGACCAGCATCAGCTCGCGCTCGATGTGAGCGCTTTCCGACAGGTCCACCAGCTTGACCACTTCGATCAGCTTGTTCAGGTTTTTGGTGATCTGCTCAATGACTTCATCGTGGCCAACGGTGGTCAGCGTCAGACGCGACAGGGTCGGGTCTTCGGTCGGGGCCACGGTCAGGCTTTCGATGTTGTAGTTGCGCTGCGAGAACAGGCCGACTACGCGAGACAAAGCGCCGGGTTCGTTTTCCAGAAGCAAGGAAATAATGTGCCGCATGATTAAGTACGCTCCGTCTTGCTCAGCCACATATCGCGCATCGAGCCGTCTTTGATCTGCATCGGATAGACGTGCTCGCTGGTGTCGACCGAAATATCGATCACCACCAGGCGATCCTTCATGGCGAACGCTTCTGCCATCTTCGACTTCAAATCTTTCGATTCGGTGATGCGTACGCCGACGTGGCCGTAGGCTTCAGCCAGCTTGACGAAGTCAGGCAGCGATTCCATGTAGGAGTGCGAGTGACGGCTGCCGTAGCTCATGTCCTGCCACTGACGAACCATCCCCAGAACACCGTTGTTCAGGATGACGATTTTTACTGGCAAGCCATATTGCAGGCAGGTCGACAGTTCCTGGATGTTCATCTGGATACTGCCTTCACCGGTGACGCAGGCAACATCGTCATCCGGGAAACTCAACTTGATGCCCATGGCCGCCGGAAAACCGAAGCCCATGGTGCCCAGACCGCCGGAGTTGATCCAGCGATTTGGCTTGTTGAACGTGTAGTACTGCGCCGCGAACATCTGGTGCTGGCCCACGTCGGAGGTGATAAAGGCGTCGCCCTTGGTCACTTCGCAGAGGGTTTCGATCACGGTCTGCGGCTTGATCAGGCTGCCGTCACCCTTTTCATAAGGGAACAAGCCGCGATCACCACGCCACTCATCAACCTGCTTCCACCAACTGGCCACGGACTCCTTGTTCGGGGTCTCGCCGATTTCCTTGAGGATCGCGACCATTTCGGTCAGGACGCTCTCAACCGGACCAACGATAGGCACGTCAGCCTTGATGGTCTTGGAAATCGATGCCGGGTCGATGTCGATGTGGATGATCTTGGCGTTCGGGCAGAACTTCGCCGCGCCGTTGATCACGCGATCGTCGAAACGCGCGCCGACCGCGAGGATCACGTCAGCATGGTGCATCGCCAGGTTGGCGGTATAGCTGCCGTGCATGCCGAGCATGCCGATGAACTGCCGATCAGTCCCCGGGAAACCACCCAGGCCCATCAACGTGTTGGTCACGGGCAGGTTGAGCAGTTTCGCCAGTTCGGTCAGCGGTGCGGAACCGTTGCCGAGAATCACGCCGCCACCGGAGTACATGACCGGACGCTTGGCCGCGAGGAGCATTTCTGCTGCCTTGCGGATTTGCCCGGAGTGACCGCGAACGGCTGGGCTGTAGGAGCGCAGCTTGGCTTTCTTCGGAAAGATGTATTCGAACTTCTCGGCCGGGTTGGTCATGTCTTTCGGGATATCGACCACGACCGGCCCCGGACGACCGGATTGCGCCAGGTAGAAGGCCTTCTTCATGACTTCCGGGATTTCCGAAGCGTGTTTGATCATGAAGCTGTGCTTCACGATCGGCCGGGAAATACCGATCATGTCGGTTTCCTGGAACGCGTCGGTGCCGACCATGGTG
This sequence comes from Pseudomonas sp. B33.4, assembly GCF_034555375.1. Taxonomy (NCBI): domain Bacteria; kingdom Pseudomonadati; phylum Pseudomonadota; class Gammaproteobacteria; order Pseudomonadales; family Pseudomonadaceae; genus Pseudomonas; species Pseudomonas sp. B33.4. Next base: position 5,558,858 of record NZ_CP140706.1, read on the forward strand.
CTTGGCACCTGACCGGAAATGATCACCATTGGAATCGAGTCCATATAGGCGGTCGCGATACCGGTGATGGCGTTTGTGGCGCCAGGACCGGACGTCACCAATACCACGCCGGCTTTACCGGTGGCACGGGCATAACCGTCAGCCATATGGGTTGCCGCTTGTTCGTGACGAACCAGGATGTGAGTCACTTCCGGTTCTTTGAACAGGGCATCGTAAACATGCAGGAGAGCACCACCCGGGTACCCGTAGATATATTTGACGCCTTCGTCACGCAAAAAGCGGACGAGCATCTCACCGCCAGATAAAAGCTCCACGTTGTTCACCTCTAAAACGCCAGAATACCGTCCACAAAAAAGGGGCGGGTCTTAATAGGTTTACTTCTCGGCAGAGCATGAGCGACGGTGGTCGCCGACTACGTCAGCACTGACTGAGCAAGTATTGGGATCGTCCCAAGTGTTGCGGGCCTTTCCCACCCAGCGCGAGGTAACGCGTTGCGGGTGTAACAGGTCGGCGCGGATGTGCGCCTCATGATCTACCGAGTGGGTCTGCTTCTGGCAGTCCCTCTACAGCGGACTTTGGATTCTTCTGTTTCGCCCTCTCCAAGTCAAGTCGTCTGTGTGGTTAATTGTGGGTAAGCACATGAGAACGCAAGAAAAAACCTGAAAACCGCTACTCTGTTAGTGTCAATTGCGCAATTTTGCCAAGGAATCAGCATGCGAACGCTCCTCCTCACTCTGCTGATCGGCCTCAGCCCATGGTGCATGGCCGCTCAAATCTACAAATGGGTCGATGCTCAAGGGGTCACCCATTTCGATGCGCAGCCGCCACCGGGTCAGCCGTCGACGACTTTGCAGACGCCCTCCTCGACGCCGCCGAAACCGGCGGCAATGCCGGGAAGCGGTGTACTGGGCGATCAGAAAGCTATTGATGACAAGGTGAAGAAACAGGTCGCGGATCAGCAAGCGCAGCTCAAACAGTTTTGCGAGCAGGCTCGGACGAACCTGGCCCAATTGCAGAACAATCCGCGTTTGAGGGAAGAAGTGGAGGGGCAGTTGCGCCGGCTGAACGATGCACAGCGGCAGGAGCGCATCGTCGAGGCGCAGAAACAGATAAGTGAAAACTGCCAGTAGCGACTGGCAGTTTTCAATTCAGCGCGAGGCAGTGATCAGCAGGTCAAACTCTTTGAGCAGCACCTGAAGCTGACGGTCCTTGCCCTGCAGGTTGCGCTGGGCGAAGACCATTTCAGCCATTTCCTGAATACCCGAGGCATTCGGCAATGGCAGATCCTGTTCGAGGATCATCTTCATCCGTGGCAGGAAGATCCATTGCAGCCACTGCTCGAAGTCCAGTGTATCGACCGAGAATGGCTCGACACTGCTCAGCGCTTCGGCCGACGGCGTAACCTCATCCCACCAGCCCTGCGTGCGCAGCTCACGCTCGATTAGCAACAGCTGATCGGCGATTTTCGGGAAACGGGCATCCATCACAGCGAAACCTTGGCCTTCTGACGGGCCTGAGCGGCGCCGGCGGAATCACCTTGTTTCTCACGGGACTGAGCAATGATTTCCCACAGATTGGCTTGCAGGTCCGGGCGACCGTTGGCCATGGTCAGCGCACGACGGGCGAACTGCTCGGCCTGTGGTGCATCACCTTGAGCCATGCGCACCTGCGCCAAACGATAAAGCACTTGCGGCTCACGTGGAGCGACGCGCTGGGCGCGTTCCAGGCTGGACGAAGCGCCATTGAGGTCGCCACCGGCCTGTTGTTGTTGAGCTGTCGTCAGCAAGGCAAGCACCGGACCGTCCAGTTGCTCGTCTGCCGACAAGCCACCGCCACTACTGGCCGAAGGAATACCGCTCGGGGTCGACGGCATGCTGTAGCTGCCAGTGTTGATCGGCGCCGACTCAACCGCTGAAGGGTTGTACGGGCCCGGTGTGATACCTCCGGACGCAGGACCCGGCACGATCGGCGAAGAGCTGATCGGTGCAGAGGTTGTTGCGCCACCACCCGGTACCATCACCACCACGCCAGTGTCACCTTGCGGAATCGCCTGAGTCTGGCCCTGCGCAGGACGCTTGACCGTTGTTTGACGGAAACCGCCATTGGCCGAGATGCGTTCGCTGTTGGACACCGCGGTACCGGAGTCAACCACCGGAATCGAACCACGCTGTACGGTAGAGCAGCCGCTGAGCAAAGCCACGGCGGTCACCGCTGGAATCAACCACTTGTTCACTTGAAACCCTCTTTGCTTAATTCATCCAGCCCTTGACCCAATCCATCACCGACTCGCCGGAAGCAGGCGTTTCGCCCGCGCACGCGGCGCCGGGTGGCGGTTCGCTGCCGCGAATATACGGCATCTGCACCGCCCCTGGGCAGTTGGCATCGGAGCCCTGTCCGGTCCGCGAATCGACCCACGCCTGCACGACGTTGTCCGGCTGCGGCATGTCCAGCGGCAGCGGATCGGCCTTGCGCATGAAACTGGTCCACACCTGCAGCGCACCGGTGGCACCGGTGAACGGTGTCTTGCCGTTATCGTCGCGCCCCAGCCAGACCACCGCCAGCAGATCCTGACTGAAACCGGCGAACCAGCTGTCGCGGGAATCGTTACTGGTACCGGTCTTGCCGGCCAGCGTCAGAGTCTTGGGCAGCACGTTATAAACCGAGCTGCCGGTACCTTCGCGCATCACACGCTGCATGGCGTTCTGGATCAGATAAATGGACGCCGGATCGAAACGCTGCTCGATCTGGAACGGATAACGCTTGAGCGGCTCGCCCTCGGCGGTCAGCACGCTGCGAATCCCGCGCATTGGCGTGTTGAATCCACCGTTGGCCAGCGTCTGGTACATGGTCGCGACTTCGATCGGGGTCATGCCGCCAGCACCCAGCAACATCGAAGGGAACGCCGGGAACTCACGCGTTACGCCCAGACGACCGAGTGTTTTCAGCACATTCGGCACACCGACTTCCAGACCCAGACGCGAGGTCGACAGGTTGTAGGAATGCGCCAGGCCCTGATAGAGGAACACGGTGCCGTGGGAGCGGCGGTCATAGTTCTGCGGTTTCCACACCTGACCGTTCGCGCCTTTGACCGACAATGGGTCGTCCGACAGCCAACTGGTCAGGGTGTACTGACTCGGTTTCTCCAGCGCTGTCAGATAAACCGCCGGCTTGATCAACGAACCGATCGGCCGCACGGCATCCAGTGCGCGGTTGAAACCGGCGTAACTGGCTTGACGGCTGCCGATCATCGCCTGGACTTCACCAGTTTCCGGGTTGGTCACGACCATCGCTGCTTCAACGTCATCGGAGCCTTTGCGCCCAGCCAGACGTTTGAAGGTGTCGTTGACCGACGCCTCGGCTTTCATCTGCAGAATCGGGTCGAAACTGGTGAAGATACGCAGGCCTTCTTCGGTCAAGTCTTCGTCGCGGTAGTCTTCACGCAACTGGCGTTTGACCAGATCGATAAAGCCCGGGAACGAGCTGTCGGCAAGCTTGCCGCGCGTGGTCACCCCCAGCGGCATTTTCTTCGCCGCTTCGACCTGTTCAGCCGTCGCCACGCCTTGCTGCTCAAGCACGTCGAGCACCAGGTTGCGACGCTCCAGCGCACGCTCCGGATTGCGACGCGGGTTGTAGTAGGACGGACCTTTGACCATGCCGACCAGCATCGCCACCTGATGCAGCTTCAGCTCGGACAATGGCTGGCCAAAGAAGAACTGGCTGGCCAGACCGAAGCCGTGCACCGCACGCTGACCGTCCTGGCCGACGAAGACTTCGTTGAGGTAGGCCTCAAGAATTTCCTTTTTGTCGTAATGCAGCTCCAGCAGCATCGCCATCATCGCTTCGGTGAGCTTGCGGGTCAGGCTGCGTTCGTTGGTCAGGTAGAAGTTTTTCACCAACTGCTGGGTCAGCGTACTGCCGCCCTGGGTCATCTTGCCGCCAGAGGTATTGACCCAGACTGCGCGGGCAATCGACTTCGGCGACACGCCCCAGTGGCTATAAAAGTCGCGGTCTTCGACAGCGATCAGGGTTTCGAGCAGATACGGCGGCACCTGATCGAGTTTGATCAGAATGCGGTCTTCGAGGTTTTTCGGATAAATGCCGCCGATCATCAGCGGTTCGAGGCGCACCACGGAGAGTTTCGAACCGTTGGTCGCCGACAGCTCAGCGACGTAATCGCCAGAGAAACGCACGCGTACTGGCTGCGGTTTCTCCAGACCTTCGTAAAACTGGAAGCCACGGGTATTCAGATCGACTGTATTGCCGCTGACGGCTGCAGCACCGGGGCCATTGCTCACGGCTTCGCGGCGATAGCCGAGGGCATCGAGTTCGGTGAGGAAATCTTCCTTGCTGAGCTTTTGTCCGACGAACAGCTCAAGCGGGCGCGCGTAAACCTTGGCCGGGATGGTCCAGCGCTTGCCGGAGAACTTCTCCTGCACCACGGCATCGAGGTAAACGGCGAAGCCGGCCAGCACCACAAGGCCGACCAGACTGAGTTTAATGGCCCAGCTCAACCACGGGCTCAGGCCCTTGGAGGGTGGTTTTTTCTTGGTACGGGGAGATCGAGTTCGAGTCATGGCGGCGGATTATACGCACTTTATTCATCCTCAACAGGAGCGCTCCGAGGTTTGCGTCAGGCTGGCGAGCGGCCATAATGGCGACCTCGAATTTTCCCCAGTCTCTGAAGGATCGCCCGTGAGCCAGTCACTGATCGCTGCCCTGCAAAACCCGGCCCTCTACCCGCACCCTGTCGAAGGGTTTCAGGTCATCGAAACGCATATCTCGTGGGTGATCCTCACTGGCCCGTTCGCTTATAAAGTGAAGAAGCCTGTTAACTTCGGCTTCCTCGACTTCACCGGCCTCGAATCACGCGCGCATTTCTGCGCTGAAGAGCTGCGTCTGAACCAGCGCCTGACTGCTGATTTGTATCTGGAAGTGTTGCCAGTCACCGGCAGCGTTGAAGCACCGCAACTGGGCGGCGACGGCCCGGCAATCGAATATGTGCTGAAAATGCGCCAGTTCCCGCAGACCGGTTTGCTCAGCACCTTGCAAGCCAATGGCGAGCTGACTACCCAGCACATCGATGAGATGGCCGAGCAGATTGCCCGTTTCCACCTCACCGCGCCAAAAGTCCCGGCTGAACACGACGCTGGCACTCCGGACAGCGTGATGGCGCCGGTGTCGCAAAACTTCGAGCAGATCCTGCCGTTCCTCAGCGACAAAAACGACCTGCTGCAACTCGACGCACTGAAAGCCTGGGCCGAAAGCAGCTTCGAGCGTCTCAAGCCATTGTTCGCCCAACGCAAGGTCGAAGGCTTTACCCGTGAGTGCCACGGCGATATCCACCTCGGTAACGCCACGATCATCGACGGCAAAGTGGTGATTTTCGATTGCATCGAGTTCAACGAACCGTTCCGCTTCACTGACGTGTGGGCTGACACCGGCTTCCTCGCGATGGACTTGGAAGACCGTGGCCTGAAATCCCTGGCGCGCCGTTTCATCAGCCAGTACCTGGAGCTGACCGGCGACTATCAAGGCCTGGAAGTGCTGAACTTCTATAAAGCCTACCGCGCACTGGTTCGCGCCAAGGTTGCACTGTTCAGCATGCCGGCGGACGCGACCCCGGTACAGCGCGCCACTACCCTGCGCCAGTACCGCAACTATGCCAACCTGGCGGAAAGCTACAGCACCATTCCTTCGCGCTTCATGGCGATCACCCACGGCGTTTCCGCTGTCGGCAAAAGCCACGTGGCCATGCGTCTGGTCGAAGCGCTGGGCGCGATTCGTCTGCGTTCGGACGTAGAACGCAAGCGTCTGTTCGGAGAGCAAACCGTCGCCAACGACGTGCAGGCCGGCATTTACAGTGCCGACGCCAGCACCGCGACTTACGCGCGTCTGCATGAAATCGCTGAAGTGATCCTGCACGCTGGTTTCCCGGTGGTGATCGATGCCACTTACCTCAAGCGTGAGCAGCGCGACAATGCGGCGAAGATCGCCGAGGCCACCGGTACGCCATTCCTGATCCTCGACTGCAACGCGCCGCAAGCGGTGATTGAGAGCTGGCTGGCGATTCGTCAGGCGGACAAACAGGATCCGTCCGACGCCACTTTAGCCGTGATCGAAGCGCAGCAGGCCAATCGTGAACCGCTGACGCCGGAAGAAATTCTGCGCAGCAAACGCGTGCAGACCAATGAATCCGGCACGCTGGACACCGTGGTCGCGCAGATCCGTCAGCGCCTGCCCGGCCTGTAAGAAACTATTTCGGCCGTGAAGCCCTCGCTTGCTTCACGGCCGTCAAATAGTGGCACTATACTGGCGTCATAAAACCAACGGTGATATGACATGAGCCAGCCGAAACTTCTCGACACCCCGCTATATGCCTTGCTGCACAAAGACGACATCACTGGCTTCAACAAGGAGCGTCCACAGGACGGCACGATCGATATGGTCGGCGGCGACTTCCGTGGCCTCGATCTGCGTGAACTGAATGCCGATGGCGTGGATTTCCGGGACGCGTACTTCCGATCCGCCGATCTTCGCGGTATCGATTTCCGCAACGCCTCACTTGAAGGCGCAAGCCTGGCCCACGCGCAGATTTCCGGGGCGTACTTCCCGCCGGAGCTGAGCGCTGACGAGATTCTGATGTCGATGAATTTCGGTACGCGGTTGCGTTATCGCACTCGCTGATCGCCTCATTATTCCCTGGCACAACGCCTTCCCTGTAGGAGTGAGCCTGCTCGCGATATCGGTTTAACTTTCAACACATGTGTGCCTGCCAGTCCGCTATCGCGAGCAGGCTCACTCCTGCATTGATTTTTGCTCCCCCTCCATATCTGCATCCGCAGGCCGTTCAAGCCCCTTTCTTAGAAGCATTTGCGTCGAATCCGACCAAACAACCACGCTTTTCCTACTGATGGCTACACTCCTGAGAAGCTCGCCCACGCACCATTCGGCCGTCGCAAGGAGGCTTGATGAATGATGAACTGCAACACCTGAAGAATCTTGGCAAGACGTCGGCGCAATGGCTGCATGCCGTGGGCATCCATAGCGCCTCCGACTTGCGTCGCCTGGGCGCGGTGGACGCCTACCGGGCTGTGCGTACCCGCGGGTTTCGCGCATCGAAGGTGTTGTTGTATGCGATCGAAGGCGCGCTGATGGACGTGCACTGGAACGACATCCCCGCCGAGCGCAAGGACGCCCTGAACAAGCAACTAGAAGCCATTTCCTCACGCCACAAAAACTGAACGGGCATTGACCGTCATGTATTTATTGGGGGAACAATCGGCGTACGCCGATGCCATGATCAACCGTTTGCAGAGTTTGCCCGCGCTGTGGCTACGCGATCTGCTGCCTTGCGGACCGGTTCTACAACTTGAAGCGACGGACGATCTGATAACGCAGTTACCCGCTGATCAGTTGTTTCTGCTCAATGACGGCGTGATCAACGGCTACATCGGAAGCCGCCCACTGTTTTATTGGCAGGAGGGCGATGTGATCGGCCTTCAGCAGGGTGACGACTGGGCGGATTGCCGCTTATGCAGTGAGGGCACGTTGCGCCTGACGCCCTATCGACGCCCGGAGCTCTTGCAGCATTTGTTTGCCGACTCTCGTCGGGCAGAGCAGTTTCTCGAGTACCTGCTGGGGCAAGTGGCGATCCTCGCCCACGCTGTCGCGGAACTGAAACCGCGCGAGTTTCGCAGCACCAATGGCTTCAAACGGGTCGAGGTGGGTGAAATCCTGATCAATCAAGGTGACGCGGCTGATCACGTGTTCGTGATCATCGACGGCCATGCTGAAGCTTTTGTGGATGGGCACAAGGTTGGAGACGTGGCCAAGGACGAGATTTTCGGGGCCATGGCCGTGTTTACCGGCGAGCCGCGCAATGCCACGGTCATTGCCCGGGAGCCAAGCACTGTGATGCTGATTCCCGGTGAGCAATTCTTGAGCATGACCCGCACTAATCCGAAGATCGCACACAGCCTGATCGAGAGCATGGCGCGACGGATCGGCCAACTGAACAAGCAGGTCACCCAATTGAGCGCAACCAAAGGCTGACGCCACGTCCGTTGTTTCCGGGCCATTACGGCCATTTCCAAGACTAAATCAAAGAAATGAGAAAACAGTTGTTGACGCGCTAATGAGAATCGCTATGATTATCACAACTGGTCGCGAGATCAGTCGATATTCTGAAAAGCCCTTGGTTCGGACTCTCAGATTATCTCCTCATCAGGCTAATCACGGTTATTTGACCCGGTTTTTACCGGGTCTTTTTTTGCCTGTGGAAAAGTCATTTGCCGAACTGTTTGCGCATCTGCTCGCAGTAATCCTGCTTTGGCTTAGCAGGCGTATACCAAACGTAATTGGCCGTCGCGGCGTTCACTTCGCCGCCCTGCTCTGCCAGCATCAGCACTGTCGGTGACTCAATGGCGCCCAAATCCACAACATGCAGCGGCACGCCGATGTCCTTGCGCGCATGCCACGCGCCGGCCAACAACAGAGCCGGTTTCGGTGCAGCCAACAAGCGTTCGGCCATCCGTCGATCACGCTGTTGCTGAACGGCGAGCATCGCCGACATCTGTGATTCGGGCAGTAAACCGCAGTGAGATTCAGCGATCTGTTCCAGCAACGTTTCCTTCACCGACGGCGCGTTACTGTGCGCACCGTTCAGAACCGGAGGATTGCGGTAAAAGGCGCGGATTTCGCTGTTTTCAAGATTGGCCGCCAGCAGCGGATAAGTTTGCGTGAGGGCGAAACGAATGATCGGACCATAAAGATTCCAGTCCCAGCCATCCTGCCAGGCCAGCGTTTCAGGAAGACCGGACTGCGGCGATGCCGCCTGGCGAACTGCATCAACTTTTGGCTGCTGGTCGGGCGTCAACATCTCCAGCAAGAGACTGCCTTGCGGGCGTTGTTCGCCGAGTGCGCGCAACAACCATAACTGCGCGACATGATGATCGGCATTGTCATGCTGCTCGCCAATGATCAGCCGCTGCGGCGCAGCAAGACGCACCAACAGTTGCTGCGCCGTCAGCACCTCACCGCTGCGCAAATCGCGAATCTCGCCATTGATCGGCGGTGGCGCAACCACATGCTGACACCCCGCAAGCCACACCACCGCCAACAGCCACAAGCCACGCATGCAATCACCTCGATGATTCGATCAGCGGGCGATGATCAGCGGATGCCCACGCTCCGGATGCGGCTGCACCAGGACTTCGAGACCGAACACGGCTTTCAGCGAATCCGGTCGTAGCACCTGCTCCGGCGTATCCAGAGCCACCGGACGCCCGCCTTCAAGCAGCAGAATGCGATCACAATAACGCGCCGCCAGATTCAGATCATGCAGGATGACCAAGACCGCTGCACCACGATCAGCGAACTCGCGCACCGCTTGCAGCGTCGTGTGTTGATGCAGTGGATCAAGCATCGACGTTGGCTCATCCAGCAGCAACGTCTGCCCGGCCTGGCCCGGCCACAATTGCGCCAGTACTCGCGCCAGATGCACACGCTGCCGTTCGCCACCGGACAGCGCCAGATAACTGCGCCCGCTCAAGTGTCCGGCATCCGCCGCCGCCAAAGCCGCCACGATGATTTCGTCATCACGCACCCGACCGCTTTGATAGGGCAAGCGGCCCATACCGACCACTTCCTCGACGCGAAAGGCAAAATCCAGCGTCGACACTTGCGGTAACACCGCCAATCGTTGCGCACGCTGTGGGCCAGTCCATTGATTCAATGCCTGCCCGTCGAGCGAAACATCGCCCGCACTCGCCGCCAACTCACCGCACAAGGCGCCCAGCAAGGTACTTTTACCAGCGCCGTTCGGCCCAAGCACTCCGAGCACTTCACCTGGTTCCAGTTGCAGCGTGACATCGCTGAGCACTACCTTGCGACCACGCTGGATGTGCAGATTTTGCGCACGCAACATCAGGCACGTCCTCGCAGCAACAGATAAAGGAAGAATGGCGCACCGATAAATGCCGTGACGATACCGATCGGCAGCTCCGCCGGTGCCAGTGCCAACCGCGCGACCAGATCAGCCAGCAGCAACAGGCTTGCCCCCGCCAGCACCGACGCCGGTAGCAAGACTTTGTGATCCGGGCCCGCCAGCAAGCGCATCAGATGCGGCACCACCAGCCCGACAAAACCGATCATCCCCGCCGCTGCCACCGCCGCACCAACTCCCAGCGCCGTGCAGAACACCAGTTCACGCTTGAGCCGCTCGACATCGATGCCCAAATGCCCTGCCTCGGATTCCCCGAGCAGCAAGGCATTCAATGCTTTGGCGCGACGTGGCAACCACAACGCCACGCCGGCGCTGATGATCAGCAGTGGCCACAACCGCGCGTAACTGGCGCCATTGAGGCTGCCGAGGTTCCAGAAGGTCAGCGTGCGCAGGGTCGCGTCATCCGCCAGATAAGTGAACAGGCCGACTGCCGAACCCGCCAGCGCGGTCAGGGCAATACCCGCCAGCAACATGGTTGCGACGTTGGTCTGGCCATTGCGTCGACCCAGTCGATAGACCAGCGCCGTGACCCCGAGTCCGCCGAGAAACGCGCAGACCGACAACAGATACGGTCCGAACCATTCCGGCAAACCACCCAAAAACGAACCACCGACAATCGCAATCGCCGCACCCAGCGCTGCGCCACTGGAAACCCCGACCAGCCCCGGGTCCGCCAGTGGATTACGAAACAAACCCTGCATCGCCACGCCAGACAAGGCCAACACGCCGCCGACCGCCAGCCCGAGCAAGGTTCGCGGCAGACGAATCTGCCCGAGAATCAGCTCAGCCTGCTCCAGCCCCTCCGGCGCCAGCGGCACGCCAAGCATGCGCAACGCTGCGCGCAACGTATCGAACAGCGGCAGGCTCACCGGCCCCAGCGCCAACGACAGCCAGATCGCCAGCAGACAGAGAAGCGTCAGGCCAATGAACAAGCCACGGGGTTTGACCAATGTGGTCATTGGCCGCTCTTGGCCGGGTAGAAAGCGTCAGAGAGGCTTTTCAGCGCTGCCGGCAGACGCGGTCCGAGCCCACCGACCAGCAGCGTCGGATCCAGTTCCAGTACGCGACCGGTTTTGGCCGCGCGGCTTGAATTGAGAATCGGGTTCTCCTTGAACAGCGCCGCTTTCGCCGCGTCACCGGTCAACGCACGGTCGGCGAATACCAGCACCTCAGGGTCGAGGCTGGCGAGGGATTCCACGGAAAACGGTTTGTAACCGGTATGCGTCGCCAGGTTATGCCCGCCCGCCTGTTGCAGCAGCCAGTCGGCGGCAGTGTCTTTACCGGCGATCAACGGTTTGCCACCGGCATGGCCGAGCAATAGCAGCACGCCCGGCGCTTTCTGCCTGGACTGCGCGTCAGCAGCCCGCACTTTCTGCGCGTCGAGTTGCTGTTGATAACTTTCCAGCAGTTGCCTGGCCTGGGCGTCGGCGCCGAGCAATTGACCGAGACGGGTAACGTTTCTCTCAACCGTCGGCAGATCCGGCTGAGCCGAGAACAATTCCACCTGCACCTTGGCCGCTTTTACTTGCAACAGTACCGGTGGCGGGCCCATTTCTTCGGTGCCGATGAGGATATCCGGGCGCAGACTAAGAATGCCCTCGGCGGAAAGGCTGCGCTGATAGCCGATGCTCGGCAGCGCCTTCAACGACTCCGGATGCTGACTGGTGGTATCAACGCCGACCAGCTTCGACTCACCGCCCAACGCACTGACCCATTCCGACAGTGCACCGCCGGCGCTGACCCAACGTTGCGGCAAATCGGCCGCTGCAGCCTGATGGCTGACGAACAGTCCGGCACACAGCACAACAACGCGGGTACTCAGGCGCATACACAGCTTCCTTGAAAGAAGTTTTCCCGGGCATCGGCAGGACGGGCCAAGTATCCTCGACATCTGCCAGCCGCCCTGCGGACGAAGGCCGCCATTTGATAATTGTTTGCATTTAAACGTCAAGCTCGGACATATCCGGACACGAGCAGACACTAGAGGATAGCCATGAAGTTTCTCTGCGCTGGCGCCGATCTGGGCGAAGCGAAAAGCCGTGGGTTCGAGATCGACGGCAACAAGCTGTTCGCCGTGCGCCGCAGCGGCCAGGCCTATGTCTACCTCAATCGCTGCCCGCACCGGGGCGTGGGGCTGGAATGGCAACCCGACCAGTTTCTCGACCCGAGCAACAGCCTGATCCAGTGCGCCACCCACGGCGCACTGTTTCTGATCGAGGACGGTGAATGCGTGGCCGGGCCGTGCGCGGGGCAATCACTCACCGCTATCAATTGCCGCGAAGACGCTCGGGGCCTGTGGATAGATGTTTAACCGTTGAGCAGCACGTCGAGGCGCCGGTCGATGACCATCTCTTCATGGTCCAGCCGGACGCCGTAAGCCAGAACCTCAACACCACAAGCCACAGCCTCCCTTAACGCCTCGGCGTAGGCTGAATCGATTTCTTCGGCCGGCCGCACCGCTTCAATCCCGGTCAGATTGACGCAATACAACTGCACCGCGCGAATCCCGTCCCGCGCCAGATGCGCCAATTCCCGCAGATGCTTGGCACCACGCTGGGTCACGGCATCGGGAAACGCCGCTACTGCCGTTCCGTCGAAGCCAAGAGTGACGCTTTTCACTTCCACGTACGCCGGGCCGCTTGGGTATTCGAGGCGAAAATCGATACGGCTTTTTTCCTGCCCGTATGCCACTTCGCGCTTCAACGCGGTAAAGCCGTTCAACTCAGTGATAACGCCAGCCTGCAACGCTTCTTCAACCAGACCGTTGGCCCGTGCGGTATTCACGCAAAACAAGCGGCCCTGCGGGGTTTCGCCAATTTCCCAGGTTCCCGGCAATTTGCGTTTCGGGTCATTGGAGCGACTGAACCAGACCTGCCCGCCCTCGACCTGACAATTGAGCATCGAGCCGGTGTTCGGACAGTGGATGGTCAGCAACTCGCCGCTAACGGTTTCGATATCGGCGAGAAAACGCTTGTAACGCCGGATCAGGCGCGCCTCTTCCAGAGGAGGATAAAAGCGCATCAGCCTTGCCAACTCTTCAAGCCACGCGCGATACGCTCCACCGCTTCCTGTAAGCGCGGGAGGTTTTGCGTGTAGGCAAAACGCACATGGTGACTGGCCTGATAGCGACCGAAGTCCAGTCCGGGCGTGAACGCGACATGTTCTGTTTCGAGGAAATGACGGCAGAACGCGAAGGCATCGCCGCCGAACTGGCTGATATCGGCGTACAAATAGAACGCACCCTCAGGCTCCACGGCGATGTTGAAACCCAACTCGCGCAACGCTGGCAGCAGAAAGTCGCGACGACGGCCGAACTCCGCACGGCGCTCTTCCAGAATCGCGATAGTGTCCGGCTCGAAACACGCCAACGCCGCGTATTGGGCCATGCTCGGCGCGCTGATGTAGAGATTCTGCGCCAGCTTCTCCAGCTCGCTGACCGCTGCCTCCGGTGCCACCAGCCAGCCCAGGCGCCAACCGGTCATGCCGAAATACTTGGAAAAGCTGTTCAACACGAACGCACTGTCATCGACTTCCAGCACGCTGGCGGCATCGGTGCCGTACGTCAGGCCGTGATAGATCTCGTCCACCACCAGATGGCCGTGTCTGGCTTTGATGGCTGAGGATAAACCGGCCAGTTCATCGCGAGTCAGAATCGTGCCGGTCGGGTTGGCCGGCGAGGCGACCAGTGCGCCGACGCTGTCGTGATCCCAATGACGCTCGACCAGATCCGGGGTCAGTTGATAGCGCACGTCCGGGCCAACTGGCACCAACTGCGCTGCGCCTTCGACCAACCGCAGGAAGTGCCGGTTGCACGGGTAACCCGGATCCGCCAGCAACCAGTGTTTACCCGGATCGACCAGCAACGCACTGGCCAGCAACAGCGCACCGGAGCCACCCGGGGTGATCAGAATCCGTCGCGGATCGATGTTCAAGCCATAACGCGATTGATAAAACCCGGAAATCGCTTCGCGCAGCTCGGGAATGCCGCGCGCGGCGGTGTAACGGGTCTTGCCTGCCGTCAGCGCCGCTTGCCCTGCACGAATGATCGGCTCGGCGGTGGTGAAGTCCGGCTCGCCGATTTCCAGATGGATCACGTCGTGGCCTTCAGCCTGCAATTCATTGGCCCGCGCCAGCAGCGCCATCACATGGAACGGTTCGATCGCACGACTGCGCGCACTGTAGGACTGAGCCATTGGTTTTCCTTCGGCAGGGAAAAAGAGACGATTCTACCCATCTGCCGGAACGAGCGAGAACCCGTAGCGGTCACAGCCTCAAGAACGCTGGACTGTAACGATATGAGCGTACGCTCCAGGATTGACTAAAATCAGTGATTGAACAGGTCTTCAACACCGCCAGACACGGCTTGCCAAACATTTGCAAGCGCCACCCGCCGGGGCCTCGACATCCGGGAGTAGCGCAGGCCGAATTGATCTGGTAAGTTCGCCCGCTTGCAGCCGCAGGGCCGGCAGGTGTCGGTGATGGAGCAATCCTGCGCAATGGATTACAAGAGTAGAGGCGGTCCATTTCATGCCCACCCAAGCAAAGCAACAGCAGCAAACGACGATCAGCGGTTTCGAACCTTACGTTCCGAAGGCCGGTGAAGAGTACATGGGCGCCCCGATGCGTGCGCACTTCACCAAGATCCTGAACAAGTGGAAACAGGACTTGATGCAGGAAGTCGACCGTACTGTTGATCACATGAAAGACGAAGCGGCCAACTTCCCTGACCCGGCCGACCGTGCCAGCCAGGAAGAAGAATTCGCCCTCGAGTTGCGCGCCCGCGACCGCGAGCGCAAGTTGATCAAGAAGATCGACAAGACGCTGGAGCTGATTCAGGACGAAGAATACGGCTGGTGCGAGTCCTGCGGCATCGAGATCGGCGTCAAGCGCCTCGAAGCCCGTCCGACTGCGGATCTGTGCATCGATTGCAAGACCCTGGCGGAAATCAAGGAAAAGCAGGTCGGCAAGTAATCTCGACCTGAACGAAAAACGGAGCGTGCGAACGCTCCGTTTTTGTTTCTGACGTTTGCCTATGCTTTTGTAGGAGTGAGCCTGCTCGCGATAGCGGTGGGTCAGTCAATATCGGTGTTGAATGTCACACCGCTATCGCGAGCAGGCTCACTCCTACAGGTTGACCTGCATATAGCCTGAAAAGTAGTTTCGTTTCCATGACTGCCAAGACCTCCCCCGCCTACATCGGCCGCTTCGCCCCAACCCCCAGTGGCCATTTGCACTTCGGTTCGCTGGTCGCCGCCCTCGCCTCTTACCTCGACGCGCGTTCGGTCGGCGGTCGCTGGCTGGTGCGCATGGAAGATCTCGATCCGCCCCGCGAAGAACCCGGTGCGCAGACGGCGATCCTCAAGGCGCTGGAAAGTTACGGCTTTGAATGGGACGGCGAGATGGTGCGCCAGAGCGATCGGCACGATGCCTACGCCGAAGTGCTCAATAGCCTGTTCAATCACGGTCTGGCGTACGCCTGCACCTGTTCGCGTAAACAGCTCGAACCTTACAACGGCATCTATCCGGGCCTGTGCCGCAATGCCGGCCACGACCAGCAGAATGCGGCCATCCGCCTGCGTGTGCCTGAACTGGAATATCACTTCATCGACCGCGTCCAGGGCGAGTACCGCCAGCATCTGGGGCGCGACGTCGGCGATTTCGTGATCCGTCGCCGCGACGGCCTCTACGCCTACCAATTGGCCGTGGTGCTCGACGATGCCTGGCAAGGCATCACCGACATCGTCCGCGGTGCCGACCTGCTCGACTCGACACCGCGCCAGCTCTATCTGCAGGAATTGCTGGGAATGCGCCAGCCGCGTTACTTGCACCTGCCGCTGATTACCCAACCGGACGGCAACAAGCTCGGCAAGTCCTACCGCTCGCCGCCGCTTGAAGCGGATCAAGCCACGCCATTGTTACTGCGAGCCCTGCGCGCCTTGGGGCAAAATCCCGGCGCCGAACTGGCCTATGCCTCGCCACAAGAAGTGCTGGCCTGGGGCTGCGCGCACTGGGATGCCAGCAAGATCCCGCGCACACTGACCCTGCCCGAGGCGCAACTGCTATGACGACACTTGCAGTCGTGCGCCCATCCGTTACCATCGCCGCACGTTTTCGGGCACGCGCATAAAAAAGAGAGGCCGGGATGTACATCTATCGCTTGGTCCTGCTTTTAGTCGTGGGGATCTACCTGTTTTCCCCTGCCATCATGGATTGGTGGATCGACGCTACGGGCGCCTGGTATCGCCCCTATCTGCTCTGGCTGATCCTGATTGTCGTAACCTTCATCCTGCAGAGCCAAAAAGATGCCGATGAGCTTTAGCCTGACCCAGATGATCCTGGTCAGCGCCGCGTACCTGGCGGTGCTGTTCGGCGTTGCCTGGATCAGCGAACGGGGCATGATCCCGCGCGCGATCATTCGCCACCCGTTGACCTACACCTTGTCGCTGGGGGTTTACGCCAGTGCGTGGGCGTTCTACGGCACGGTGGGGCTTGCCTATCAGTACGGCTACGGCTTTCTTTCCAGTTATCTCGGTGTGTCCGGCGCGTTTCTGCTGGCGCCGGTGCTGCTTTATCCGATCCTGAAAATCACCCGCACCTATCAACTGTCGTCATTGGCCGATCTGTTCGCGTTCCGCTTTCGCAGCACCTGGGCCGGCGCACTGACTACGATTTTCATGCTGATCGGCGTACTGCCGCTGTTGGCGTTGCAGATTCAGGCAGTGGCCGACTCCATCGGCATCCTCACGGGAGAACCCATCCAGAGCCGCGTGGCTTTGGCGTTCTGTGCGCTGATCATTCTGTTCACGATCTTCTTTGGCTCTCGGCATATCGCTACGCGTGAAAAACACGAAGGGCTGGTCTTCGCGATTGCCTTTGAATCGGTGATCAAACTGGTCGCCCTTGGCGGCGTCGGTCTGTACGCGTTGTACGGCGTATTCGACGGCCCGCAACAGCTTGAATTGTGGCTGCTGCAGAACCAGACCGCCCTCGCCGCTTTGCACACGCCGTTGCAGGAAGGCCCTTGGCGCACACTGCTGTTGGTGTTTTTCGCCTCGGCGATCGTGATGCCGCACATGTACCACATGACCTTTACCGAAAACCTCAACCCGCGCTCACTGGTCAGCGCCAGTTGGGGTTTGCCGCTGTTCCTGCTGCTGATGAGTCTGGCAGTACCGCTGATCTTGTGGGCTGGCCTGAAACTCGGCGCCACGACCAACCCGGAATATTTCACCCTCGGCATCGGCATCGCCGCCAACAGCAAACCGCTGGCGTTGCTGGCTTACGTCGGTGGCTTATCGGCGGCCAGCGGATTGATCATTGTGACCACGCTCGCGCTGTCGGGCATGGCGCTGAACCACTTGGTGTTACCGCTCTATCAGCCGCCGGCCGAAGGCAATATCTACCGCTGGCTGAAATGGACCCGCCGGGCGCTGATCGTCGCGATCATCATGGCCGGTTTCGGCTTCTACCTGATGCTCGGCGCCGAGCAGGATCTGGCCAACCTCGGCATCGTCGCGTTTGTCGCGACCCTGCAATTCCTGCCCGGTGTGTTGTCGGTACTGTACTGGCCGACCGCCAACCGTCGCGGCTTTATCGCCGGTCTGCTGGCGGGCATTATGGTCTGGGTAGTGACCATGCTGCTGCCGCTGGTCGGCAATCTGCAGGGTTTCTACATCCCGCTGCTGAACATGATTTACGTGCTCGACGACACCAGTTGGCACATGGCTGCAATCGCCTCGCTGGCTGCAAACGTCTTGATGTTCACTCTGATCTCGCTGTTCACCAACGCCAGCCCCGAAGAAGCCAGCGCCGCCGAAGCCTGCGCTGTGGATAACGTTCGTCGCCCGCAGCGGCGTGAGCTGCACGCGGCCTCGCCACAGGAGTTCGCCACACAACTGGCGAAACCGTTGGGCGCCAAGGCTGCGCAGAAAGAAGTCGAACAAGCGTTGCGTGATCTCTATCTGCCATTCGACGAGCGCCGCCCTTATGCTCTGCGCCGTTTGCGTGACCGAATCGAAGCCAACCTCTCTGGCCTGATGGGCCCGAGCGTGGCCCAGGACATGGTCGAAACCTTCCTGCCTTATAAGGCGGGCGGCGAAAACTATGTTACCGAAGACATCCATTTCATCGAAAGCCGCCTCGAGGATTACCACTCGCGCCTTACAGGTTTAGCCGCCGAACTCGATGCCTTGCGCCGTTACCACCGCCAGACCCTGCAGGAACTGCCGATGGGCGTTTGCTCGCTGGCCAAGGATCAAGAGATCCTGATGTGGAACAAGGCCATGGAAGAACTCACCGGGATCGCCGCGCAGCGTGTGGTCGGTTCGCGCCTGAGCACCATCGGCGAGCCGTGGAAAGAATTGTTGCAAGGTTTCATCAATCTGCCCGACGAGCATTTGCACAAACAGCATCTGGCCCTCGACGGCCAGACCCGCTGGCTGAACCTGCACAAAGCGGCGATTGATGAACCGCTCGCTCCGGGTAACAGCGGTCTGGTGTTACTGGTAGAGGATTTGACCGAAACGCAGATGCTCGAAGACAAACTGGTGCACTCCGAACGGCTGGCGAGCATTGGTCGTCTCGCGGCGGGAGTTGCCCACGAAATCGGCAACCCGGTCACCGGCATCGCCTGTCTGGCGCAAAACCTGCGCGAGGAGCGCGAAGAAGACGACGAACTGACGGAAATCAGCGGGCAGATTCTCGAACAGACCAAACGCATATCGCGCATCGTCCAGTCGCTGATGAGTTTCGCCCACGCCGGCAGCCATCAGCACAGTGACGAGCCCGTTTGCCTGGCGGAAGTGGCGCAGGATGCGATTGGCCTGCTGGCGCTGAACCGGCGCAATTTCGAAGTGCAGTTCTACAACCTGTGCGATCCGGATCACTGGGTCGAAGGCGACCCGCAGCGGCTCGCTCAGGTCTTGATCAATCTGCTCTCCAACGCCCGCGACGCCTCGCCGCCGCACAGTGCGGTACGGGTCAAGAGCGAAGCCGGCGAACACACGGTCGATCTGATCGTCGAGGACGAAGGCAGCGGTATTCCGAAGAACATCATGGACCGATTGTTCGAACCCTTCTTCACCACCAAGGATCCTGGCGAAGGCACCGGTCTGGGCCTTGCACTGGTCTATTCCATCGTTGAAGAGCATTATGGACAAATCACCATCGACAGCCCGGCTGATGTACAAAGCCAACGCGGCACCCGTATCCGGGTGACCTTACCGCGTCATGTCGAAGCGACGTCCGCTGTGAACTGAGACCGTCGAGAGTATCGAATCAATGCCGCACATTTTGATCGTCGAAGACGAAACAATTATCCGCTCCGCCTTGCGCCGCCTGCTGGAACGCAATCAGTACCAGGTCAGCGAAGCCGGTTCAGTGCAGGAAGCACAAGAACGCTTCACCATTCCTACGTTCGATCTGATCGTCAGCGATCTGCGTTTGCCGGGCGCTCCGGGCACCGAGCTGATCAAGCTCGGCCAGGGCACACCGGTGCTGATCATGACCAGTTACGCCAGCCTGCGTTCGGCGGTCGACTCGATGAAGATGGGCGCGGTGGACTACATCGCCAAGCCTTTCGACCACGATGAAATGCTTCAGGCTGTCGCGCGGATCCTGCGTGATCGCCAATCGGCCCCGACTGCCGGCGAAGCGGTTGCCAGCAAACCGGCCAATGGCAGCGGCAAATCCGCCGTCGACAACAGTAATGGCGAGATCGGCATCATCGGCTCCTGCCCGCCGATGCAGGATCTGTACAGCAAGATCCGCAAGGTCGCGCCGACCGATTCCAATGTGTTGATCCAGGGCGAATCCGGCACCGGTAAAGAACTGGTGGCCCGCGCCCTGCACAACCTGTCGAAACGTGCCAAGGCACCGATGATTTCGGTGAACTGCGCGGCCATTCCGGAAAGCCTGATCGAGTCCGAGCTGTTCGGCCACGAGAAAGGTGCATTCACCGGCGCCAGCGCCGGGCGTGCCGGTCTGGTCGAAGCGGCGGACGGCGGCACGTTGTTCCTCGACGAAATCGGCGAACTGCCGCTGGAAGCTCAGGCTCGCCTGCTGCGTGTGTTGCAGGAAGGTGAAATTCGCCGTGTTGGCTCGGTGCAGTCGCAGAAGGTCGATGTACGCCTGATCGCGGCCACTCACCGGGATCTCAAGAGTCTGGCGAAAATCGGCCAGTTCCGCGAAGACCTTTATTACCGTCTGCACGTGATCGCGCTGAAATTGCCGGCCCTGCGTGAGCGCGGCGCCGACGTCAACGAAATCGCCAACGCCTTCCTTGCTCGCCAGAGTGCGCGCATCAACCGTACCGACCTGAAGTTTGCCGCGGATGCCGAACAGGCGATCCGGCATTATTCCTGGCCGGGTAACGTGCGTGAACTGGAGAACGCAGTCGAGCGCGCGGTGATTCTAAGCGAAAGCCCGGAAATCTCGGCCGACCTGCTGGGCATCGACATTGAGCTGAGCGATCTGGAAGACGACGAGTTCATCGGCCTGCCGCCACAAACGGCGGGTAACGCCAGCAACAGCAGCCATGAGCCGACCGAAGACCTGTCGCTGGAAGACTACTTCCAGCACTTCGTCCTCGAGCATCAGGACCACATGACCGAGACCGAACTGGCGCGCAAACTGGGCGTCAGCCGTAAATGCCTGTGGGAGCGCCGTCAGCGTCTGGGCATCCCGCGACGCAAGACCGGGGTCGCCAGCGAGAGCTGAACGTTACCTGTCGAGTGCGCGGGTAACGCTTGAAGATGTGAAAAAACTGTTACCTCAGTCCTTTCACGTAACAGAAGCCGGGGTTATCGGTAACGAAACCCCGGCTTTTTTTCGTCCCGAGAAAACGGTTATATCGACCTAACCCTTTGTTTTACTGGGTTTCGCAAAAGTTGGCACGTCCCCTGCTATATGTTTGGTACAAGAACAATAACAAGCAATGCACAAGACAATAAAAATAAGACGAATCGACTCACGCACAATAAAAACAAGACGGCGAGAGGCGCAGCTAACTGATTCTTTTGGAGAGGCGTTGTATTTGGGGCTTGCCCCACGACCAGGCCGAGAACAACAAAAACTGTCCTAAGACAGAGCCTGTACTGGTTGGATCGTAAGATCACTGCAATTCAGCGACCAAAGCAATCCGTTTGCTCTTGGCTCCCGATTGGGAGGGTCACGAAGGAAACACTTCGTGGCGAGGGCACTCAACAAAAACAAGAAGCCCGAATCAATAATAAAAAGAGCACGCAACTACTTCTTGGGGAGCTTCGGCTCCCCTTGTAGTTTCTCCCTTCTGTAAAAAACTCCCTGCTTTACCCCGCTTCACCCTTGTAGCTTGCGGCTTTCAGCTCGAAACTGCTGTCTCCTACACCATCCCCCGACTAAATGCTAGAATCTGCGCCCATCATGCGGTCATTCTTTGGTATGGCCGAACATTCCTTCAAACAGTGCATCCCATGCTGAAGAAGTTGTTCCAGTCATTCCGAGCTCCCGTGCGTCGTACGCAACACATCCGCAGCACCCCTGAAGTGCTCAACAGCGGCCAACATTCGCTGCAGAAAACGCAATTCAGCCGCTATGCGGTGAATATCGTCGAACGCCTGCAAGGGGCCGGTTACCAGGCTTATCTGGTCGGCGGTTGCGTGCGTGACATGCTGCTGGGCATCACGCCCAAGGATTTCGACGTCGCCACCAGCGCCACCCCCGAGCAAGTCCGTGCCGAATTCCGCAATGCGCGGATCATCGGCCGTCGCTTCAAACTGGTGCACATCCATTTCGGTCGCGAAATCATTGAAGTCGCGACCTTCCGCGCCAACCACCCGCAAAACGAAGACGACGAGGACAGCAACCAGTCTTCGCGTAACGAAAGCGGGCGGATTCTGCGCGACAACGTTTACGGCACGCTGGAAGAAGACGCGCAACGCCGCGACTTCACCATCAACGCCCTGTATTACGATCCGGTCAGCGAGCGCATTCTCGATTACGCCAACGGCGTACACGACATCCGCAACCACCTGATCCGTCTGATCGGCGACCCGAAGCAGCGCTACCAGGAAGACCCTGTGCGCATGCTGCGCGCCGTGCGTTTCGCCGCCAAGCTCAACTTCGGCATCGAAAAGCACACCGTGCAACCGATCCGCGAACTGGCGCCGATGCTGCGCGAAATCCCGTCGGCACGACTGTTCGAAGAAGTGCTCAAGCTATTCCTCTCGGGCCACGGCGCGATCACTTTCGAAATGCTGGTCGACCTGCAACTGTTCGCCCCGCTGTTCCCGGCCAGTGCCGATGCGCTGGAACACAACCCGGAATACACCCACACGCTGATCAGCGAAGCGCTGACCAACACTGACCTGCGCATCAAGCAGAACAAACCGGTGACCCCGGCGTTCCTGTTTGCCGCGCTGCTGTGGCCTGCTCTGCCGGCCCGCGTATTGCGCCTGCAAGAGCGCGGCATGCCGCCGATCCCGGCGATGCAGGAAGGCGCCCACGAGCTGATCGCCGAACAGTGCCAGCGCATTGCGATTCCAAAACGTTTCACCATGCCGATCCGCGAGATCTGGGACATGCAGGAACGCCTGCCACGCCGCAGCGGCAAACGCGCCGACCTGTTGCTGGACAACCCGCGTTTCCGCGCTGGCTACGACTTCCTGTTGCTGCGTGAAAGCGCTGGCGAAGAGACCGATGGCCTCGGCGAATGGTGGACGGACTATCAGGATGCCAACGACAGCGAACGCCGCGACATGATTCGCGACCTCAGCGGTAAAGGTGATGACGCCAGCGGTGCTCCGCGCAAACGTCGCCGCAGCAGCGGTTCCAAGCGCAAACGCGCCGGCGCACCGAGCGCTTCGACAGGCGAGTAAAGGCATGGAACGCATCTACATCGGCATGGGCAGCAACCTCGCAGACCCCGCCGAACAATTGCGCAGCGCCGTCGAGGCGCTGGGGCAATTGCCGCAGACCACGCTGGTTGGCGTTTCGGCCTTCTACCAGAGCGATTCTCTGTTGCCTGGCCAGCCGCGCTACACCAATGCGGTGGCTGCGCTCGACAGCTCGCTCGCACCGCTTGAATTGCTTGATGCGTTGCAGGCGATCGAGAATGATCAGGGCCGCGAGCGCCTTGAGCGTTGGGGGCCTCGTACGCTGGATCTGGATATTCTGCTGGTCGGCGATCGACTGATCGACGAGCCACGCCTGAAAGTCCCGCATTACCAGATTCAGGAACGTGCGTTCGTGCTCTATCCCCTTGCCGAACTGGCCCCGCAAGACCTGTGTCTGGCCGATGGCCGCAACCTCTCCGATCTGCTGGCAGCCTGCCCGTTCGTCGGCCTGGAACGCCTCCCCCACGCCTGACATAAATCCCTTGTAGGAGCTGCGGAACGCTGCGATCTTTTGATCTTCAAAATCAAGATCAAAAGATCGCAGCGTTCCGCAGCTCCTACAGGAATAGCTTTCCATATCCAGATTTATTGTCGGACAAAAAACCGCCGAATCAGCCCCACCGCGCCGCTGAATCGCATCAGTAACGCCGGTAACACTCCCCTCGTAACAATGCGGTAACACACGCAATTGACTTCCTGTTGGCTCATCACGACTATAGGCGTCCCGCTGCCGCCAACCCGGCACATACGGGCGCAATCCAGGCCTTATAAGCACGACAAAAGAGCGTGCGCCTGAGTAGATGACGAATCACGCGCGTTACTCGCAGTAGTTTCCAGAGCGCCTGAACGAGGATTTTTTACATGCCAGCCATCACCCTGACCACGCTCCAGAGCCTCAAGCAGAAAGGTGAAAAGATCACCATGCTGACCTGCTATGACGCGACCTTCGCCCACGCCTGCAACGAGGCCGGTGTCGAAGTGCTGCTGGTGGGCGACTCCCTCGGCATGGTCCTGCAAGGTCACGACAGCACCTTGCCGGTGACCACCGCAGAAATGGCCTACCACACTGCTTGCGTCAAACGCGGCAATACGGATGCCCTGATCCTCGCCGACCTGCCATTCATGGCCAACGCCACCCTCGAACAAACCATGAGCAACAGCGCGATGCTGATGCAGGCCGGCGCGCACATGATCAAAGTCGAAGGTCAGTTGTGGCTTGCCGAGTCGATCCGTCTGCTCGCCGAGCGCGGCGTACCGGTTTGCGCGCACATGGGCCTGACCCCGCAAGCGGTGAACATTCTCGGTGGCTATAAAGTGCAGGGCCGTAACGAGAACCAGGCGCGGCAGATGCGCGCCGATGCGATCTCGCTGGAACAGGCCGGTGCGGCAATGCTGCTGCTCGAATGTGTGCCGAGCGAGCTGGCCGCCGAAATCAGTCAGGCAGTGAAGATCCCGGTCATTGGCATCGGCGCCGGTAACGCAACCGACGGCCAGGTTCTGGTACTGCACGATATGCTCGGCCTGTCGATCACTGGCCGCGTGCCGAAATTCGTCAAGAACTTCATGCACGGTCAGGACAGCATTCAGTCCGCGCTGAAGGCTTACGTCAACGAAGTCAAAGCCACCACGTTCCCTGGCATCGAACACGGATTCTCTGCATGAACACCGTTAAAACCGTACGCGAACTGCGCGCCGCTATCGCCCGCGCCCGCAGTGAAGGCAAGCGCATCGGCTTTGTGCCGACCATGGGCAACCTGCACAGCGGTCACGTTGCACTGATCACCAAAGCCACCCAACGCGTGGATTTCGTGGTCGCGAGTATTTTCGTCAATCCGCTGCAGTTCGGCGCCGGCGAAGACCTCGACAAGTACCCGCGCACCTTGGCGGCGGATCAGGAGAAACTCCTTGAAGCCGGCTGCTCCCTGCTCTTCGCGCCGACTGTCGAGGAAATGTACCCCGATGGCATGGCCGGGCAGACCCGGGTCAGCGTGCCGCAACTGTCTGAAGGCCTGTGTGGCGCCAGCCGTCCGGGGCACTTCGAAGGTGTCGCCACCGTGGTCAGCAAGCTGTTCAACATGGTCCAGCCGGACCTGGCGATTTTCGGCCAGAAGGATTACCAGCAACTGGCGGTGATCCGCGCGCTGGTGCACGACCTGAACATGCCGATCCAGATCATCGGCGAGCCGACTGTTCGCGCCGCCGACGGCCTGGCGCTGTCATCGCGCAATGGTTTCCTCAGCGAAGAACAACGTGCGGTGGCACCGGTGGTTTATCGCAGCCTCAGCAATATTGCCGAGTCGATCAAGCAAGGCGAACGGGATTTCCCGGCGCTGATCAGTGCCCAGGTGCAGCAACTGGAAGCGGCAGGCCTGCGCCCGGACTACCTGGAAATCCGCCACGCCTTGACCTTGCGTCCGGCAACGGCTGAAGACCGTGATCTGGTGATTCTGGTGGCCGCGTTCCTCGGCACCACGCGGTTGATCGATAACCTGCACCTGAATCTCGATACCCCGGTTTAAAGACACCGCAATACCCCCTGTAGGAGTGAGCCTGCTCGCGATAGCGGTGTGTCAGTCAGCATTAGTGTTGAATGACACACCGCTATCGCGAGCAGGCTCACTCCTACAGTGTTTTTCAGCGTCATGAAGATTGCATTCCAGCTGTATTGCCGCCCCCAAAGCCTTCGGGCACACTGCCCGCCGTTCGATTCCAACCCGGGAAAACCCTCATGCACGCGATCATGCTCAAGGCCAAAATGCACCGCGCCGAAGTCACCCATGCGGTGCTCGATTACGAAGGTTCGTGCGCCATCGATGGCGAGTGGCTGGACTTGTCCGGTATTCGTGAATACGAGCAGATCCAGATTTATAACGTCGACAACGGCGAGCGTTTCACCACCTACGCGATCCGTGGCGAAGAAGGCTCGCGGATGATCTCGGTCAATGGCGCCGCTGCGCACAAGGCCAAGGTCGGCGACCGCGTAATCATTTGTGCCTACGCCCATTACAGCGAAGCGGAGCTGGTCAATTTCAAGCCGCGCATGCTCTACATGGCGCCGGGCAATGAACTGAGCCACACCAGCAACGCCATCCCGGTTCAGCTCGCCTGATCCCGATTTCGCCCCGCCTCCTCCGTTTGTCGGCCAGTTCCCGGTCTCGATGTTAAAAAAGTACAGGGATCTGGTCAGACAAAGTCAAGACAGAACGCAGCGCGAGGTTTACTGTATTCGCCCTGTGTCCGGAAATCGTGTCGACGCAGTTGATCCCATGCCCAAACATGGCGTGCCGGGTCTGTTCAGTGTTCAAAAGGCCGTTCAAGTAAAAAGGAAAACCGCAGCGATGGCGTATTACCTCACTCCTCAAGACGTTACCGCTCTGCCCGCCTGGCAAGCGTTGAAAGAACACCGCCAAGCCATGCAGGATTTCAGCATGCGCGAAGCCTTCAACGCCGATCCGCAGCGCTTCAATCAGTTCACCCTCAGCAGCTGTGGACTGTTTCTCGATTATTCGAAGAATTTGATCAACGCCCAGACCCGCAACCTGCTGGTCGGTCTGGCCAATGAAGTCGATCTCAAAGGCGCCATCAAAGCGCTGTTTGAAGGCGAAATCGTCAACACTTCCGAAGGCCGCCCGGCGCTGCACACCGCCCTGCGTCGCCCGGTGGGCGACAAGCTGTCGGTCAATGGCGTCAACGTGATGCCGGAAGTCCACAAGGTTTTGAACCAGATCACCGATCTGGTTGGCCGCATTCACGACGGTCTGTGGCGTGGTTATACCGAGAAGCCGATCACCGACGTGGTCAACATTGGTATCGGTGGCTCGTTCCTCGGCCCTGAGCTGGTCTCCGAAGCACTGCTGTCGTACGCGCAGAAAGGCGTGCGTTGCCACTACCTGGCGAACATCGATGGCAGCGAATTCCACGAGCTGACGCAGAAACTGCGCGCCGAGACCACACTGTTCATTGTTTCGTCGAAGTCGTTCAACACCCTCGAAACCCTGAAGAACGCTCAGGCCGCACGTGCCTGGTACCTGGCGCAGGGCGGTTCGGAAGCCGAGCTGTATCGTCACTTCATCGCCGTATCGAGCAACAATGCAGCGGCCGTGGCGTTTGGTATCCGCGAAGAAAACATCTTCCCGATGTGGGACTGGGTCGGCGGACGTTATTCGCTGTGGTCGGCCATCGGTTTGCCGATTGCCCTGGCCATTGGCATGTCCAACTTCAAGGAATTGCTGTCCGGTGCCTACACCATGGACCAGCATTTCCAGACCGCGCCGTTCGAACAGAACATGCCGGTGCTGCTGGCCCTGCTCGGCGTGTGGTACGGCAACTTCTGGGGCGCGCAAAGTCACGCGATCCTGCCGTACGACCACTACCTGCGCAACATCACCAAGCACTTGCAACAACTGGACATGGAATCCAACGGCAAGAGCGTGCGTCAGGACGGCACGCCGGTGTCAACCGATACCGGTCCGGTGATCTGGGGCGGCGTCGGCTGCAACGGTCAGCACGCCTACCACCAGTTGCTGCATCAAGGTTCGCAGCTGATCCCGGCCGACTTCATTGTGCCGATCGTCAGCTTCAACCCGGTTTCCGACCACCATCAGTGGCTGTACGCCAACTGCCTGTCGCAGAGCCAGGCGCTGATGCTCGGCAAGACCCTGCCGGAAGCCGAGCAAGAGTTGCGCGACAAAGGCATGAGCGAAGCAGAAGTGCACAAACTCGCGCCGCACAAGGTGATCCCGGGTAACCGTCCGAGCAACACTATCGTGGTCGAACGCATCAGCCCGCGTCGTCTCGGCGCACTGGTGGCGATGTATGAGCACAAAGTGTTCGTACAGAGCGTGGTCTGGGGCATCAACGCCTTCGACCAGTGGGGCGTGGAATTGGGCAAGGAATTGGGCAAAGGCGTTTACAACCGTCTGGTCGGCAGCGATGAAAGCACTGCTGATGATCCGTCTACCCAGGGCCTGATCAACTACTTCCGCGGTCGTCACCGCGGTTGATCACTCGCTTGATAGAGAGCCCCTGGAGTTCAGGGGCTTTTTTTCGTCTGGCGTTTGGCGTGAATTTCGCGGTGACAGCCAAATCGTTTCCCCCTCACCCCAGCCCTCTCCCCAAGGGGCGAGGGGGAAAGGGAGCCGATTTTCGCGCTTTTCATTACTTGAGTTCGACTCAGGAATTTCAAGTCGATGTATCAAGCCCAAACACCTCGGTCAGTCCCCTCTCCCTTTGGGAGAGGGTTAGGGTGAGGGGCGGCCTTGAACCCTTGCGCCTATCGGCGCATCTTTATTCCTGTCGCACCACAAGAATAAGGAACCGTCATGTTCGATATCAGCACGTTCCCCAAAGCCGATGCCGTCCGCCGGGCTGCGCAATTGAGTCAGGAAGACTATCGGCGCCTGTACCGCGAATCCATTGAACACCCCAGCACCTTCTGGGCTGAACAGGCCACGCAGTTCCTCGACTGGAGCACACCGTGGCAGACCGTTCAGCGCTATGACCTGAAAACGGGTGAAGCCGCCTGGTTCACTGGGGGCAAACTGAACGTCAGCTACAACTGCATCGACCGCCACCTCGAACAACGCGGCGAGCAGACCGCCCTGCTCTGGGAAGGCGACGACCCCGCCGAATCGGCGCAAATCACCTACAAAAAACTCCATCACCATGTCTGCCGCCTGGCCAACGTGCTGAAAAGCCGTGGCGTGAAGAAAGGCGACCGGGTGTGCATCTACATGCCAATGATCCCCGAAGCCGCTTACGCCATGCTCGCGTGTTCGCGGATCGGCGCAATTCATTCGGTGGTGTTCGGCGGATTCTCCCCCGACTCCCTGCGCGACCGTATTCTCGATGCCGATTGCCGCACAGTGATCACCGCCGACGAAGGTGTACGCGGTGGCAAGTTCGTGCCGCTGAAACAGAATGTCGACAAAGCCCTGCAAAGTTGCCCGGACGTCAGCACCGTCGTGGTGGTCGAGCGCACCCAAAACAAAGTCGATTGGGTCGAGGGCCGCGACCTCTGGTATCACCAGGCTGTACGCGATGTCAGCGACGATTGCCCGCCGGAACCAATGGACGCTGAAGACCCGTTGTTCATCCTCTACACCTCCGGCAGCACTGGCAAACCCAAAGGCGTGCTGCACACCACCGGCGGTTACCTGCTGCAAGCGGCGATGACCTTCAAGTACGTGCTCGATTACCGCGACGGCGAAGTGTTCTGGTGCACCGCCGACGTCGGTTGGGTCACCGGCCACAGCTACATCGTCTATGGCCCGCTGGCAAACGGCGCGACCACGTTGATGTTCGAAGGCGTGCCGAGCTACCCGAGCAGCTCACGATTCTGGCAGGTGATCGATAAACACAAGGTCAACATTTTCTATACCGCTCCGACGGCTCTGCGCGCGTTGATGCGTGAAGGCGCCGAACCGTTGAAGGAAACGTCGCGCGCCAGCCTCAGATTACTCGGCAGTGTCGGTGAACCAATCAACCCGGAAGCGTGGGAATGGTATTTCAATGTCGTAGGAGAACAGCGCTGCCCTATCGTCGACACTTGGTGGCAGACCGAGACCGGCGGCATCATGCTCAGCCCGTTGGTCAGCGCGCAGCGGATCAAACCGGGCTGCGCCACCCAGCCAATGTTCGGTGTGCAACCGGTGCTGCTCGATGAACACGGCAAGGAAATCAGAGGCGCCGGCAGCGGCGTGCTGGCGATCAAATCCAGCTGGCCAGCGCAGATCCGCAGCGTCTATGGCGACCCGCAGCGCATGGTCGACACCTATTTCAAACCCTACCCCGGCTATTACTTCACCGGTGACGGCGCACGCCGCGACGAGGACGGCGATTACTGGATCACCGGGCGCATCGACGATGTGATCAACGTCTCCGGCCATCGCATCGGCACCGCCGAAGTGGAAAGTGCTTTGGTGCTGCACGACAGCATCGCCGAGGCCGCCGTGGTCGGTTATCCACATGACGTCAAAGGTCAGGGCATTTACGCCTTCGTCACGCCCATGAACGGTGCCCAACCCAACGACGAGTTGAAGAAAGAACTGCTGGCGCACGTCAGCAAGGAAATCGGCAGTTTCGCTAAGCCGGACCTGATCCAGTGGGCACCGGCCTTGCCGAAAACCCGTTCAGGCAAGATCATGCGGCGCATCCTGCGCAAGATAGCCTGCAACGAACTCGACAGCCTCGGCGACACCTCGACCCTGGCCGATCCGAGCGTGGTGCAAGGTCTGATCGACAAGCGCCTCAATCAGTAACACTACGGGCGCGGTCAACGGGCCGCGCCTGCCCTTCGTCATTGAGTGGTCATGGAATTCATCCGCAGTCGCATTGAAAACCAACTCATGAGCCTGACCGGGCTGTCGCTCGGCCAACTCGATCTGGAAAACCCCAAGGGCGATCCCGGCCTGTTCGGCCCGGATTCGGTCAGTTGGCAAGTGCACGGCGACTTCAGCAGCATGCTGATCGGCGGCATCAGTGCGCTGTTGCTGCAAGCCTTGCATCCGCTGGCGCTGGCCGGAGTTTGGGATCATTCGAACTTTCGTCAGGACATGCTCGGGCGCTTGCGGCGCACCAGCCAGTTTGTCTCCGGCACGACGTTCGGTTCGCGACGGGACGCCGAGTGGTTGATCGAGAAAGTGCGCACCATTCACTTGCAGGTGGTTGGGACTGCACCGGATGGTCGGCCCTACGCGGCGAGCGACCCGGATTTGCTGACGTGGGTGCATGTGGCGGAAGTCAGTAACTTTCTCGCCGCGCATTTGCGTTATCGCAATCCGCAGTTGTCGGGGGCGGATCAGGATCGTTATTACGCCGAGATCGCTGTGATTGCCGAGCGACTCGGTGCTCGCGAGGTGCCGAAATCGCGCCAGGCAGTGGCGGATTATCTGCAACGCATGCGCCCGCAGTTGCTGTGCGATGAACGCAGCCGCGAAGTCTTGCGTCTGCTGCTCGACGCGCCGGCGCCGAGTGTTCTGGCGCGGCCGTTCGGCGATCTGATGATGAAGGCCGGCATCGACCTGCTGCCGGACTGGGCCAGCGATATGCTCGATGTCCGCCAGAGTTCGCTGCAACGCCAGTTGATTCGCGCCAGCGTGAGGCGCAGCGCACCGATGCTGCGCTGGGCAATGCGCAACGGCTCGGTGCAACGGGCCAAACGCCGGATGGGTTTGCTGACCTAAAAGCTTCGCGAGCAGGCTCGCTCCCACATTTGGAATGCATTCCCATGTGGGAGCGAGCCTGCTCGCGAAGGGCGCAACTCGATTGCCGCCAAGCTGCTAAACTCCCGCGCCCCAATTCTCTCCAGCAAGGCGCCCGCATGTCTTCCTTGAATCAGGCGCTGCGCGCCGCCCTCGATCAACGCCAGGATTTGCTGGCCGAGCTGCACCGCCAGGGCACCGATTGCTATCGGCTGTTCCACGGCAGCCAGGAAGGCGCTGGCGGTCTGACCATCGACCGCTACGGCCCGCAACTGCTGGTGCAGAGTTTTCACCAGACGCTGGAACGTGACGACCTGCTGCAACTGCATGCCATGGTCAATCAAACGTTGGGCCTGGAAACCCTGCTGGTCTACAACGATCGCTCGCGCGGCAATTCGCGTATTGACCGTGAAGACAGCGTCTATAAGGCTGACGAGGCGGCGCTGGCCGATCTGGTCGGTCACGAATGGGGTCTGAACTACCGTGTGCGCGGGCGTCATGCCGGACAAGACCCGCTGCTGTTCCTCGATCTGCGCAACACCCGCGGTTGGGTCAAGGATCACGCCAAGGGCAAATCCGTGCTCAACCTGTTCGCCTACACCTGCGGCGTCGGCCTCAGTGCCGCAGCCGGTGGCGCCAGCGAAGTGTGCAACCTGGATTTCGCCGAAGGCAATCTGGCGGTCGGTCGCGAAAACGGACTGCTCAATCCGCAGTTGCCCGAGATGCAATTCATCCAGTCCGACTACTTCCCGGCGATCCGCCAGTTGACCGGCCTGCCAATCAGCCAGCGCCGTGGGCAGAAACTGCCGAGCTACCAGCGCCTCGATCAGCGCCAATACGATCTGGTCCTGCTTGATCCACCGGCCTGGGCCAAGAGCGCCTTCGGCACCGTAGACCTGCTGCGCGATTATCAAAGCCTGCTCAAACCCGCCCTGCTGACCACCGCCGACAACGGCGTGCTGATCTGCTGCAACAACCTGGCGAAAGTCAGCATGGACGACTGGCGCGAGCAAGTGCTGCGCTGCGCCGAGAAGGCCGGCCGCCCGGTGCGCGAGTGGAGCGTGATGACCCCGGGTGCCGACTTCCCGTCCATGGACCAGCAACCGCCGCTGAAAACCCTGATCCTGCAGCTCTGATCCGACCGCGCGGCTGACAACTATCCCCCTGTGGGAGCGAGCTTGCTCGCGAAGGCGGTGTGTCAGTCGGCATATTTATCAACTGAATGACCGCTTTCGCGAGCAAGCTCGCTCCCACAGTGTTTTGTGAATACAGAGAAATCTGAACAATCCTGCAGCACGGCTATTACTTCGGAACCAGAATCGCGTGCCATACTCCAAGGCACTCCGATTCAGACAGATGAAGCCGCACATGCCCAAAGGATTGATTCGCGCGATTGGCGCCTTGTTGACTGCTCTGGCCCTCTACAGCTTGCTGGGGTTTCTGATTTTGCCAGGCATTGCCCTGCGCGTGGCCAATCAGCAACTGGCCCATTACGCGACAGTACCTGCGCATATCCAGCGTATCGAGCTCAACCCGTTCAGCCTTGAAGTCACCCTGTGGGGGCTGGTCATCGGCGAACCGGGCAAGGAACAGATCGGTTTTGACCGTCTTTACGCCGACCTGCAAATCGACAGTCTGTGGACCAAAGCCCTGCATCTGGCCAACATCGAGCTGGACAAGCCGAAAACCGAAATCCTCTTCGCCAAAGACGGCGAGCTCAACCTGCTCGGCCTGTTCAATGTCCCGGCCAGCGAGCCGACACCGGCCGATCCGAACGCCAAGCCCTTCCCGCTGCGCATCGACAACATCAAACTGGCTGGCGGCGTCGTGCACTTTCAAGACGTGCGCCCGAGCGAGCCGATCGAGTTCCTCTACGACGACCTCAGCTTCGAACTGAAAAACCTCAGCACCCTGCCCGAAGACAGCGCCGACATGACCCTGGTCGCCATCGGCCCGGCCGGTGGCCGGATCGACTGGAGTGGTAATTTCAGCCTGATCCCGTTCAGCTCCGAAGGCACCCTGAAAGTCACCGACGGCAAGATGAAAGCCTTCTGGCCTTACGTGCGTGACTCGGTGCCCTTGGTGCTCGAAGACGGCGTGATCAGCCTCAGCAGCGATTACAAACTCAACCTGTCGAAAGAAACCGAGCTGCAGTTGAACAACGTCGCGGTGAGCATCGCGCCGTTCGCCATCAAGGCTCCGGATGGGCGGCCACTGGCGAAACTCGAGCGCCTCGACGTCAGCGAGACTTCGGTGGATCTGGCCAAACAACAAGTGGTGGTCGGCAAGATCCGCAGCCAGAAACTGGAAACCTGGGCCGCCCTCGAGGCCGACGGCCAACTGGACTGGCAGAAACTGTTCGCCAGCCAACCGTCGAAACCCGCCGCCAAAGCCGCGGCTGAACCCGCGAGCACGCCGGCCGCTGCCGATTCGCCGAAGCCTGAACCAGCCACACCGAGCAAGCCATGGCAAGTGCTGCTCAAAGACGTGCAATTGCGCGACTACACCGTGCATCTCGCCGACCGCTCAGCCAAACCGGCAGTGGCACTGGATGTCACCCCGCTGAACATCGATCTGCAGGATTTCGACAGCCTCAACGGCTCGCCCTTCAAGCTCAAGCTCGACAGCGGCGTGGGCAAGCAAGGCAAGATCATGGCAGACGGCACGGTCAATCTCGCCCCGGTCAACGCGCAGCTCAACGTGAAAACCCAGGACATCGACCTGCGTGTCGCGCAGTCCTACATCAATCCTTTCATTCGCCTGGAACTGCGTAGCGGCATGCTCGGCAGTGACCTGAAGGTCAACCTCAAGAGCACCGAACCGCTGGCACTCAGCGTGACCGGCCGCGCGCAGATCGATCAACTGCACACCCTCGACACCCTGAAGACCCGCGACTTCCTCAAGTGGCAGCAAGTGGTGGTCGAGGGCCTGAACTATCAGCACGGCGACAGCCTGTCGATCGACAAGATCAACCTGTTCCAGCCGTACGCGCGGTTCATGATCAACGATGACCGCACCACCAACATCGATGATTTGCTGATTCCGCAGCCCGCCGACAGTGGCGCGAAAAGCACTGCTGCGAAACCGGCGAGCAACGAGAAACCATTGGGCATTCACATCGGCGGCATTGCCATCAATGACGGCTCGGCCAACTTCGCCGACTTCAGCCTGACGCCGAACTTCGCCACTGCCGTGCAGCAACTCAACGGCCAGATCGGCACCATCGACAGCCGGCAGGCAAAACCGGCCAGCGTCGACATCAAAGGCAAGGTCGACCGCTATGCGCCAGTGACCATCAAGGGCGCGGTCAATCCGTTCGACCCGATGGCCAGCCTCGACATCGCCACCAGTTTCAAACGCGTCGAGCTGACCACACTGACGCCGTACTCCGGAAAATTCGCCGGTTACCGTATCCGCAAGGGCCGGCTCAATCTCGACCTGCATTACCTGATCACCAAGGGCCAGCTCAAAGCCGAGAACAAAGTGGTCGTTGAGCAATTGCAGCTCGGTGAAAAGGTCGACAGCCCGGATGCCGTGAGCCTGCCGCTGAAACTGGCGATAGCCCTGCTCAAGGATGTCGACGGCAAGATCTCCATCGAATTGCCGGTGACCGGCGATTTGAACAACCCGCAATTCAGCGTGATGCCGATTGTCTGGCAGACCCTGCGCAACCTGATCGTCAAAGCCGCTGCCGCGCCGTTCAAAATGATTGGCGGGCTGATCAGTGGCGGCGGCTCGGAAGACCTCGGCACCGTGTCGTTTGCACCGGGTTCCAGCGAGTTGAGCAAGGATGCCGAGGCCGCGCTGGTCAAACTGTCTCAGGCATTGAAAGAACGTCCGGCACTGCGCCTGGAAATCGAAGGCACCGCCGCCAAAAGCAGTGACGGTCCGTTACTCGCCGAGCAACGTCTGGAACGTGAATACCAGTACAACTACTACAAGATGCTGCAGCGACGCGGCGACAAGGTGCCGGCTCAGGCGTCCCTGATTCAAGTGCCGGACAGCGAAAAAGGTCCACTGCTCGAAGGCATCTACCGTACCCGTTTGAAAACCCAGCCACCTGCAGAATGGAAAGATCTGGGCAAGGAAGAACGTACGACGAAGATGCGCGAGGGCGTAATCCAGTTCTGGAGTGGCAGCGATGTGTTGCTGCGTCAGTTGGGTCAGGACCGTGCCAGCAGCATCAAGGATTATCTGGTCGATAAAGGCCAACTGGCGGACGACCGCGTGTACTTCATCGACGCCAATCTCGGTGAAGCCGAGAGCGATGGCCGTGTGGTCACGCAAATGCATCTGGATGCCGAGTAATGAAACTGCAGTGGCTGGCCTTGCTCGCAATGACGTTCGCGGCCAGTCACGCCTCGGCGTCCGATACCCTGCGCTGCGGCAGCCAGCTGATCAGCCTTGGCGACCGCTCCAGCGAAGTCCTGCAAAAATGCGGGGAACCGGTCAGCCGTGATGTGCTCGGCTACAAGCGCAGCGCCAATCGTCGCGAAGAGTTTCAGGTCGAGGAATGGACCTACGGCCCGAGTAACGGCATGTACCAATACCTGCGCTTCGAAGGCAATCGCCTGCGCCAGATCACCAGCAAGCGCGGTAACTAAACCAACACCAAAGCCCTGTGGGAGCGAGCCTGCTCGCGAATGCGTCGTGTCAGTCAAAATCTTCGTCGGCTGACAGACCGCATTCGCGAGCAGGCTCGCTCCCACAATTGTTTTGTAGTGCTCCTGAAATAGAACAGGCCCCGACACAAGTGGCGGGGCCTGCAATGGTCACATCCGTGTGACCGTTCGCATGAACTCTAAAGTTGCGGCAGACGTATTGCTCGGCCCGTCTGTCGCGCCTTCTCCCGGTCCAGGCGAGAAGTCATGCCTTACTCGGCTTTCAGGCCGTCAGCGGAGACCGCTTTGACGCCTTTGATTTTCTTGGTGATTGCGACAGCAGTCGCTTTCTGAGCGTCTGTCACCGCAACAGTGGAGGACAGGGAAACCACACCTTTGTTGGTTTCTACTTTGATGTCGGTACCTGGAATGCCTTTTTCGGTGACCAGATCACTTTTTACTTTAGTGGTGATCCAGGTGTCGGAAGTAGCTTCTTTCGCCTTGGTGACTTCACCGGCAGCCAGAGTCATTGGAGCCTGGGTAGCCTGGGTGGTTTGTGCAAAAGCGCCGGTCATGGTCAGGGTCAGCGCGGTAGCAGCAGCGGCAGTGATAGCGAACTTCTTCATACGAGTAACTCCTGTTTTTCTGGAAAGTCTGCTGGTTGTCTTGTCAGCAGGGTTACCAAGGTAGTTGCGAACGCTGTGCCAACTTTTCAGACTTATTAATTTCCTTAAAAAACAATGACTTATTTAAATCGCCGATTTTCGGTTTCATGCAAAATGCATGACTTGTGCAATTTTCACATGCAAGTTGCGGCTTTTTGAAAAGTTCATAAGCTGCTGAAATTATTGATACTTTTATTTTCACCGAGTAACGAAAAATGCCCTGCGTGGCAGGGCATTCGGTTGTCACACGCTAGCAATCACGTACCGCTGGCGGTACAGCCTTTTGGCGAATAATCCGCGTTAACAGTAGTGCCACAGGTCCACAAGCCAGAGGTATTGCCGGTAGCAGCGCCCGAACGAGTGAGCGTGATGGTTTTGCCCAGTACCGGTCCCGGAGCGTTGAGCAACGTGCAACTGATGCTGCCCGCACCCGTCGCCGCTGTGCCTGTAACCGCCACCGTACAGTTGGAGGTGGTGGTTGTACCGCCATTTACAGTGGTTATATCCGGAGCGGTCCCTTGGTTGATGGTGTCCTCGAACGGCACCTTCATCGCGCTGATTTCCGCCAGCCCAGCCGTCACCTTCGACCGAGCCTGATACTTGGAATACTGCGGCAGGGCGATGGTCGCCAGAATCCCGATGATCGCCACCACGATCAACAGCTCGATCAGAGTAAAACCTTGTTGTTTTTTCATAGACACGCTCCATGCATGAGTCGAAATCTCATGATCTGCAAGAGACGCAGCATAGGCCATGCCAACGCCTCCAAGCCCCGCCCGTTGGGCGCGCGCCCTCTACAACGCCATTTCCTACAACCCGCAGCCGCACTATCTGACACTTTTTGTCACCTGCAACGGCCGTGTTTGGCGCTGTCACTTGACTAGGCTATAAGTCATGAACTGCAAGCACGCGGAATCCCCATGAATGACATCGCTTTGAGCGGTCTGGCCAAGCAATTGGTGCAGGCCGAACTGCTCACGGAAAAAAGCGCCCAGCAAGCCTCGCAACAGGCCCAGCGTAATCGCTTGTCGCTGGTCAGCTATCTGGTGCAGAACAAACTGGTCAAGAGCTCACAGGTCGCCGAAATCGCCTCCGAGCATTTCGGCATGGCCTTGCTTGATCTCAATTGCCTCGACAAGGAAACCCAGCCCAAAGGCCTGGTCAGCGAAAAACTGGTCCGCCAGCATCACGCCCTGCCCTTGTGGCGGCGAGGCAACAAGCTGTTCGTGGGGATTTCCGATCCGAGCAATCATCAAGCGATCAACGACATTCAGTTCAGCACCGGACTGAGCACCGAAGCCATCCTGGTCGAGGACGACAAGCTCACCGATGCCATCGAGAAGTTCTTCGACACCCACACCAGTGGCCTGGAGGACATGGCCGATGTCGATCTCGACGGGGTCGATGT
Organism: Pseudomonas sp. B33.4; assembly: GCF_034555375.1. Lineage (NCBI taxonomy): Bacteria > Pseudomonadati > Pseudomonadota > Gammaproteobacteria > Pseudomonadales > Pseudomonadaceae > Pseudomonas > Pseudomonas sp. B33.4. The sequence goes on from NZ_CP140706.1 coordinate 5,596,608, forward strand.
CGAGTCCATCGACGACAACAAGCAAGACGCTATCGGCGGACTCGACGCCGACGATGCGCCGGTGGTGCGTTTCGTTCACAAGATGTTGCTGGATGCGATCAAGAGTGGCTCTTCCGACTTGCACTTCGAACCCTACGAGAAGAACTACCGGGTACGGGTGCGCACCGACGGCATTCTGCGCGAAGTGGCCAAGCCACCGATTCAACTGGCCGGGCGCATCGCCGCACGCCTGAAAGTCATGGCCAGCCTCGATATCTCCGAACGGCGCAAGCCGCAGGACGGGCGGATCAAAATGCGCCTGTCGAAGAGCAAGTCGATCGATTTTCGGGTCAACACGCTGCCGACCCTGTGGGGCGAAAAAGTGGTGATCCGGATTCTCGACCCGTCCAGCGCACAGATCGGCATCGACGCCCTCGGCTATGAGCCCGAGCAAAAGGATCTGTACATGGCCGCTCTCAAGCAGCCACAGGGCATGATTCTGGTCACCGGGCCCACGGGCTCGGGGAAAACCGTGTCGCTGTACACCGGCCTGAATATCCTTAACACCGTCGACATCAATATCTCCACCGCCGAAGACCCGGTGGAGATCAACATGGAAGGCATCAACCAGGTCAACGTCAATCCCAGACAAGGTCTCGACTTTGCTCAGGCACTGCGCTCGTTTCTGCGTCAGGACCCGGACGTGATCATGGTCGGCGAGATCCGCGACCTGGAAACCGCCGAGATTGCGATCAAGGCGGCGCAGACCGGCCACCTCGTGCTCTCGACCCTGCACACCAACAGCGCGGCGGAAACCCTGACCCGCCTGCACAACATGGGCATTCCCGGTTTCAACATCGCCACATCGGTCAGCCTGATTATCGCTCAGCGTCTGGCGCGCAAGCTCTGCGGCCATTGCAAGAAACCCATCGAGATCCCCCGCGAAACCTTGATCAAGGAAGGTTTCCCCGAGGAACGCATCGGCCATTTCACGATCTACGAGCCGGTCGGTTGCGATCACTGCAACGGCGGCTACAAAGGACGCGTGGGGATATATGAAGTGGTGAAGAACACACCAGAGCTGCAACGTTTGATCATGGCCGAAGGCAACTCGCTGGAAATCGACCTGCAGATGCGTCGCGATGGCTTCGACGACCTGCGCACCTCAGGGCTGCACAAGGCCATGCAAGGCATCACCAGCCTTGAAGAAATCAATCGGGTCACCAAGGACTGAACATGGCGGTCAAGGCAGCGAAAATCAGTATCTACGCCTGGGAAGGTACGGACAGGAAAGGCAGCAAAGTCACCGGCGAGCTGAGCGGACAGAACCCGGCGCTGATCAAGGCACAACTGCGCAAGCAGGGGATCAATCCCGGCAAGGTGCGCAAAAAATCCACATCGTTGTTGAGCTTGGGCAAACGCATCAAGGCCCAGGACATTGCCCTGTTCACCCGGCAAATGGCGACCATGATGAAGGCCGGCGTGCCTTTGTTGCAGTCGTTCGACATCATCGGCGAAGGCTTTGAAAACCCGGCCATGCGCAAGCTGGTAGACGAGGTCAAACAGGAGGTCGCGGCGGGTAACAGTTTCGCCGCGGCCCTGCGCAAGAAGCCGCAGTATTTCGACGAGTTGTACTGCAACCTGGTCGATGCCGGCGAGCAGTCCGGCGCCCTCGATACGTTGCTCGAACGCGTGGCAACCTATAAGGAAAAAAGCGAGCGCCTCAAGGCCAAGATCAAAAAAGCCATGACCTACCCCACCGCCGTCGTGCTGGTCGCAGCGGTGGTGACCGGGATTCTGCTGGTTAAAGTAGTGCCGCAATTCCAGTCGGTATTCTCGGGGTTCGGCGCCGAGTTACCGGCCTTCACCCTGATGGTGATCAGCCTTTCGGAATTCATGCAGCAATGGTGGTGGGCGATTCTTGGTGCACTGATCGCGGCGATTTTCGGCACTCGCCATGCACTGAAAACGTCTCAGGCATTGCGCGATCGCAAAGACACCTGGCTGTTGAAACTGCCATTGGTGGGCACGCTGATGTACAAGTCCGCCGTGGCGCGATTTGCCCGAACCCTTTCCACTACTTTCGCCGCCGGTGTGCCGCTGGTGGAAGCGCTGGACTCGGTGGCAGGCGCCACGGGCAACGTGGTGTTCAAACGCGCAGTGCTGCGGATTCGCCAGGACGTCTCGACCGGCATGCAGCTGAATTTCTCGATGCGCAGCACCGGGGTCTTTCCCAATATGGCCGTGCAGATGACGGCGATTGGCGAAGAGTCCGGCGCGCTGGACGAAATGCTCGACAAGGTCGCGGGGTTTTATGAGGAGGAAGTGGATAACATGGTCGACAATCTCACCAGCCTCATGGAGCCGTTCATCATGGTCGTGCTGGGGGTGATCGTCGGCGGGCTGGTGGTGGCCATGTACCTGCCGATCTTCCAACTCGGCTCAGCGATCTGACATGCCTATCGACGAACTGTTTGCCCTGTACCCGCTGGCCTTTGTCTTCACTGCCCTGTTGCTCGGCCTGGTGGTCGGCAGCTTCCTCAACGTCCTGATCTGGCGTCTGCCGAAAATGCTTGAGCGCGACTGGCGCCAGCAGGCCCACGATGTGCTCGGCTTGCCCGGCGATGCGCCGCAACCGACCTACAACCTGATGTTGCCGCACTCCGAATGCCCACATTGCGCCCATCGGATCCGCCCGTGGGAAAACATTCCGCTGCTCAGCTATCTGTGCCTGCGCGGGCGTTGTTCTGCATGTGCTGCCCCCATCAGCAAACGTTATCCGCTGACCGAGCTGGCCTGTGGCTTGCTCTCGGCATTCATCGCCTGGCATCTCGGGTCTGGCTGGCCGGCGTGCCTGCTGATTGTCCTCACCTGGGGGTTGCTGGCGATGAGCCTGATCGACACCGAACATCAATTGCTCCCTGATGTGCTGGTGCTGCCGCTGCTGTGGCTGGGGTTGATCGTCAACAGTTTCGGCCTGTTCGTATCGTTGCACGATGCGCTGTGGGGCGCGGTAGCCGGTTACCTGGCGCTGTGGTCAGTGTTCTGGCTGTTCAAATTGCTGACCGGCAAGGACGGCATCGGCCACGGTGATTTCAAACTGTTGGCGCTGCTTGGCGCGTGGGGTGGCTGGCAGATTTTGCCGCTGACCATCCTGCTGTCATCGCTGGTGGGCGCCATAGTCGGGGTGATTTTGCTCCGCTTGCGTAATGAGAAAACATCGACTCCCATTCCCTTCGGCCCCTATCTGGCAATTGCCGGCTGGATTGCCTTGCTCTGGGGTGGTCAAATAACCGACTTCTATTGGCAGTTTGTCGGTTTGAAATGAATACCCCTGTGGAAAAACCCTGGATTCTCGGCCTCACCGGCGGCATCGGCAGCGGCAAAAGCGCGGCGGCCCAGCACTTCATCGACCTCGGCATTCATGTCGTGGATGCCGATCACGCGGCGCGTTGGGTGGTCGAGCCGGGCCGGCCGGCGCTGGCAAAGATTGCCGAGCATTTCGGCCCCGGCGTGTTACAAGCTGACGGCACACTGGATCGTGCAGCCCTGCGCAAACTGATCTTCGAGATTCCAGAAGAACGCCGCTGGCTCGAAGCCCTGCTGCATCCGTTGATCGCCGAGGAAATCGCTCATCACCTGGCGCTGGCAAAATCGCCTTACGCGATACTGGTTTCGCCGCTGTTGATCGAATCCGGGCAATACGCGATGACCCAGCGCATCCTGGTGATCGACGCCCCGCAACAATTGCAGATCGAACGTACCTTGCAGCGTGACCAGACCAGCGAGCACCAGGTTCAGGCGATCCTCAAGGCGCAGTCGAGCCGCGAAGACCGTGTGAGCCGTGCCGACGACGTGGTGGTCAACGACCGCGACCTCGCCTGGTTGCACAGCGAGGTCGAGCGTCTGCATCACTTTTACCTGACTTTATCCGGAGGCCAAGCATGAGCCAGATCCCAACCGTAGAATGCCCAACCTGCGGCGCCCCCGTGGAATTTACCCCCGAGAACAAATTTCGTCCGTTCTGTTCCGATCGCTGCAAACTGATCGACCTCGGCGCCTGGGCGTCGGAAGAACACAAAATTCCGGTCGCACCGGATGCCGAGGACGAACTGTTTTCCGGTGATTTCGATCCGCGCCACTGATCCTGATCAGGGCCGCATAAAGCCGTAGTCCTGTTCGTCGTCGAGATTTTCCGCGAGAAAACGCAACTCGTCGGCCAGGTCTTCGGCGTTGCGCACAGCCTTGCTCTGCTGCACCACTGCACTGAGCAAGGCGCGCAAACTCAAGCCCGGGTCGAAGCCCACTTCCTGCGCCATGTCCAGACTCTGCCGGGTCTCCTGCCTTGCCCACTCGTACACACTCATGTCGCCGCTCCTGAAGGGATTTGCGCGAGCATGAAATTTCCCGCGCATGGCGGATTTGATATGGATCAAGATTTGGGATCGTCGTCCTTCCACGGCGCCGCAAGGTAGCGCGTGCGGTTGAACGTCTCCAGCCATTCCGGGCAGAACACCACCAGCGCACTGACGACCATGCCGTTGATGAACGCCTCGGGAAACAGCAGCAGCCACAGATAACCGATGAAGTCTTCCAGCCACTCCGGCATGGCGAAGAGACCGTCGTACCACAGCAGCGTCAGGCTCAGGATCAGACATAACAGCGCGGACAACGCCGCAGCGAAGAATCCGGAGCAGAAGATGTACACGAACGGATTACGTGGCTGTGCGCGCTCGACGAGGATCGCCACGCATTCAGTGATCAACACCGGTAACAGGATCAGCAGCGAGCCATTGACCCCGACCGCCAACAGATCCTGACGACCCAAGAGCACAAGGCCGATCTGTGCGACCAGGCCTCCGACAATTGCCAGCGGCCAGTCCAGCAGCAACGTTACCGCCGTCATGCCGATGAAGTGATAAGACACACCCGTGTCGAAATCCCTGCGCACCAGCCACAACAGAAACAACGCGAACACCGTGCCGAACAACAGATGCTGACGTCGGCTGTCGCTGAACAACTCGACCCACGGCGCGCGCGCAATCGCCCAGAGCAGCACCGGCACATAAATCAGCCAGCCGAGCGTCAGGCTCGTCGAGGACAACAGTTCGGCACCGATCATCATTCCCTCACTTTATCCATGGCTTTACGTCCTTTGCGGCAGTCTACACCGCCGCCCGCAACGCATCAGCTGATGCAAAGCTATCTGTTTGTCGCATTTGAACGCTAAGCTTGGGCCTATGGATGACTCAGATTATTTACGCCTGCTGACCATCGCGGCCGAGCAGGCCAACGCCTTTCTGTCCAATGCCCGCAAATGGGAGCGTGAGCGTTGGGTCTGTCAGCGCCTGCTGCAAGGCCTGAACATTCCCTACCGCGCCGACGAATTCGCGCCCGCTGGCGAACCGCCGGACGTTTTGTTTCGTGATGCCAATTTCGAGGTGTTCTTCGTGCTCGACGAGGGCCGCCGGCTCAACGACGAATGGCGCGATGAGTTGCAGCGGCGGCGCAGTGCCTTTTCCCTCAGCCAACTGGTCCGCCGCGAGGCCAAGCCCAAACGAATCCCGGCCAACGAATTCCTGATGCGACTGGCACCGACCCTGCGCAAAAAAGCGCACAACTACAAGGAACGCGGCATGGATCTCGGCGAACTGGACATCATTGCCTTCGCCAGTCTTAAACGTGAGGTGTTGGACCTGAACAGCCATTTCCCTCCGCCTACTGAATACCTGCGCCAAGGCTGGCGCTCGCTGTCGCTGGTCGGCCCGACTTTCGCCCGTGTGCTGTTCGCCCACCCGGATGCGCCGGATTTTCTGCGCAGCAACCTCGGCCGCAGCATCGTCTTCGATGTCGGGATCAGCCTGTGACGCCACTGCAGCAATTGATCGCCGATGTACCGCAAACCGGCCGTGTACGCTGGATCGGCGTGCGCCCCGAATCCCGCGGGCCGATGATCGAACTCGATGCGGTGGAAGCGCGCCTGGAAGCAGGCCTGACCGGCGACCACGCCCGCCCCGGTGTACGCAACGCGCGGCAGGTAACGCTGATTCAATGGGAGCATCTGGCGGTGATCAGCGCATTGATGGGCCGCCCCGACGATCAACCCATCAGGCCTGAAGACCTGAGGCGCAATCTCGTTATCAGCGGTATCAATTTGTTTAGCCTCAAGGGTCGGCGCTTTCGCATCGGTCAGGCAATATTCGAAACCACGGGCTGGTGCCAACCCTGCGCACGCCTGCAGAACAACCTCGGCCCTGGCACGTTTCAAGCCGTGCGCGGGCATGGCGGAATTACCGCGCGGGTGTTACAAAGCGGGATCATCCGCCTCGAAGATAGCGTGAGCGTCGAACCGGTTCCGGACAGCGGCTATGCTGCGTTCAACCCCGGATAAAAACCGCTGTAGCTTCTGCCCATTCAGCAACGTCTACCTGACGAGGCAAATATGACCAGCCGCCTGAACCCCGAAGACCAGAAACATGTCGAAGAGTACCTGCAACTGTCCCAACACCGAGTCGAGCGCCGGCCATTCCGGCCGTGGATGCTCCTCGTGCTGGTGCTGGCAGTGACCATTGGTCTGGGCTTGTTGAGCCGATTTATCAGTTACCTGACGCTATGAGCAGCCTGGCGCTCGCTTGGGTAATGACGACAAAGATTTCCTTTAAAAACCTTGCGAGTTATCCCCATGTCCCATCGTATTGTTATTGTCGGCGGCGGCGCCGGCGGTCTGGAGTTGGCTACCCGTCTGGGTAAGACTCTGGGCAAGCGTGGCACGGCCAGTGTGATGCTGGTCGACGCCAATCTGACGCACATCTGGAAACCACTGCTGCACGAAGTGGCCGCCGGATCGCTGAACTCCTCCGAAGACGAACTCAATTATGTTGCCCAAGCGAAATGGAACCACTTCGAGTTCCAGCTGGGGCGCATGAGCGGGCTTGATCGCGCGCAGAAGAAAATCCAGCTGGCCGCGACTTACGACGAAAACGGCGTCGAGCTGGTACCAGCACGGGAAGTGCAATACGACTCGCTGGTCATCAGCGTCGGCAGCACCACCAATGATTTCGGTACTCAGGGCGCGGCGCAACACTGCCTGTTCCTCGACACCCGCAAACAGGCCGAGCGCTTCCACCAGCAACTGCTCAACCACTATCTACGTGCTCACGCCGGGCAAACCGATGTGGTCGAGCAGATCAGCGTGGCGATCGTCGGTGCCGGTGCGACGGGCGTTGAACTGGCGGCTGAACTGCACAACGCTGCCCATGAGTTGGCGGCTTATGGCCTGGACCGGATCAAACCGGAAAACATGCACATCACCCTTATCGAAGCCGGGCCTCGAGTATTGCCAGCCCTGCCGGAACGCATCAGCGGGCCGGTACACAAGACGCTGGAAAAACTCGGGGTCAATGTGATGACCAACGCTTCGGTCAGCGAAGTGACCGCCGACAGCCTGATCACTGCCGACGGCAACGAGATCAAGGCCAGCCTGAAAGTCTGGGCAGCGGGCATTCGCGCACCGGGTTTCCTCAAGGACATCGACGGCCTGGAAACCAACCGCATCAATCAACTGCAAGTGTTGCCGACCCTGCAAACCACGCGCGATGAAAACATTTTCGCCTTCGGCGATTGCGCGGCCTGCCCACAACCGGGCACCGATCGCAACGTGCCGCCACGGGCGCAAGCCGCGCACCAGCAGGCTTCGTTGCTGGCCAAGTCGCTGAAGCTGCGCATCGAAGGCAAGACTCTGCCGGAGTACAAGTACACCGACTATGGCTCGCTGATTTCGCTGTCGCGCTTTTCGGCTGTGGGTAACTTGATGGGCAACCTGACCGGCAGCGTGATGCTCGAAGGCTGGCTGGCGCGGATGTTTTACGTGTCGCTGTACCGCATGCACCAGATGGCGCTGTACGGGCCGTTCCGCACGGCGATGTTGATGCTGGGCAGCAAGATTGGCCGTGGCACCGAGCCGCGCCTGAAGCTGCATTGATGTAAAAACCTGTAGGAGTGAGCCTGCTCGCGATAGCGGTGTGTCAGTCGACATCATTGTTGAATGACACACCGCTATCGCGAGCAGGCTCACTCCTACATTTGATCTGTGATTCTGTCTCGTAGTGTATCTGCGCCCTCCTTATCGCCCTTCGCTTACAAACTCCCCCGCTGCGCGACACAGTCGCGATACACCGTCACCGCTTAATGGCCACACCCGAGCAACACCTGCTCAGGCAATCGTCCTTAACATGTGGTTGCACAGCGCAGCCCAGGAGAATGTAAATGTCCGGTACTTCGACCCTCGGTAAAAAATCCATTGGCCTGATCGGCGCCGCGCTGGCGGGCGGCCTGATGTTGTCAGGTTCGGTGTTTGCCGCTCAACCACTGGCGCAGGGCTACATGGTCGCTTCGGCGGAAACCTCGGTGAAAGCACCGGAAGGCAAATGCGGTGAAGGCAAATGTGGCGATGCTTCGATGGCCAAGACTGACAGCGATGGTGACGGCAAGGTCTCCCGCGCCGAATTCCTCAAAGTCGCGCCGAAGTCCGATTTCGACAAGATCGACACCAACCATGACGGTTTCATTGACGAGCAAGAGGCCTACAACAACGTGAAGGCCAACTTTGAAGCCAACGGCAAGAAGATGCCAAAAGGCCTGTTCGAACACCTGAAAGATCAAGACGGCGCCTGATCAGCAGAAAAAACCAAGCCGCGCTTCTCTTCGCAGAAACGCGGCTTTTTCACGTCTGTCCGTTTATAACTGGAAGCGCCGGACCATGCCCTGCAGGGCGTTGGCCAGTTGCGACAACTCATGGCTGGAGGCACTGGTCTGGTCGGCGCCGGCGGCCGAGCGTACCGACAAATCACGAATGTTCACCAGGTTGCGGTCCACTTCGCGGGCTACTTGCGCCTGCTCTTCGGCGGCACTGGCGATCACCAGATTGCGCTCATGGATCTGATGGACCGAGGCGGTAATGGTTTCCAGCGCTTCGCCGGCGCGCTCGGCCAGCGCCAGCGTGGTCGTCGCCCGCGCCGTACTGGCCTGCATCGAATCCAGCGCCAGGCTCGAACCGCTGCGCATGCCCTGAACCATCTGCTCGATCTCCTGCGTCGATTGCTGCGTGCGATAGGCCAGCGCCCGTACTTCATCAGCGACCACGGCAAACCCTCGCCCGCTCTCACCGGCCCGCGCTGCTTCGATCGCCGCGTTGAGCGCCAGCAGATTGGTCTGCTCGGCAATCGCCCGGATCACGTCCAGCACTTTGCCAATGTCCTGCGACTGGTTGGCCAGTGATTGCACCAACTCACCGGTCTGTTGCACATCGCTGGCCAAGGCATTGATGGCCGTGGCGGTCTCACTGACGCGCATCTGGCCCAGATGCGCCGACTCGCTGGACTGGCGAGTCGCGTCAGACGTCGACACGGCATTGCGTGCGACCTCTTCCACCGCTGCGGTCATCTGGTTGACGGCCGTCGCGGCTTGTTCGATTTCGTTGTTCTGTTGTTGCAGCCCCTGTGTGCTGTCGAGCGTCACCGCATTGAGTTCATCGGCAGCCGTCGCTAGTTGCGTGGCCGAGCCGCTGATGCCTTGCAGCGTCTCACGCAGGTTCTGTTGCATGGTTGCCAAGGCTTTGAGCAAGCGACTGACTTCATCGTTGCCATGGGTTTCGATCGGCCGGGTCAGATCACCCTGCGCCACACTTTCTGCTGCGCTGACAGCGCTGCTCAGCGGACGAACGATACTGCGCGTGAGCATCATCGCCAGTGCCACCGTGGCCAGCGCAGCCAAGGCAATGAACAAGCTGACAATCGTGCGCGAATTTTCGTAGTGCGCAGCGGACTTCTGGCTTTCGGCGGCGACCTGTTTGGCGAACAGGTCCGCCAGATCATTGAGTTGCTTGCCGGAACCATCGACCACGGTTTTCATATCGACCAACAACAACCTGGTCAGCTCATCACGCTTGCCTTGCTCAGCAAGGGCGAAGGATTGAGCGATGCCACTGCGATAGGCAGCGAAGGTTTTCTTGAACTGGTCGTATAGCTGCTGGCCTTCTGGAGTGTTGACCAGTTTGTCGTAAGCGGCGATTTTCTCGCTCAGCTCTTTGTCGCGGGTGTCCATCTGGCTGCGGTAAGTCGCAATGTTGGCCGGATCCTGATCCAGCGCCATGCGCAGCGAGATGGTGCGGATGCGCAGCATGATCTCGCGAATCTCGTCGCCGCCACGAATGCTCGGCAGCCACTGGTTTTCCACCGCGACTTCACTGTCGCGAATACTCGACATCTGCCCGAGCGCAAACACACCGAGCAAGGCCACCAACACCGCGATCAGGGCGAACCCCAGGGCCGCCCGGGGAGCAATATTCAACTGACGAAGTAACATGACGAACGCCCTTATTCTTGTATTGGCCAGATTCAAGGGGCGAAGCCATGGCAGTCCCCTCGTGTTAGCGGGCTATCGGCCAGTTGTACGATGACTTGAAGGGTATTGTCTTTTCGAAGGACAAAAAAAATCCCCGTATCTTTCGATACGAGGATTTTTAATATGGTCGGGGTAAGGGGATTCGAACTCCTGACATCCTGCTCCCAAAGCAGGCGCGCTACCGGACTGCGCTATACCCCGGTAAAAAAAAGGCGACCTTTCAAAGATCGCCTTCTTCGATCAGCGCTTTTGGCCTCTGATCTTAAGATTCGATCCCAGCGTTAACTGGTTTCAAAAATGGTGGGTCGTGTGGGATTCGAACCTACGACCAATTGGTTAAAAGCCAACTGCTCTACCAACTGAGCTAACGACCCAAAAATGGTCGGGGTAAGGGGATTCGAACTCCTGACATCCTGCTCCCAAAGCAGGCGCGCTACCGGACTGCGCTATACCCCGGCTTGAAATTGGCTCCGTGACCAGGACTCGAACCTGGGACCCAATGATTAACAGTCATTTGCTCTACCGACTGAGCTATCACGGAACTACATATTTCAATTTACAACGGTGAAACTTGTTGCTTCCAGTCACTCGTTCGCATCGCTGCGTTCGTGTGTCTGAGGCGCGCTATTCTACAACCTAGAACACCTCTGTCAACCCCCTAAATTGCTTTCAAGTTAATGATTTGCAACTTATTTCAGATTTCAACTCAGTGAGCTGAGACCGTCTTGGCGACTGACTGCGGGGCGCACTTTACAAGCCTTTTCCTTTGAGTTCAACAGCCTAACGAAAAAAAAGGCCCTACGATGTAGGGCCTCCCAATTTTCATTGGCGCCTGGACTCAGTTGAAAACGATTTCGTCGTTCTCGACAACCCCGGTCGCCGTGTCGCCAGGCATGAAGTGCCCCGAAAGGATCAACTGCGCCAGCGGGTTTTCGATCCAGCGCTGAATCGCCCGTTTCAAAGGACGTGCGCCATACACCGGGTCGTAACCAACGGCGATCAACTTGTCCATCGCTTCGGGGCTGAGTTCCAGCTTCAGCTCGCGCTCAGCCAGACGAGTACGCAGACGCCCCAACTGGATCTCGGTAATGCCCGCGATCTGATCCCGTGCCAAAGGCTCGAAGATCACTACTTCGTCGACCCGGTTGATGAACTCCGGACGGAAGTGCGACGTCAGCGCATCCATCACCGCTGCGCGCTGTGCCTCACGATCACCAACCAGCTCCTGAATCTGCACAGAGCCGAGGTTCGAGGTCATAACGATCACGGTATTGCGGAAGTCCACCGTACGGCCATGGCTGTCAGTCAGGCGACCATCCTCAAGCACTTGCAGCAAGATGTTGAACACATCCGGGTGCGCCTTCTCGACCTCGTCCAGCAGGATCACCGAATACGGCTTGCGACGCACTGCCTCGGTCAGGTAACCGCCCTCTTCGTAGCCGACGTATCCAGGTGGCGCACCGATAAGACGCGCCACGGAGTGTTTCTCCATGAACTCGGACATGTCGATCCGCACCATCGCCTCTTCAGTATCAAAGAGGAATTCGGCCAGCGCCTTGCACAGCTCGGTTTTACCAACACCGGTCGGGCCGAGGAACATGAACGAGCCGCTAGGACGATTCGGGTCGGATAACCCTGCACGCGAACGCCGCACTGCGTTAGCGACGGCGACCACCGCTTCTTCCTGACCGATGACCCGTTTGTGCAACAGGCTTTCCATCTTCATCAGTTTGTCGCGCTCGCCTTCGAGCATTTTCGACACGGGGATGCCGGTCCACTTCGACACGACCTCAGCGATCTCTTCCTCAGTCACCTTGCTGCGCAGCAACTGGTTTTCGCTCTTTCCGTGCTGATCGACCATTTGCAGGCTGCGTTCCAGATCCGGGATCACCCCGTACTGCAACTCGGCCATGCGGTTCAGGTCGCCTTTGCGGCGTGCCGCTTCCAGTTCCTGACGCGACTGCTCGATCTTCTGCTGAATCTGCGCAGAACCCTGCACTTCGGCTTTTTCCGAGTTCCAGATTTCTTCCAGATCGGAGTACTCACGTTCGAGACGGACAATTTCTTCCTGGAGTTTCTCCAGACGTTTCATCGCCGCTTCATCGCTTTCTTTCTTCAGCGCCTGGGATTCCACCTTCAACTGAATCAGGCGACGCTCCAGACGATCGAGCACTTCCGGCTTGGAATCGATTTCCATGCGGATGCGGCTGGCGGCCTCGTCGATCAGGTCGATGGCCTTGTCCGGCAACTGCCGGTCAGTGATGTAGCGATGGCTCAGCTTCGCCGCCGCGATGATCGCGCCGTCGGTGATCGCCACCTTGTGGTGAACCTCGTAACGTTCTTTAAGGCCACGCAGGATGGCGATGGTGTCTTCTTCACTCGGCTCATCCACCAATACTTTCTGGAAGCGTCGTTCGAGCGCCGCGTCCTTCTCTATATATTGGCGGTACTCGTTGAGCGTGGTCGCGCCAACGCAGTGCAACTCACCGCGCGCCAGTGCTGGCTTGAGCATGTTACCGGCATCCATCGAGCCTTCGCCCTTACCGGCGCCGACCATGGTGTGCAGCTCGTCGATGAACAGAATGATCTGTCCTTCCTGTTTCGACAGCTCGTTGAGCAGCGATTTCAGGCGCTCTTCGAACTCACCGCGATACTTGGCACCGGCGATCAGCGCGCCCATGTCCAGCGAGAGCAGACGTTTGCCCTTGAGGCCGTCCGGCACTTCGCCGTTGATGATGCGCTGGGCCAGACCTTCGGCGATGGCGGTTTTACCCACACCAGGCTCACCGATCAGCACCGGGTTGTTCTTGGTGCGGCGTTGCAGAACCTGAATGGTGCGACGGATTTCGTCGTCACGGCCGATCACCGGATCGAGCTTGCCGTCTTCGGCGCGCTTGGTCAGGTCGACGGTGTATTTATCCAGCGCCTGCCGCGACTCTTCGTGGTTGGCGTCATTCACCGCTTCGCCGCCACGCAGGTTGTTGATCGCGTTTTCCAGGGCTTTCTTGCTCACGCCCTGGCCGAGCAGCAACTTGCCGAGCTTGCTGTTCTCGTCCATCGCGGCGAGCAGCACCAGTTCGCTGGAGATGAACTGGTCGCCCTTCTGCTGAGCGAGACGGTCAGCCTGGTTGAGCAGGCGCGCCAGATCCTGCGACATGTTGACGTCGCCGGTGGGGTTCTGGATTTTCGGTAATTGGTCGAGCTCTTTGGTCAGCTCTTTACGCAAGCTGTTGACGTCGAAGCCCACCTGCATCAGCAGAGGTTTGATCGAACCACCCTGCTGTTCAAGCATGGCTTGCATCAAGTGCGCCGGCTCGATCGCCGGATGATCGTGGCCGACTGCCAACGACTGGGCATCGGACAAGGCCAACTGTAATTTGCTGGTTAAACGGTCTATTCGCATAAGTCACCTTCCTTTTGAGCAGGCCGGACCTAAAAACCATCCTGAATAAAGAAACCTGCCAGATACCGCTATAGATGCGGTCGATTCTGCAAGATTCAAGCGTCAGGCAGTTGATGCAGATCAGACAGTTTAGCGGGTGAGCCAGACTAAGGAGGCGAAGCGACCGGTGCGAGGCGCACGGCGATAAGAGAAGAAGCGCGGATCAGTCACGGTGCAGAAACCGCCACCATAAACAGCAGTGACACCCCGTTCAGCCAGACGCAGACGTGCCAACAGATAGATGTCAGCCATGAACTTGCCGGCATTGGCGCTCGGTACGAAGGCTTCTGCCGCTTGGGGCAATTGATTGATGAAGACTTCGCGCACTTCCGGGCCGACTTCAAAGGCTTTCGGGCCAATCGCCGGGCCGAGCCAGACCAAAACGTCTCCAGCCGAAACATCGAGGCTGTCGAGAGTTGCCTCAAGCACGCCCGCCGCCAGACCACGCCAACCGGCGTGAGCGGCAGCAACGCGGGTACCGGCGCGATCGCAGAATAATGCCGGCAAGCAGTCCGCCGTCATCGCCGCGCAGGCAATGCCCGGCGTTGCCGTCCAGCTGGCATCGGCGGTCGCGACAATGCCCGGATCAGCATGCGCCACGGCAATCCGGTGCACTTGCTGCAACCAGGCAGGTTGTATAGAGAAGTGATCGGTCAGGCGCCGACGGTTCTCGGCCACAGCCTCAGGACGATCATCGACATGATCGCCCAGATTGAGGCTGTCGAACGGCGCCTCGCTGACGCCACCCTCGCGGGTGGTGACGCAGGCTTTGACGCTGGCCGGCGCAGGCCAGTCCGGCGTCAGCCAGTTCATCCGATGAATGCCTCGCGATCCTGCTTGAGCAGGGTCAGCAGCCAGACGAAATCTTCCGGCAGCGGCGATTCCCAGCTCATGCGTTCACCGGTCGTCGGATGATCCAGCTCAAGGAAGCGCGCGTGCAGGGCCTGACGCGGGAAATGCTTGAGCGATTCAACCATCGTCGGGTTCGCCGCTGGCGGAATGCGGAAACGACCGCCATAAGCCGGGTCGCCGACCAACGGGAAGTTGATGTGCGACATGTGCACACGGATCTGGTGGGTACGACCGGTTTCCAGCTTCACCCGTACGTGGGTGTGCGAACGGAAACGCTCCAGTACGCGGTAGTGGCTGACGGCAGGCTTGCCGCCTTCCATTACCGCCATGCGCTGGCGCTGTTGGCCGTGGCGACCGATCGGGGCGTTGATCTTGCCCCCGGCGGTGACCACACCGATCACGATGCACTCATAGATGCGGCTGACGCTGCGACTCTGCAATTGAGTAACAAGCTTTGTCTGCGCCTGAATGGTCTTGGCCACCACCATCAAACCGGTGGTGTCCTTGTCCAGACGATGCACGATACCGGCGCGCGGGACATTGATGATGTCCGGCACGTGGTGCAGCAAGGCGTTGAGCAGCGTGCCATCGGCGTGACCGGCAGCCGGGTGCACCACCAGGCCCGCAGGCTTGTTGATCACCAGAATGTCGTCGTCTTCATAGACGATGTCGAGCTCGATGTCCTGGGCGATCCACTCGCCCTGGGCTTCCTGCTCGGCAGTCAGCTCAAGGATGGCACCGCCGTGCACGATGTCGCGAGGGCGGATGACCGCCCCGTCCACAGTCAGGCGACCTTCTTTGATCCAGGCGGAAAGGCGCGAGCGAGAGTGCTCAGCGAAGAGTTGGGCAGCGACTTGATCGAGGCGTTGGCCGCCCAATTCGGACGGCACCTCTGCGCGAAGTTCAATTTTATCGGACATGCTCTGACTGTGCGTCGGCACAGCTTTTGGTTTCGGCTGCGCGCTTGTGGTTAAATACGGCGTCTTTTGCCCCGAGGCTTTTCAACGGGGCGCTCATCATAACAGGACGGCCCCGCCCAAGACAGCGGCCGTCATAGGGACGCAAGCCGCCATGCAAGTGAAACACCTGCTGCTGATCGCCATCCTCGCATTGACCGCTGCTTGCTCATCGAAGGAAGTCGTAGACGAAAACCTCAGCGAAGCCGAGCTGTATCAGCAGGCTCAGACTGACCTGGACAACAACAGCTACACCAGCGCCACAGCCAAGCTGAAGGCTCTGGAGTCGCGTTATCCGTTCGGTCGCTACGCCGATCAGGCACAGCTGGAGCTGATCTACGCCAACTACAAGAACGCCGAGCCGGAAGCTGCAAAATCCGCCGCCGAGCGTTTCATTCGTTTGCATCCGCAGCACCCGAACGTGGATTACGCGTACTACCTGAAAGGTCTGACTTCTTTCGACCAGGACGTCGGCCTGCTGGCGCGCTTCCTGCCGCTGGACATGACCAAGCGTGACCCGGGCGCCGCGCGCGACTCGTACAACGAGTTCGCCCAGCTGACCAGCCGCTACCCGAACAGCCGCTACGCGCCGGACGCCAAGCAGCGCATGATCTACCTGCGCAACCTGCTGGCAGCCTATGAAATCCACGTGGCCGACTACTACCTGACCCGTCAGGCGTATGTAGCCGCTGCCAACCGTGGCCGTTACGTGGTGGAAAACTTCCAGGAAACCCCATCGGTCGGCGACGGCCTGGCGGTGATGACTGAAGCCTATCAGCGTCTGCACCTGGACGAACTGGCGGCCACCAGCCTGGAAACCCTGAAGCTCAACTACCCGAACCATCCGAGCCTGCAAGACGGCCAGTTCGTGCCACGGGTTGCCGAAGCCGACAACCGCTCGTTCCTGAGCAAGGCCACTTTGGGCCTGATCGAGTCGCGTCCACCGCTGCCGCCGGGTGAAACCCGCGCCAATCAGGACGTGCAGAAGCAGTTCCAGGACGCGAAAGACGCGATCCCGAACGAGCTCAAGCCTAAAGACGAGAACGGCGACGTGATCGAAGAGCCAGAGCCTGAGTCGAGCAACACCGACCGCTCGTGGTTCAGCTACATGACTTTCGGCGTGTTCGACTGATCACACCGGCAGTAAAGGAAAGGGAGATCTGCGGATCTCCCTTTTTTATTGCCGCGCATTAATAGGCTGTGCGCTTGTCGGGTCCTTGGCTAAACTGCCGGATCATCAGTCGAAAAGCCGCTCATCATGCTTCGTTTATTGTTCTGGATCGTCGTGATTTTCGCCGCCATCTGGCTGTGGCGTAAATTCAAGGCCCCTGCCGCGTCCTCTCAATCCAATCGCCCATCACGCGAGCAGGATGCCGCGCCGATGGTGCGTTGTGCCCATTGCGGCGTGCACCTGCCGCGCGACCGCGCACTGAGCGTGCAACAACAGTGGTATTGCAGCCAGGCTCACCTTGAGCAAGGCCCGGGTGCCAGTGATCGCTGAGGCCACCCACGCCGACAGCAAACAGGCGCAGCGCCTGCTGCGCCTTTATCATCTCTACCGTTTAAGCGTCGGCATCACTCTGGTGCTGCTGATCTCCAGCAACATGGACAACCGCCTGCTGACGTCGGCCAACGACGAATTGCTGCGCGGCGGCAGTTGGTTGTACCTGATTCTCAACATTCTGTTGGTGGTATTCCTCGAGAACACGCGACGGCCGGCGCAACTGTTCAGCCTGGCCCTCGTCGATGTCCTGCTTTTATGCGGTTTGTTCTTCGCTGCCGGTGGCGTTGGCAGTGCACTGGGCAATCTGCTGATTGTCTCGGTGGCGATCAGCAACACCTTGCTACGCCGACGCATCGGCCTGTTGATCGCCGCCATCGGCGCGCTGGGCATCATCGGCTCGACTGTCCTGCTGAGCTTCGATCATCCCCTGAGCGCCAATGAATACCTGCAAGCCGGCACGCTCGGCGCCCTGTGCTTTGCCGCCTCATTACTGGTGCAGGGCCTGATCCGGCGCCTGGAGGTCAGTGAAACACTGGCCGAACAACGCGCCAGCGAAGTCGTCGGCCTCGAAGCATTGAACGCATTGATCTTGCAACGCATGCGTACCGGAATTCTGGTGCTCGATGAAGAACGTCGAGTGCAATTGGCCAACCACAGTGCCCAGACTTTGCTCGCGCAAACACATTTGCAGGGCCATCTGATCGACGATTACTCGCCGGCTATGGTCGACCGCCTGCAACTGTGGATGAACAATCCGACCCTGCGCCCACAAAGCCTGAAAATTCCCGGCAATGGTCTGGAGTTGCAACCGAGCTTCATCGCGCTGGAACAAAGCCCGAATCAGCAAACCCTGGTATTTCTCGAAGACCTCGCGCAAATCGCCCAGCAGGCTCAGCAACTGAAGCTCGCCGCGCTCGGTCGCCTGACCGCCGGCATCTCTCATGAAATCCGCAATCCACTCGGCGCCATCAGTCATGCTGCGCAGCTATTGGGTGAGTCCGAGGAACTCGACAGCGCCGACCGGCGTCTGACGCAGATCATTCAAGACCACTCCCAGCGCATGAACCGAGTCATCGAAAACGTCCTGCAACTGTCCCGCCGCCAGCAAAGTGCCCCGCAACGGCTGGATCTCAAGCCGTGGCTGGAAAACTTCGTCGCCGAAAGCCGCGAACAGGCCAGCGAGCGCCAGCAGATTCATCTGCGGATCAATTCAGGGGACTTCACCACGCTGATGGACCCCAACCAGCTCACGCAAATTCTCGACAATCTGTTACGCAATGGCTGGCGCCACAGCGCCCTGCTGCACGATCAGGCCGAAGTCTGGCTGGCCCTGTTCAGCGATCCCGACAGCCAGTTGGCGGTCCTCGAAGTGCAGGACAACGGCCCCGGCGTCCCGGCCGATGAGCAGACTCATCTGTTCGAACCCTTCTTCACCACCAGCAGCCAAGGCACCGGCCTTGGGCTTTATCTGTCCCGTGAGCTGTGCGAAAGCAACCAAGCGCGCCTAGACTTTCAATCACGCCAAGGCGGCGGCTGCTTTCGCATCACCTTTGCTCACGGACGGAAACAAAGTTGAACACGAGCCCACGGCAAAAAATTCTTATCGTCGACGACGAACCGGATATCCGCGAACTCCTGGAAATCACCTTGGGACGGATGAAACTCGACACTTACAGTGCCCGCAATCTGGCTGAAGCCCAGGCGCTGTTGCATCGCGAGACATTCGCCTTGTGCCTGACCGACATGCGTCTGCCCGACGGTACGGGGCTGGAACTGGTGCAGCACATTCAGCAAAGTTATCCACAACTGCCGGTGGCGATGATCACCGCGTACGGCAGTCTGGAAACGGCCATCAACGCTTTGAAAGCAGGTGCTTTCGACTTTCTGACCAAACCGGTAGACCTCACCCGCTTGCGCGAACTGGTCGGTACAGCCCTGCGCATGCCAGCCGTGGGCGGGGTTTGCACCTCGATTGATCGACGGCTGCTGGGTGATTCACAGCCGATGCGCAACCTGCGCAAGCAAATCGACAAACTCGCTCGCAGTCAGGCGCCGGTGTACATCAGCGGCGAATCCGGCAGCGGTAAAGAACTGGTCGCGCGACTGATCCACGAACAGGGCCCGCGTGCCAGCCAGCCGTTTGTGCCAGTGAACTGCGGGGCGATTCCGTCAGAGCTGATGGAAAGCGAGTTTTTTGGCCATCGCAAAGGCAGTTTTACCGGCGCCGTCGAGGACAAACCCGGACTGTTTCAAGCGGCCCATGGCGGCACGTTGTTTCTTGATGAGGTGGCGGACTTGCCGCTGTCGATGCAGGTAAAACTGCTGCGGGCGATCCAGGAAAAAGCCGTGCGCAGTGTCGGTGGCCAGCAGGAAAGCGTGGTCGATGTACGTATTCTTTGCGCGACACACAAGGATCTTGATGCTGAAGTGGCTGCCGAGCGATTCCGCCAAGACCTCTATTACCGCTTGAACGTGATCGAACTGCGCGTGCCGTCGCTGCGTGAGCGCCGTGATGACATTGAAGTGCTGGCGGCGCATATGCTCAAGCGTTTGGCCAAGGACACGGGTCAACCCGTGGCGCGCTTGCATGCGCAGGCGTTGGAAGCGCTGAAGAACTATCGGTTTCCGGGGAATGTGCGGGAGTTGGAGAACGTGCTCGAACGAGCGCACACCTTGTGTGAAAACCGGACGATCGAGGCTGGGGATTTACGCCTGAGCGAGGGCAATTGCGCGGCTGAGGGCGGGATTGCTGATCTGACGCAGATCGACAATCTTGAGGATTATCTGGAGAACGTGGAAAGAAAGCTGATTCTGCAAGCGCTGGAAGAAACACGCTGGAATCGCACGGCGGCGGCGCAGCGCTTGAGTCTTTCGTTCAGGTCGATGCGCTATCGGCTGAAGAAACTGGGCCTGGATTAAGGCCCCCTTCGCGAGCAGGCTCGCTCCCACATTGGATTTTGTGAACGACAAAGATCAACTGTGGGAGCGAGCCTGCTCGCGGAAGCGGCCTGCCAGGCACCAGAGAAATATCTGACTAAATGCGGCCTTCCGGTGCATACGGCGCCGGATCAATAATCGGCGCCCTTCCCATCATCACATCGGCAAACAACTGGCACGACGCCGGCGCCAGCACCAGCCCATTGCGGTAATGCCCGCAGTTCAACCACAACCCGTCAAACCCCGGCACCCGACCAATGTACGGAATGCCCTCCGGCGACCCCGGCCGCAACCCTGCCCAGTGCCCGACCACTTCGGCATCGGCCAACGCTGGCAATAACTCCACTGCCGAAGCCTTGAGACTTTCCAGCGCGACATCGGTCGGCGTCTTGTCGTAGCCTTCGTGCTCCAGCGTGCTGCCAATCAGAATGTGGCCGTCGCGACGCGGGATCGCATAACGCCCCCTGGCCAAAACCATGCTCGGCAGAAAGTCCGCCGCGCATTTGTAGAGAATCATCTGCCCTTTGACCGGTTCGACCGGCAGCGTCAGGTCCAGCGTCTTGAGCAAATCACCGCTCCACGCACCGGCCGTCAGCACGACCTGATCACCTTCGATCACGCCGTTGGAGGTTTCGACGCCGACGACCTGCGCGCCCTCACGGACGAACCCGCTGACCTCGCACTGTTCGTGAATCGTCACGTTCGGCAGTGCCTGCAACGCCGCTTTCAGCGACTTGACCAGACGCGGATTGCGCACATTGGCGACATCCGCCATGTAAATCGCCCGGGAGAAACCGCCACCGAGCACCGGCACCGCATCATGCGCCGCCGAGATATCCACAGCCCGCAGCGGACGATTCTCTCGCTCGGCCCAGGCCAACGCTTCGACTTCATCGTCCAGATCGAGCCAGTACAGGCCGGTGGTGTGCACTTCAGGATCCACTCCAGTGTCAGCGAACAAGCGCTCGCCGAGCTGCGGATAAAAATCCTGCGACCAGTGCGCCAGCGCCGTGACTGCCGGGCTATAGCGCCACGGATACAGCGGCGAAACGATACCGCCGCCCGCCCAGGACGATTCCTGGCCGAGGTTCGAGCGATCGAGCAGCACCACGCTGCGCACTTCGGAGGCGAGATTGTAGGCGGTCAGCAGGCCAATCACCCCGCCACCGACAATCACCACTTGCTGTTGCCTGGTCATGTTTGTTCCAACCGTAAAAAAGACAGTGAGCGCAAAAGGCACTCGAAAAGAAAGCGCCTCAGCGGCCCCAGCAATCCTTGGTGGTCAGCCCGGTGGTCGCGTTGTTCATGCTGCGGACACCGGTGTTGGTCAGGGTGAAATCCCCGCACTTGTCGGTGGCCATGGACGTGCCGGTCTTGCGGGTCGCGGTCAGCATAAAGGTCTGGTCAGCGATGGTCGGGGTGAGGGTGTAGAAATCATTGCCCGTGCTGAGTCCGGTGATACCGGTGTAGACATTGTTCTTGGTGTAGAAACGCTCGAGGCTCTGCGCCTGCTCCGAAAGCAGCGACACCACTTCGGCGCGACGGCCCTTTTTCAGGTACTCGGTATAGCTCGGTGCGGCGATGGTGATGACGATCCCGATGATCGCAATCACGATCATGATTTCGATGAGGGTGAAACCTCGGTTGAATCTGCGCATGCCTCAAACTCTCGCTTACTGTATTTGTCGCCACATGATACGACGGCTGCCGCCACCGCCCTTTTCTACAACCACCGTGATGGTGCCGCTGCTGTCCGTCGTGAGCTTGCCTGTGCCGGCATTGATAATGGCGTTCAGGGTCGGAATGCCCCCGGTAAAAATCACACCGCTGGAAATAGTGTCGGAGCTGTTGACTACTCCATCGGTATTGGAGTCAATCACGGCGTAGTTGAGCATCTTACCGCTGAACGCATCGAGTTCGACCAGTTTGCCTGTACCAAAACTCGCACAAGGGTCAGTGGTATCGACACTCGCCGTGGTGAAGACGATACGACCCAGCACGATACTCGCCTGATTAATGACCCGCTCGCCAGTCAGCACGTTGTTATACACCAGCGGCAGATACCAGCCCTTCTCCCCCGGATAAGTCGTGTCATTTTGAGTTGTGGTCAGCAATTGCCCGGAGCTGCCGGAAAATGAACCGGTTATCGCCTGCGGCTGCAAACTGCTGACGGTGAGCTGTCCCGAACCCCCATCGGCATCCCACACCGAGTAAAACGCCTGCAAATCCTTGTTGGTCTTGTCTGCAGTTTCGTTGAATTTACCGGTACCGACGAAAATCTGTTTGCCGCCCAATGAATTGTCCGCAAGCAATGGTTGCGCGGTGATCGGCTGACTCGCGCCGCCTGCCGTGGTGAACAGCGGTTTGCCGGAAAACGCCACGCCCCAGCTGTCAGGCGCACTAGCACTCAGGTCGAACTTCCACAATCGCCCTCTCAAGTCACCGCCATAGGCAGCCTGCACCACATTTTGCGAATTGACCTTGAGCTTCACCGACGACAGACCGTTAGTGGTTTCCGAACTGTCGATTACGATTTTCTTGATCAACGAACCATCGCGTACATCCAGCACGTACAACGCCGCCACACCGGAGTTGCTGCCGTAACCGTTGGAAATGAACGCCGCCCAGCGACCATCGGCCAAGCGTGCCACTTCCGGCCGGGCGTAGGCATAACCTAGATCATTGAAAACATTAGCGGTGTTCGCGGTCGTTGGTCCACTCACTTCCCACAGCGCACGCATTACGTTGCCAGCCGAAGCGTCGAACAGTTGCAGCGCATAGAACGTCTTACCGCCGGCGCCGGTACCGCCGATGGCCAAGGTTTTCCAAGCGCTGTTGAATTGCGCGTCATAAACCCCGACCTGGCCATCGACCAGAAACTTGTGGCTGACACCGTTGATGTAGGTTGGATCGGCAATCAGCCGCAGCGACGGCAATACACTCGACGGCATATAACCGTAACGCCGGGTGCCGTTGGCCGAGTTGATCACGTTGACGAAACCGTCGTTGGCATTTACCACCAGGCTTGCATTCATGTTCGCCGCTTTAGTGGTCAGATAGGAGGTGTAAGAGGTATCGCCCGACAGGTCTGAGGCGGTTTTATCGGTAGGTGAAGCCAGCACCAATGGCGAATTGATAATGTCGCCCAATAACACGCTACGTGACTTGAGCCCGGTTTTGTTGGTGCCCTTGCTCCACTCCACCAGGTCGATCCCGGTAATGCCGGTGGGCAGGCCCTGACTCAGCGTGGCCTGCTGTGCGGCGGAAAAATTTCCGTAGGCCAGCGTCACGGCGGCATTGCTTGCGGTGTTCCAGGATTGATAGGTCGGTGCAGTCGCACCTGGCACGATTGTCGTGTCAGTGTTCCAGAGTGCTGTCGATGTATTAACGGTTCCGGTCGAGGTAAAGCCGAATGATTTGATCGTGCCGCGCCAGTCCCTGGGATCGTAAGTGGTCTGATAAAAACTACTGCCACTGCTGGTCGTTGTCCCACTGACGGTGCCCGCCCCGCCGGAACCGGCCTTGGAGGTGATATCACTCAACGCCGACGACAACGCGGCGTTGAGGCCGGTGCTGTCAGTCGCCTGGTAATACCTGCCCTGTCCGTAACTGGCCGCGTCCGACAGCATGTCGTTATCGGCGGTGAAGCCCACGGTGTAGGTATTCATATTCTGCTTGGGAAAATCCACCGCGTTCCAGCTCTTGCCCGCCGCGTCAGTACCGGTCGAACGCATGTCGATATCGAAGGCAAACTTGGCGATGTCATCCAGATACAGCGTATCCCCTTCACCATCACCGTTCAGGTTGTTGCCGTCGTTGTTGACGCCGTCCCAGTTCGGCAAACGACTGCCGCCCAATGGGTCATTGGTGGGGAAAGTACGGTCGAAGGTCGGCAAGCCGTCGGTGATCACCACTCCATAGTTTTTCTGGCAGCGGTACTGAATCGGGCTGGTGTAGGTACTCGGCGTGGTGTTGTAGTACGGCGCCATACCGCGCATATAGCGGGTGATTTCGTAATAGGTTTCCGCCAACGGCGTGTTGGCCACGGCGCTCAAGCCGTTGATGGAAGAGATCAGTGCGTTGTAATTCGTGTCGGCCTGAGCTTGAGTCACGCTGCCGGACACCGGCGACAAATCGCTGATCGCACGGGCAATGAAACCGCCATTGCCGGAGTTGTTGCTGGTAGCCGGATTGAATGTCGACAGGCCGATACGCAACGTGCGGTTACTGCTGACCAATGCCGTGGAGACGTTGCGCGCGACGTTGATGCGGTAGTCGTTAGGAATCGCCCCGGTGGTGAAATCGCGCGTGCCATTGTTAATGGCCAGGCCGACCACATAGGAGATGTAATCCCCGGAATAACGCGTGTTGCCGCTGCCCACCGGATCCGGCAGTTTCAGGCACAACGGCGCCAGGCTGTTGTTATAGAACGCATAGGCACCGCCGGAGCACCCGGAGGTTGGCAGGCTCGACAGAAATATCGTGTCGCCGGTGATCGTCGCCGAACTCAAACACAAGCCGAGCAATGCGTTGCACTGCCGCGCCGGCGTGCGGTCAGCCGTGGGGTCGAATCCAGCCGCATAAATGATGCTGTTCATGCTCCCTGAGTCGTCGATCAGCAGCATGACATTGGGTGGCACCGCTGCCGCACTCAACAGCGGCGAATCAGACGGCGTAAATGCGTAGGCCGGAGACACCAGATACAAGCTCAGCAACATGCCGAGCAACAGCGATCCACACCGCTCAATACTTCGCATAGACACTCTCCACCACACTGCGCGAAGTGCCGGCGATACCAACGGCGGTGACCCGATACAACGTCGCCGAAGTGTTACTCGGTACGTTCACTGCCGTGAGCGTGGTGCCAATATTCTGCACACCATAGAAGCCATTACCGGAAGCGATCCACGTCACACCCGAAGTTGAATTCAGCCCCGCTGCACTGACCACCGATGATTCCGCCGGCGGTGCGCATTGCGTCGTGCCACTGCACACCGCCAAGGTGTAGGTATCAAGCTGAACCGCACTCTCCCCGACCCGTAACGCCGCCTCGGCAGTTTGAAACGACTGATTACGCAGACTCACGCTACCGGCCATTTTTTCCTGCAGATTGGCACTCTGCATCGACGACAGGCCGATCAGCGTCAGCAACAACAGAAACACCAGACTGACCAGCAACGCCATGCCGCGTTGAGCTTGCCGGTCATGAAGAAAGATCCGCATCACCCCGGCCCTCACTGCAAGCGGTTGCGCAAAGCGGCAACCACGTTGAAGGTTTGCGTGGCGACCCGGCTGTTGGGGTCGGTGAGAGTCAGGCTCAGGCGCACACTGCGAATGCGTGCCGGATCACTCGGGTTGGCGCTGTAGGTCGAGGCCGCCACATCCGTCGCGGAACTGGCCAGACCGAACGTGACGTTGAAAGCACTGACGTTGTTCACAAGCACCTGCTGGGTCGGCGTGCCGCTGCCGGTGCCCATGAGAATCTGGTTGTTGCTGAAGCTGTAGATCAGACGCCGGATCGGGAAGGCAATCTGCCCGCTCGCCGCCGCTCGTAACCCCGTATACGCCGTGGCGCTGTTGCGGCAATCGGAAACCACCGTCCAGGTCGGCGTGCCGCCGCCGCTGCCAATATCGGCGGTGACCAGCGTCAGTTTCAGGTTGGCGTTGTCCCAGTTGATCGGCGCTATCTGCGCCGCATTGAAATCCCCCGCCGAGCTGGAGTCCGTAATGGTGCCGAGACATCCGAACATCCCGACCATGCGAATTTCCTGAATCATTTTACTCAGCACAAAACGCGCGTCTTCCTGCATCGCCGCCGCGCTGTTCTGGCTGACGTAGGTATTTTTCGCCGCGATGAAAATCTGCACGACCCCCAGCACAATGATCAAGCCCAGTGCGAGGGCAATGAGCAACTCGATCAAGCCGAAACCCCGCTGATGGCGCGTCATGGCGTAGCCACCGGATCAACCGCAGCGCGGCTGGTCAGGACAAAACTGCGTTGAGCACTGGCGGTGTTGGCTGCCCGTGCGTCGCTCCAGTTGATGGTGATGGTGTAGACCCGCTGATTGAGGGTGATGCTGCCAGTCGCGGTCGGTCCACCGAAGTTGATGATGTTGGTGGCGAAGTCGTAGAGGTCCTGATCGCGGGCGACACCCAGATTGCCCGAGGTCGGCGGTGTGACGGTGTAGTCGGCGCCGGAGTTGGCGCGGATGCGGTCCATCATGTCGTAGGCGATGAAACTGGCCTGACTGGTCATCCGTGAACTGTCGGTGTACTTCAGCGCATTCAGTTGCACCGCCGCCGCCCCCAACAGCCCGACCGTCAGAATCAGTAACGCGACCAGCACCTCGATCAGCGTCATACCCTGCTGTATGTGTTGACTCCCTGCCCTCATCCGCAAGTTCCACCCAATTGAATTCGTCCGTTCAAACACACGTTCAGCGTCCTGCTTTGCGTTCCCAGCGTGTAACTGATGAGCACTGCCGTCGACGGTGCCGCCAGACCGCCAAGGTTGTTGAAATCCAGTGCGGTCACTCCTGAGGGTAGCGTCAGAGTCGCGCCGCTGCTCATCGCGGGAACAACCCGCAACACATTGGCCGGGGTGCCGGTACTGTCGTAGACCGATAACTCACCGGTCCAGACACTGCCACCGGCGGTCGGGCGCAGGCGCAGGGTGGTGCCACGGTCGATGGCCTCGAGCCTGGCGAAATTGATCGCCCGTTGCAGATCGCCCATCTCGGTATCAGCCTTGCTGCCCTGTATGGATCGGGTGAACGCAGGCACGGCCAAAGTGATCAGGATCACGAAGATCGCAAGCGCGACCAACAACTCGATCAGCGTGAAACCTTTTGTACGAAGATCCATCGATGCCCTCCGTTGCCGTCGGCTATACCTGCTTCTACACGCTAGAACATTCAACCGACCCGCGTCGGTTGATTTGCCCTGCCCGGCGCACGGAGCGCGCCGTTCATCACACGCCACGGAGGGATTTTTTATGCCGCAACAGGGTTTCAGCCTGATCGAACTGCTTATGGGACTGGCGATTGGCGCAATTGTTCTGCTGCTGGTCAGTCCAGCGTTTGCCACGCTCAGAGAATCGAACCATCGGGATCAGGCGGCGCAATCTTTGCTCGATGGCCTGCGCAACGCTCGCACCCAAGCCATCACGCGCAATCAGAGCGTGGTGATTCATGGCATCAACGGTGACTGGAGTCAGGGCTGGCGGATCATTCTGGATATCAGCGGCAAGGGGCCGAAAGACAGCAACAATCCGCTGCTACAAGAAAGTGTGAGCGACACGCAGGTGCCGATTGTCGGCAATTGGTCGGTAAGTCGTTACGTACGCTTCAGCAGTCTGGGGCAACCACTGATGCCCGGGCGGGCGTTTCAGGCAGGGACACTTCATGTCTGCTCGGCTCGCGAGCCGGTCAGTCAGCGCCAGATAGTGCTGGCGGCGACCGGTCGCGTGCGCCTGGCCAGCGAAAAAGCTGAGCAGGCACTGTGTCAAAAAAACAGAAGTGTCAGATCGAACGCACGCGCAACTCTTTAGGCATCGAGAAGGTGATGTTCTCTTCACGCCCGGCCAGTTCGTCGGCACCGGTTGCGCCCCAGGCCTGCAATTGCTGAATCACACCGCGCACCAATACTTCCGGTGCGGAGGCGCCGGCAGTGATGCCGATGCGCTCAACGCCATCGAACCAGCTCTTCTGCATGTCTTCAGCGCCGTCGATCAGGTAGGCCGGTGTGGCCATGCGCTCGGCAAGTTCACGCAAGCGGTTGGAGTTGGAACTGTTCGGGCTGCCAACCACCAATACAACGTCGCATTCGTCAGCCAGTTGCTTGACCGCGTCCTGACGGTTTTGCGTGGCGTAGCAAATGTCATCCTTGCGCGGGCCACCAATGGCGGGGAAGCGTGTGCGCAGGGCATCGATGACGCGACTGGTGTCGTCCATCGACAGCGTGGTCTGGGTGACGAAGGCCAGTTTTTCCGGGTTACGCACCTGCAATTCGGCCACGTCTTTTTCGTCTTCGACGAGGTAGATCGCGCCGCCATTGCTGGCGTCGTACTGGCCCATGGTGCCTTCGACTTCCGGATGACCGGCGTGGCCGATCAGGATGCATTCGCGACCGTCGCGGCTGTATTTCGCCACTTCGATGTGCACCTTGGTGACCAGCGGGCAGGTGGCGTCGAAGACTTTCAGGCCACGGCCAGCGGCTTCGGTACGTACGGCCTGGGAGACACCGTGGGCACTGAAGATCACGATGACGTCATCCGGCACCTGATCCAGTTCTTCGACGAAAATCGCCCCGCGACTGCGCAGGTCTTCGACGACGAACTTGTTGTGCACCACTTCATGACGCACGTAGATCGGCGGCCCGAAAACTTCCAGGGCGCGGTTGACGATTTCGATCGCCCGGTCCACGCCGGCGCAGAAGCCACGGGGGTTGGCGAGTTTGATTTGCATGCTGTGCCTCGTGTCTTGCGCGCGAAAAAACAATGAATAACTACTGTGGGAGGGAGCGTGCTTGCGAAGGGGGTATCACCTGCAACATCTCTGTTAGCTGACACACCGCTTTCGCGAACAAGCTCGCTCCCACATTTGACCTTATACAGTCAGTTACAGCGCTTTGACGGAAATGATTTCCACGTCAAAGGTCAGCGTCTTGCCCGACAGCGGGTGGTTGAAGTCGATGGTCACTTGCGCGTCGTCGAAATCTTTCACCACACCCGGCAGCTCAGTATTGGCCGCATCGTTGAAGATCACCAGCAAACCCGGTGACAACTCCATGTCGACGAACTGCGAACGCGGGATGATCTGCACGTTCTGCGGGTTCGGCTGGCCGAAAGCGTTTTCCGGCTCGACGGTCAGCGTGCGCTTGTCGCCGGCCTTGAAGCCGAACAGCGCCGCTTCGAAACCCGGCAGCAGGTTGCCATCACCGACCTTGAAGGTCGCCGGGGCTTTGTCGAACGTACTGTCGACGGTGTCGCCGTTCTCCAGGCGCAATGCAAAGTGCAAAGTGACTTCCGTGTTCTGGCCAATGCGTTGCTCAGCCAATACCTGATCAGTCATGAACGGCCTCTTCGGTTTTCTTGGATTTGAACATGTCCAGTGCCAGCATCACCGCGCCAACGGTAATCGCGCTGTCGGCGAAGTTGAACGCCGGGAAGTACCAGCGGTTCTGCCAGTGCACCAGAATGAAATCGATCACATGGCCCAGGGCAATGCGGTCGTACAGATTGCCCAGCGCACCGCCCAATACCAGCGCCAGCGCGATGGCCAGCCAGGTTTCGTTGCGCCCCAGGCGCTTGAGCCAGACCACCAGCACCGCACTAACCACGATCGCGATCAGGGCGAACAGCCAGCGCTGCCAGCCGGAGCTGTCAGCCAGAAAGCTGAAGGCAGCGCCGGTGTTGTAGGCCAGGGTCCAGCTGAAGTAATCGGGAATGATCACGATCTGCTGGAACATTTCGAGCTTGCCTTCGAAGTAGAACTTGCTGGCCTGGTCGATGACCAGAACCAGCAAACTCAACCACAGCCAGCTCAACCGTCCGAAACGGCCAACGGCATTAGGCATAGTGACGAACCTCGCCAGCGCCGCTGATGTTGTCGACGCAACGGCCGCAGATTTCCGGATGCTCCGGGTTCACGCCAACGTCTTCACGGCAGTGCCAGCAACGCGCGCATTTCGGGAAGGCCGACTTGACGATCTTCAGCTTCAGGCCGCTGACTTCAGTCACTACCGCATCGGCCGGAGCCTGTACAAACGGCGCAACACTGGCGGTCGAGGTGATCAGAACAAAGCGCAGCTCGTTGCTCAGCTTGGCCAGATCGGCGCTCAGGGCGTCTTCGGCGTACAGCGTCACTTCGGCTTGCAGGTTGCCACCGACGGCCTTGGCCGCGCGCTGGATTTCCATTTCTTTGTTGACCGCTACTTTGACCGCCATTACGCGCTCCCAGTAGTCGCGGCCCAGTTCAACGTCGGCCGGCAGTTCGGTCAGACCTTCGTACCAGGTATTGAGCATCACCGATTCGTTGCGCTCGCCCGGCAGGTACTCCCACAGTTCGTCGGCGGTGAAAGCGAGGATCGGCGCGATCCAGCGCACCAGCGCTTCGGAGATGTGGAACAGCGCGGTTTGCGCCGAACGGCGGGCCTTGCTGTTGGCGCCAGTGGTGTACTGACGATCCTTGATGATGTCGAGGTAGAAACCACCCAGCTCCTGCACGCAGAAGTTGTGGATCTTCGAGTAGACGTTCCAGAAACGGTATTCGCCGTAGTGCTCTTGCAGCTCACGTTGCAGCAGCAAGGTGCGGTCGACCGCCCAACGATCCAGCGCGAGCATTTCTTCAGCCGGCAGGATGTCGGTGGCCGGGTTGAAACCGCTGAGGTTCGAGAGCAGGAAACGCGCGGTGTTACGGATACGACGATAGGCGTCCGCGCTGCGCTGCAGGATCTGGTCGGAAACCGCCATCTCGCCGGAGTAGTCAGTCGAAGCCACCCACAGACGCATGATGTCGGCGCCCAGGGTGTCGTTGACCTTCTGCGGCGCGATCACGTTGCCCAGCGATTTGGACATCTTGCGGCCGGCTTCGTCGACGGTGAAACCGTGCGTCAGCAGTTCGCGATACGGCGCGTGATTGTCGATGGCGCAACCGGTCAGCAGCGACGAATGGAACCAGCCACGGTGTTGGTCAGAACCTTCCAGATACAGATCGGCGCGCGGGCCGGTCTCGTGACCCATCGGGTGCGAACCGCGCAGGACGTGCCAGTGCGTGGTGCCCGAATCGAACCAGACGTCGAGGGTATCGCTGATCTTGTCGTACAGCGGCGCTTCGTCGCCGAGCAGCTCGGCAGCGTCCATTTTGAACCAGGCTTCGATGCCTTCGACTTCAACGCGTTTGGCGACTTCTTCCATCAGCTCAACGGTGCGCGGGTGCAGTTCGCCGCTTTCCTTGTTCAGGAAGAACGGGATCGGCACGCCCCAGTTGCGCTGACGCGAGATGCACCAGTCCGGACGGTTGGCGATCATCGAGTGCAGACGCGCCTGGCCCCAGGCCGGGACGAACTTGGTGTCTTCGATGGCTTTGAGCGAGCGCACACGCAGGGTGTCGCCACTGGTTGGCTCTTTGTCCATGCCGATGAACCACTGCGCAGTCGCGCGGTAGATCAGCGGGGTCTTGTGACGCCAGCAGTGCATGTAGCTGTGTTCGATGACGGTGGTGTGCATCAGCGCACCGACTTCGGTCAGCTTGTCGACGATGGCCGGGTTGGCCTTCCAGATGAACTGGCCGCCGAAGAATTCCAGCGATGGCACGTACACGCCGTTGCTCTGCACTGGATTGAGGATGTCATCGTTGACCATGCCGTACTTCTTGCAGGTCACGAAGTCGTCCACGCCGTAGGCCGGAGCGGAGTGAACCACGCCAGTGCCAGCGCCCAGTTCGACGTAGTCAGCCAGGTACACCGGCGACAGACGGTCATAGAACGGGTGGCGGAAGTTGATCAGCTCAAGTTCTTTACCGGTGGTGGTCGCGATGACCGAGCCTTCAACGCCATAGCGCGCCAGGCAGGCTTCAACCAGCTCTTCAGCCAGCACCAGCAGCTTGTCGCCGACATCAACCAGCGCGTAGTTGAATTCCGGGTGCACGTTCAAAGCCTGGTTGGCCGGAATGGTCCACGGGGTGGTGGTCCAGATCACGATCGACGCCGGTTTGCTCAACGATGGCAGACCGAACGCGGCAGCCAGTTTGGCTTCGTCAGCGATCGGGAAGGCGACGTCGATGGTCGAGGACTTCTTGTTCTCGTACTCGACTTCCGCTTCAGCCAAGGCCGAACCGCAGTCGAAGCACCAGTTCACCGGCTTGAGGCCCTTGAACACGAAACCGCCCTTGACGATCTCAGCGAGGGCGCGGATTTCGCCGGCCTCGTTCTTGAAATCCATGGTCTTGTACGGGTTGGCCCAATCGCCCAACACGCCGAGGCGGATGAATTCGGACTTCTGCCCTTCGATCTGCTCGGTGGCGTAGGCACGGCACAGCTCGCGGGTCTTGTCCGCGCCGAGGTTCTTGCCGTGGGTCACTTCAACCTTGTGTTCGATCGGTAGGCCGTGGCAGTCCCAACCCGGGACGTACGGCGCGTCGAAACCCGACAGGGTTTTCGAGCGAATGATCATGTCCTTGAGAATCTTGTTCAGTGCGTGACCGATGTGGATCGTGCCGTTGGCATACGGAGGGCCGTCATGCAGAACGAACTTCGGACGATCCTTGCCAATCTCGCGCAACTTTCCGTACAGGCCAATACTGTCCCAGCGCTGCAGAATCTGCGGTTCGCGCTGTGGCAGGCCGGCCTTCATTGGGAAGGCGGTGTCCGGAAGGTTAAGCGTGGCTTTATAGTCGGTCATTTAAGGCTCTTCATTAGCGATGGGCGCTAGGTGCGGCTAGTGCACGGGCGGTGGCGACATCCGCATTGATCGCCGTTTTCAATGCCTCCAGGGAGGCGAAGCGCTGCTCTTCACGCAGCTTTTGGTGGAAAACCACCGTCAAACGCCGGTCATACAGATCGCCGGCAAAATCTAAAAGATGGACTTCAAGGTGGGCCTTGCCATCACCTTGTACCGTGGGCCGCACGCCGATATTGGCGACGCCGGGCCAGGTCTTGCCGTCGATATCGACATCCACCAGGTACACCCCGGTGAACGGCACGCGACGACGCTTGAGTTGAATATTGGCAGTCGGCGTACCGAGTTGCCGGGCCAGCTTCTGACCGTGCAGCACGCGACCGGCAATGCGGTACGGGCGGCCGAGCAAACGTTCGGCCAAGACAAAATCGGCGGCGGCCAAGGCGTTGCGCACCTGCGTGCTGCTGACGCGAATGCCGTCCAGCTCGACGGTTTGCGCCGCTTCCACGGTAAAACCGTGCATCTGCCCGGCCTGCAACAGGAAGTCGAAATCACCTAGGCGATCACAACCGAAGCGGAAATCGTCACCGACCTCCAGATGCTGCACGCCGAGGCCATCCACCAGGATGGTATCGACGAACTCACTGGCGCTGAGCTTGCTCAAGCGCTGGTTGAATGCCAGGCATAAAACCCGGTCAACGCCTTCAGCAGCCAGCAGTTGCAGCTTGTCGCGCAACCGCGCCAGACGCGCCGGCGCGGTCTCGGGGGCGAAGAATTCCCGTGGCTGCGGCTCGAAAATCACCACGCAGCTGGGTACGCCCAACTCGAGCGCGCGCTCACGCAGTCGGGCCAGGATAGCCTGGTGACCACGGTGAACACCGTCAAAGTTGCCAATAGTGGCGACGCAGCCCCGATGCTGGGGGCGCAAGTTGTGGAGGCCTCGAACCAGCTGCATAACGCGCTTCTTGCTCATAAAGTGGTCGATTATAACCACACCCGACGGCCGACGACAGGCAACACCGTAACGCAAAGTGAACGAGCCGACAAAACTGCCGGCCCGCGCCCATCCATAAAGGGTAAAACCTTAGCTCAAGGCCTTGCGATTGAAGTCGCGCAGACGGAAACCGAGCAGCAGCAACATACCGAAATAGGACACCACACCCGCCGCAACCAATGCGCCCAGACGCAGGAAGCGCTCAAGCATGTGCCCCTGATCCCACGCTGGCATGAAATGCATGCCAACCAGCAACACTGCCGACATCACCGCCACTGCCACCACCAGCTTGAAGCCGAACCTGGCCCAACCCGGCTGCGGCTGATACATCTGCTGCTTGCGCAGTTGATAGAACAGCAATCCCGCGTTCAAGCAGGCGCCGGCACTGATTGCCAGGGCCAGGCCGGCGTGAGCCAGCGGACCAATCAGAACGAGATTGAACAGTTGAGTAACGACCAGCGTGAAGATTGCGATTTTTACTGGGGTCCGGATGTTCTGTTGCGCATAAAAGCCCGGTGCCAGCACCTTGATCACGATAATCCCTAGCAGGCCGACAGAATAAGCAATCAGCGCACGCTGGGTCATTTCGGCGTCGAAACCACTGAACTGACCGTACTGGAACAGCGACACGGTCAGCGGCTCAGCAAGAATCCCCAGCGCCAGCGAGCACGGCAGCACCAGAACGAAGCACAGGCGCAGCCCCCAATCGAGAATCCGCGAATATTCGTGGCGATCCTTGCTGGCATAGGTTTTCGCCAATGTCGGCAGCAGAATCGTCCCTAATGCCACGCCGAGTACGCCGGACGGCAATTCCATCAAACGGTCGGCGTAATACATCCACGACACCGAGCCTGCGACCAGAAACGAGGCGAAGATCGTGTTAATGATCAGCGAAATCTGGCTGACCGAGACGCCGAGAATCGCCGGCAGCATTTGTTTCATCACGCGCCAGACGCCGGTATCGCGCAGATTCAGGCGCGGCAGCACCAGCATGCCGATCTTTTTCAGGTGCGGCAGTTGATAGAGCAATTGCGCCAGACCACCGACCAGCACCGCCCATCCCAGCGCCATCACCGGCGGGTCAAAGTACGGCGTGAGAAACAGCGAAAACACGATCATGCTGACGTTGAGCAGAGTCGGCACGAAGGCCGGCACCGAGAAACGGTTCCAGGTATTGAGAATCGCGCCGGCCAGCGAGGACAGCGAGATGAGCAATATATAGGGGAAGGTCACCCGCAGCAGATCAGAGGTGAGCTGGAATTTTTCCGGCGTGTCGGTAAAGCCCGGAGCCGTTGCCCAGATCACCCAAGGCGCGGCGATCATGCCCAGCGCAGTCACTACCGCCAATACCAGCGTCAGTAAACCCGACACGTAAGCAATGAACGTACGCGTCGCTTCTTCACCCTTCTGGCTTTTGTATTCCGCAAGAATCGGCACAAAAGCCTGAGAAAAAGCGCCCTCGGCGAAGATCCTGCGCAGCAGATTAGGCAGTTTGAAGGCTATAAAGAAGGCGTCGGTCGCCATCCCGGCGCCGAATGTACGGGCAATGAGCGTGTCACGAACAAACCCCAAAACCCGGGAAAGCATCGTGATAGAGCTGACGGCGGCCAACGATTTGAGCAGATTCATTGAGGGAATTTGTGCCTGTCGATAAACAGCAGGCGAACAAAGCGCCTACTTGTGCGATACTCCGCGCCGCAGCAGCACAGAGCCAAAGCTCGCGAGTTTACAGGTCAAGCGCCGGAAATAAATATCCCGCCTCTTTATACCTACCACTTAGCGGAACGTTTCAAGTGCCCTTGACAAGACTTCAACTCATCGGCATGATTCGCGGCCTATTTTGTTTGCTATTTCCTAAAAAGTCTTTCGAGGAGCTCGACGGTGGCCAACTCACCTTCCGCCAAAAAACGTGCAAAACAGGCTGAGAAGCGTCGCAGCCACAACGCCAGCCTGCGTTCCATGGTTCGCACCTACATCAAGAATGTAGTTAAAGCCATCGACGCAAAAGACGCTGAAAAAGCTCAAGCTGCATACGTTCTGGCTGTGCCAGTTATCGACCGTATGGCCGATAAAGGCATCATCCACAAGAACAAGGCTGCTCGCCATAAGAGCCGTCTGAATGGCCACGTTAAAGCGCTGAAAGAAGCTGCTTAATCGACGTAGTCATTAAAAAACCGACCTTAGGGTCGGTTTTTTATTGCCTGTGATTTAACGAATCCAGCGCAAAAAAATGTAGGAGTGAGCCTGCTCGCGATAGCGGTGTCACAGTCAATAATTGCATCGACTGACACACCGCTATCGCGAGCAGGCTCACTCCTACAGTTTGTTTTGCGGTGTTATTGCTGCACGGGCACCCATGGAAGGATCGGGATCGCGGTCACGGCATTCTGCGGACTACCCTCGATCAAGCGGTCGCTGTAGACCAGATACACCAGCGTATTGCGCTTCTTGTCGAGGAACCGCACCACCTGCATGGTCTTGAACACCAGCGAAGTGCGCTCCTTGAACACCTCATCGCCATCCTTCAGATCACCCTTGAACTTGATCGGACCAACCTGGCGACAGGCAATCGAAGCCTCAGCGCGATCCTCAGCCAGACCCAGACCTCCCTTCACGCCGCCAGTCTTGGCGCGCGACAGGTAGCAGGTCACCCCCTCAACCTTCGGGTCATCGAATGCTTCGACGACGATCCGGTCATTCGGGCCGACGAATTTGAACACTGTCGACACCTGACCGATTTCTTCGGCCGAGGCCAGCAATGGCAGCGCCATCAGCAAGCCCAACAATCCTTTTGCTAAACGCATCGAGTTTTCCTTAGACCAGAATCAGGTTGTCACGGTGAACCAGTTCCGGCTCCGCCATATAACCGAGCAAACCGACAATCGCATCTGACGACTGACCGATGATTTTTTGTGCTTCCAGCGCGCTGTAGTTGGCCAGACCTCGGGCAATCTCACGACCATCCGACGCCACGCAGACGACCATTTCGCCTCGGCGGAAGCTGCCTTGAACCAGTTTGACACCGACTGGCAGCAAGCTTTTGTTGCCCTGGGACAGCGCCGACACCGCACCATCATCCAATACCAGCGTGCCACGGGTCTGCAGATGGCCGGCCAGCCACTGCTTGCGCGCTGCGAGCATGCCGCGCTCGGGTGACAGCAACGTACCAAGGCGCTCACCTGCCTTCAGACGATCCAGCACTCGCTCAAGACGCCCACCGACAATAATCGTGTGCGCACCGGAACGCGCCGCCAGTCGCGCGGCGCGCAGCTTGGTCTGCATGCCGCCGCGCCCCAGCGCACCACCTGTGCCGCCTGCCACCGCATCAAGGCTCGGATCATCGGCGCGCGCCTCGTAAATCATCTGCGCATCGGGGTTATTACGCGGATCAGCGTCGAACATGCCGTCGCGATCCGTGAGGATCACCAGCAGATCCGCCTCGACCAGGTTGGCCACCAGCGCCGCCAGAGTGTCGTTGTCGCCGAAACGGATTTCGTCGGTGACCACGGTGTCGTTTTCGTTGATGACCGGGATGACTTTCAGCTCGACCAGCGCGCGCAAGGTACTGCGAGCATTGAGGTAACGCTTGCGGTCGGACAGGTCGTCGTGGGTCAGGAGAATCTGCGCAGTGTGCCGGCCATGCTCGGCGAAGCTCGATTCCCACGCCTGCACCAGACCCATCTGACCAATAGCAGCGGCCGCCTGGAGCTCGTGCATCGCACTGGGTCGTGCGGTCCAGCCCAAACGACTCATGCCGGCTGCCACCGCTCCGGAGGACACCAGCACCAACTCGACGCCAGCCTCATGCAAGGCCACCATCTGCTCAACCCAGACACTCATTGCCGCGCGATCCAACCCTTTGCCATCGGCTGTCAGCAAAGCGCTGCCGATCTTCACGACCCAACGCTGCGCACCTGTCACCTTGCTCCGCATCATCTTCAACCTTAGCTTGAGGGCAGCGCGACCCAGCGCCGCCCATGACGTTATTTGTGACTTGCGATTTCCAGATACTAAAACGCCGCTCAATTGAGCGGCGCTTAAGTTTACTGCAACGAATCAGTCACGCACGTAAATGATTTCCGGACCGTCTTCGTCATCCACATCTTCTTCGTCCCAATCATCGTCACCGATGTCATGGACCGACTTCACGCCGCTGCGACGCAGGGCACGCTTGTCATCCAGCGCCTGCAGTTGCGCGCGCGCCTCGTCTTCGATGCGCTGATCAAGATCAGCCAGCTCTTCCTTGTACGCCGGGTCGGCAGCCAAGCGATCGGCACGATCTTCCATGTAACGCATGATGTCGTGGCACAGACGCTCGGTGCCGATCTTGGCGATGGCCGAGATCACGTAAACCGGACCCGTCCACTCGAGGCGATCAACGATTTCCTTGACGCGCTCATCGTGATCTTCTTCAAGGATCTGGTCGCACTTGTTCAACACCAGCCAGCGATCACGCTCGGCCAGGGACGGACTGAACTTGATCAGCTCGTTGACGATCACTTCAGCAGCATCCGGCGCACTGGAATCATCCAGCGGCGCCATGTCGACGAGGTGCAGCAGCAGACGCGTACGCGCCAAGTGCTTGAGGAAACGGATACCCAGGCCAGCACCGTCGGAAGCACCTTCGATCAGACCCGGAATGTCGGCAATGACGAAGCTCTTCCAGCGATCGACGCTGACCACACCGAGGTTCGGCACCAGCGTGGTGAACGGGTAGTCGGCGACTTTCGGCTTGGCGGCCGAGACCGAACGGATAAAGGTACTTTTACCGGCGTTCGGCAAGCCCAGCAGACCGACGTCAGCCAGTACTTTCATTTCCAGTTTCAGGTCGCGCTGCTCACCCGGCTTGCCCGGAGTGGTCTGACGCGGCGCCCGGTTGGTACTGGATTTGAAACGGGTGTTGCCCAGACCGTGCCAGCCGCCCTGCACTACCATCAACTTCTGGCCAGCCTTGGTCAGGTCACCGATGACTTCCTGGGTAGCGGAGTCAATCACCGTGGTGCCGACCGGCACGCGCAGGATCAGGTCTTCGCCCTTCTTGCCGGTGCAGTCGGTGCTGCCGCCGTTGGAACCACGCTCGGCATCGAAGTGCCGGGTGTAACGGTAGTCGACCAAGGTGTTGAGGTTTTCGTCGGCCATCATGTAGATGGAACCGCCGTCACCGCCATCACCGCCGTTCGGGCCACCGTTTTCGATGAATTTTTCCCGACGAAAACTCATGGCGCCATTGCCGCCGTCACCAGCCTTTACGCGAATCGATACTTCATCAACAAACTTCATAACCAACGCCTCTCGCCATACGGACGAGCCGAAAAACAATCAAGACATAAGACTCTTGCAAAAATGAGCGCAGCGACCCCAAAACACGACCTGCATCGCACGCCGACAGCCCATACAAACAGCTTTGCAAGAGACTCACCCCACAAACGAAAAAGCCCCGTCGCGAGACAGGGCTTTTCCAGCGATCGCGCAATTAAGCGGCGACAACGCTCACGTAACGGCGGTTGAACGCGCCCTTTACTTCAAACTTGATCACGCCTTCGATTTTCGCGAAGAGGGTGTGATCCTTACCCATGCCAACGCCGTAGCCAGCGTGGAATTGGGTGCCGCGCTGACGCACGATGATGTTGCCCGGAATGATTTTCTGGCCGCCATACATCTTAACGCCAAGGCGTTTGGCTTCTGAGTCGCGACCGTTACGGGTACTACCACCAGCTTTTTTGTGTGCCATGAGTCAATTCTCCTAGTGAGGAATTAGGCTGAAATTAAGCCTGAATACCGGTGATTTTGATCTCGGTGTACCACTGGCGGTGGCCCATACGCTTCATGTGGTGCTTACGACGACGGAACTTGATGATGCGGACTTTATCGTGACGACCTTGGGAGATCACTTCAGCCACAACGGTAGCGCCAGCAACAACTGGAGCGCCGATGTTCACGTCATCGCCATTGGCGACCAACAGAACGCGATCAAAGGTAACGGATTCGCCGGTAGCGATTTCCAGTTTTTCGATCTTCAGGTATTCACCTGGGGCGACTTTGTACTGCTTGCCGCCAGTAACGATTACTGCATAAGACATGGTATTTCTCCGATAATCCTGCTCACCCAGCTCTTTATAGGAAGAGGTATTGGCTGGCATGGCTGCATAAGGCTGGAAGGCCCGTTGCAATTGCGTAAGGCAGGTGCTGCCCAGGAAGTTCAGGGTGCGCGATTGTACGCAAGGCGCGGCAGGCTTGCAAGTAGCCGTCCATCGCGCCTTGACAGGTCTGGACTGGGGTCCTAGCATGCCGCGCAACCCTTCTGGAGCGACTCTCGCTGATGCAACCCCAAGCTTTCTACCGCGCGGTGGCGGACGATTTTAGCGCCGTCGACGGCATCATCAAGAAGCAGCTGACTTCCCGAGTACCGCTGGTATCGAAAATCGGCGATTACATCACCTCGGCCGGCGGCAAGCGTCTGCGTCCTTTATTAGTGTTGCTGTGTGGCAAGGCCCTGGGTCGCGAAGGCGACGACATGCGCCTGTTGGCCGCCACCATCGAATTCCTGCACACCGCGACCCTGCTGCATGACGACGTCGTCGACATGTCCGGGATGCGCCGTGGCCGCTCGACCGCCAACGCCATGTGGGGCAACGCTCCAAGCGTGCTGGTCGGCGACTTCCTGTACTCGCGCTCGTTCGAAATGATGGTCGAACTGGGCTCGATGCCGGTGATGAAGATCCTCTCCCAGGCCACGCGCATCATCGCCGAAGGCGAAGTATTGCAACTGTCCAAGGTGCGCGACGCCAGCACCACCGAAGAAACCTACATGGAAGTCATCCGCGGCAAGACCGCGATGCTCTTCGAAGCCTCGACCCACAGTGCGGCGGCGCTGGCCGGTGCCACCGCCGAGCAGAGCGAAGCCCTGCGTACTTTCGGCGATCACCTCGGCGTTGCCTTCCAGCTGGTTGACGACTTGCTCGACTATAAGGGCGATGCGGAAACCCTGGGCAAGAACGTCGGTGACGATCTGGCCGAAGGCAAGCCGACCCTGCCGCTGATCTACACCATGCGCGAAGGCACGCCGGAACAGGCTGCACTGGTGCGTCAGGCGATCCAGAAAGGCGGGATCGAAGATCTGGAAAGCATCCGCATTGCCGTGGAAGCGTCTGGTTCGCTGGAATACACCGCGCAACTGGCCCGTGATTACGTGGCCCGTGCGATCAAGTGCCTCGACGCGCTGCCGGCCAGCGAATACCGCGATGCGCTGGTTGAACTGAGTGAGTTTGCAGTCGCCCGTACGCACTGATTCTGCCCGCCTCAGCAAAAGCCGCAGCCTTCCTCTGAAGCCTGCGGCTTTTTGTTGTCTGCCCTCTGCCAGCTAAAACCCTATACAATGTGCGACTTTTAGCGATCCACATCCCAAGGAGCCTTAGTGAGCACGTTGCCACCCTGCCCGAAATGCAATTCCGAATTCACCTACGAAGACGGCACCCAACTGGTGTGCCCGGAGTGCGCCCACGAGTGGTCCGCCAGCGGCGAAGCCGAAGTGGCGTCCGATGATGCCGTGAAGAAAGACTCGGTCGGCAACGTCCTGCAGGACGGCGACACTATCACCGTGATCAAGGACCTGAAGGTCAAGGGCACCTCGCTGGTGGTCAAGGTCGGCACCAAGGTCAAGAATATCCGTCTGTGCGATGGCGACCACGATATCGACTGCAAGATCGATGGCATCGGCCCGATGAAACTCAAATCCGAGTTCGTCAGAAAGGTCTGAATCTGCTGTCATCCATCCCGCGCCAGCCGCGGGATGGAGCTTCGCCATCCCCGTTCTACTCCAGCAAAACCGCGCAATAGCCAAACGCCAGCCGTTTTGACCTTACGCAATCTTTACCCGGAAAAATTCACAATCTGCCAATAGGCGCTTGCTATTTAGATAATAAGAATTATTCTCATCAAACACCTTCAATGGAGATGAGAACCATGACTTATCTGATCGACGCCTGGCTGGATCGCCCACACCCTTACCTCAGAATCCTCCATCGGGAGACCGGCGAAGTCTGTGCGGTGCTTGAAGAGGAAGCCTTGCATGAACTGCAGGATCAAGGGGATCTGGACGTCAGCAGCCTCAATTCCAGCGAGCCGCTGGTGCTCAAGGAACTGGTGCGCAATCTGTTCCTGTTCTGCTATGCCCGGGCATTGCGCCCGACCAGTGAACTGCATCACAAGAT
The DNA here is from genome assembly GCF_034555375.1 of Pseudomonas sp. B33.4. Classification (NCBI taxonomy): domain Bacteria; kingdom Pseudomonadati; phylum Pseudomonadota; class Gammaproteobacteria; order Pseudomonadales; family Pseudomonadaceae; genus Pseudomonas; species Pseudomonas sp. B33.4. The sequence continues at coordinate 5,638,280 of NZ_CP140706.1, forward strand.
AGAACTATGAGCAGTAATACAAAACCTGTGGGAGCGAGCTTGCTCGCGAAGGCTTCAACTCGAATCTCAAGTTAGATCCAGTCGCCTGCATTCGCGAGCAAGCTCGCTCCCACAAAGGTCTTACAGAACGTCCAGCAGCTCGACGTCGAATACCAGAACGCTGTGCGGCGGGATGCTGCCAACGCCTTGAGCGCCGTAAGCCAGTTCGCTCGGCACGTACAGACGCCATTTGCTGCCGGCATTCATCAGTTGCAGAGCTTCGGTCCAGCCAGCGATCACGCCGCCAACCGGGAATTCTGCAGGCTGGCCGCGCTCGTAGGAGCTGTCGAACACAGTGCCGTCGATCAGTGTGCCGTGGTAGTGAGTACGCACCTGGTCTTCACGGGTCGGTTTGGCGCCTTCGCCCTGGGTCAGCACTTCGAATTGCAGACCGGAAGCCAGGGTGGTGATGCCATCACGCTTGGCGTTTTCAGCCAGGAAGGCCAGGCCTTCGCCAGCAGCGGCTTCAGCTTTGGCAGCCGCTTCGGCTTGCATGATTTCGCGGATAACCTTGAAGCTGGCGGACATTTCTTCCTGACCCACACGGCTTTCCTTACCGGCGAACGCGTCGGTCAGGCCAGCCAGGATCGCGTCCAGGCTCACGCCCGGTGGCGGGTTGTCGCGCAGCTGGTCACCCAGCTGACGGCCGATGCCGTAACTGACGCGGGTTTCGTCGGTGGACAGATTTACTTCGGACATGACACTGCTCCGCTGTGCGGACGGCCACAAGACTTGCCGTGCGTGCACAGCGCGTCCCGGCGCGCCCGGAACCAAAAGGGCGAGCAGACTAGCACAGATGTTCCGGCGATGGCGCGCAAGGTCTACAGGGCAGAACGCCAGGCCAGCGGCACTTTCAGGCTTTCCTCGCCACTGGCACCCAGACCACACATTTCATCGTGTACCGAGGTGTGTACGAGGTTGAACGGCAGCACCGGAAAGGCATGCAGCAAATCCCGCGCATGCTCCACCGAACGCAGCGTCAGCATATTGCCCTTGAGATCACTCAACGGATACGCCGCGCCATGCATCCGCGCTTCGAGTAGATAAATGCCGCCCTCCATGGAGATCAGGTTCAGCTCATCTACCTTCCTGGCAATGGCAAACGCATTCAACTCTTGCAGGTTCATCAGCGCACCTCACGCGGTGGCGAGACAGGACGTCTACAGGGATATGCCCGCGCGGCACAAAGCACAAGCCATAAACGACACCGCCCGTCTGTTTCACAACAGACGGGCGGTGTTTTTGCGACGATCAACGGTTGATCAGTGCTTGGTGACCTTGTCGAGGTAACCCATGGCGAACGCTGAGACCACAAAGGTCATGTGGATGATCACGTACCACATCAGGTGCTCGGGATCGACGTTCTTGGCGTCCATGAAGATGCGCAGCAAGTGGATCGAAGAGATAGCCACGATCGAAGCCGCGACTTTCATCTTCAGCGACGAAGAGTCCATGGTGCCGAGCCAGCTGAGCTTTTCCTTGCCTTCATCGATGTTCAGTTCAGAGACGAAGTTCTCGTAGCCGGAAATCATCACCATCACCAACAGACCGCCAACCAGCGCCATGTCGATCAGCGACAGCAGCACCAGAATCAGTTCCGACTCGGCCATTGAGAAGACGTTGGGCAGGATGTGGAAAACTTCCTGGAAAAATTTCAGTGCCAGCGCCAGCAGTCCGAGGGACAGCCCGATATAGATCGGCGCCAGCAGCCAGCGCGAGGCGTACATTGCATTTTCGATAAAGCGTTCCATTGAATCTCACACAGGGGGGCTGGAAATGGCGGCGAGTATACCAGCCCGTCATGACAGCCAGAAACCGCCCTTAAATCCGCCACCTGCGTGTGTGTGGCATTTTTTTTCTGCTAGTGTCCAAACCATTGACAGCCCAGTGACTGTAAACAGGACGCGTGGAAATGGATGTGCGATTACCGATAACGACGGCCGGAATCTGCCTTGCTCTGTTGATCAGCGGTTGCTCGCCCGGCGACGAGAAACACGCGACCAGCCTCGAAGAAAAGACCGCAAAGTTCGAACAGTCGCTGGACGCCATCACCGATCCGAAGCTCAAGGACGCCATCACCGAACTCGGCGGTTCACTGCTGTTGCTTGAACGGGCGCAGCTCAAGCTCAGCGACAATCCGCCGCGCACTGAATACGGCGAAGACGCGCTCGCCGTGCTCAAGCATTACCCCGTCCCGCAGACACTGGTCGATACCTTTATCAATGGCCTGTTCGTGCTGCACAAGGACGCCAGCTCCGATTACCTCACCGACTTGCAACCTGTGTTCCCGTTCAACCTGAATATTCCCGGCGGTTTCCTGTTTCCCCATGGCGTGGAATGGCAGTCGGTAACGTTGAGCAACAAACGCGTGATCGCTTATCAGCCGGAATGGTCGGAAACCGATCCGGGCATTCAGCTCAGCCCCTCCAGCTCCAACGTCACCAACCCCGACGACCTGACCGTGACCTACCCGTTCATTGACGGACTGGACGTGGACAAGAAGACCCTGCCGCAACCGGTCAGCCTGCAAGGCCGGATCGAAGTCATCGCACCACGCCGCTTGTACAGCTTCGACCTGACGCAAAAGGATGTCGGCCAGACCCGCACCAACGACAATCTCAGCGTCAAACTGCTGAGGCTTGAAAAGGACTACGCCGAAGTCGAGTTCAGCAACAACCTGCCGCTGGCCGCAGAAGTCGCCGAGGCCCAGCTCAACCCGATGATCGTGCAAGCCCGCGATAAAACCGGTCAGTATCTGGTGCGTGCCGGCTCGATCAACGAAAGTCCGGAGCAAGTGGCCTTCTACCAGAAACAACTGGCATCCCTGCAGCAACAGAAGAGCTGGAGCGATGCTTTGGAAAAGCAGCTCACGCAAGAACAGCAGGATTTCGAGCAGAAACACCCGCGTCGCTACAACAAGGTCTATTTCAATGGCCCGATCGAAACCCTGGAAGTCAGCGTGCTCGATTTCTCCTCGGCGACCGTGACCCGCAAACCGCTGGACTTGCCGATTCGCACGTTCAATCAGCACACCACGGAGAAAACCATCCAGCCGCTGGATCCGTCAGTGACGGTTTACGACGACCTGGCAGTCAACTGGCTCAAGGGCGCGAGCCTGACCGAAGAGCAATTGAAGGCCGGCATCCGCATCCATCAATCCGTGGAAGAACCGAGCGCTGCCCGCATCGAATTTTCCCATCGCCGCACGTTCAACGATGAATTGCTTGGCGATGATTTCAGTCCGGGCGTCAGTCCTGTGACGTTTTTCACCGAAAAGCGTAGCGGCAAGCTCGACGAGCCGATCGAACTGCCGCCCGAGGCGTATCAAGTCGATCCGCTGCGCGCGACGATCACTTACGACTTGAATCTGTTCCCGGAAACCCCGGCGATTGCCGTCGGCTCAATGCCGCTGTTTCTCGCCACAGTGGCCAAACAGACGTACGACGCCAAGTCCCTGCCCAAAGGCCTGGAGATCAAGAACAACCTGCTGGTGGTGGACCTGAAACTGTTTCCACCCAATGAATGGCGTTTCTTCGTCAAGGATGACAGCGGTAACTATCTCAAGCAGATTCTTTCGGTCAGCCACGATGCGAGCGCAGAAGGCCCGGCGTTGTTTGGCGTGCATTATTTTTATGGCCGCCCGAGCCACGTGGAAACCTATCAGCGAACCGACCTCGCCACCGTGCAATACGGCTTTGAGGTCAAACTCGACAAGGCTCAGGCGGCCAACTCGGCGCCCTGAAAAGCAAGATCAAAAGATCGCGGCCTGCGCCAGCTCCTGCATGGGTAGGTTTTAATTGAGAGTGCGGCCACGTCCACCGTTGATCTGCCGCAGCTGGGCTTGCAGGTGCAGGCTCCAGATCTGTGGATCGTCGGCCAGTTCGTAGCCATGCAGCGTCAGGCTTTCGACAATGGTGTCGAGTATCGATTCGGCGGCGACCGGCCCATGAAACGGGCCCTGGGCCTTGATGGCGGAAGGTTGTTCGCCGGCCATGCCGGCAGCGAAGAGCAGGGTCCACATACCGTTATCGCCGGCCAACGGCTTGATGGCGCATTCGATTCGGGTCACCAGACCCAGGCATTGACGGGTGAGACAGAGGTTGCGCGACATGGCGGCGACCCTCGGTGAAGCCGGTATTCAGCCCCCACGGGAGGACTGGCTCGATCCAGTGATACTGTCGATATCCTTGAGCTGAGAATAGAAGAAAAGTCTGCCGCGCAAGCCGAATGGAACCAGAAGGCGCCGAATGGTCATTGTGTGAATATTGGCGCCAGAGTTGTGGCGAATTTTCCGAAGGTCACCACAAACAAATGTAGGAGTGAGCCTGCTCGCGATAGCGGTGTGTCAGGCAACTTATTCGCCAACTGACACTCCGCTATCGCGAGCAGGCTCACTCCTACAGTTTGACCGCGCGAGGCTTAAGCGGGTTTGGCTTCGGCCAGCGCTTCCTGGGCCAACTCCTTCTCGGCTTCCTTGAGGTCTTCTTCGCTGATCATTTCGGCGATGTCGCGCAAGCGCTCGACCACCCGTGCGTTGATGCTGCCTTCCGGGAATTCGCCATCGGCATTCGGCTCTCCGGCCGGCTCACCGACCAGCAGACTCAACGCCTCGTCGGCCTGACGCACTGCGTACACGTGGAACTGCCCGGCACGCACCGCCGCCAGCACTTTCTCATCGAGCATCAGCGTGGCCACGTTGGCCTGTGGAATGATTGCGCCCTGCTCGCCAGTCAGCCCGCGCGCTTCGCAGAGACGGAAGAAGCCTTCGATTTTCTCGTTGACCCCACCGACTGCCTGCACTTCGCCGAACTGGTTGATCGAACCGGTGATCGCGAAGCACTGCTTCAATGGCGTTTTCGACAGCGCCGAAATCAGCGTGCACGCCTCACCCAGCGACGCACTGTCGCCATCGACGTAACCGTAGGATTGCTCCAGGGCGATACTCGCGGAAATCGCCAACGGGAATTCCTGCGCATAACGGCTGCCCAGATACCCGGTGAGGATCATCACGCCTTTGGAGTGAATCGGTTGCCCGAGGTTAACCTCACGCTCGATGTCGACGATGCCGCTGCCACCCGGGTACACCGTGGCGGAAATCCGCGCCGGCACACCGAACGCCGAGTCGCCGACTTCAAGCACGGTCAGACCGTTGCACTTGCCGACTGCTGCGCCATCGGTGTCGATCAGGATGATCCCGGCGAGCATGTCGTCGAGAATCCGCGCCGAGACGCGCCCGGTGCGGGTGGCCTTGGCTTTCAGCGCACGTTCGATGTGCCCGGCATCAGTCATTTCATCGCCGGCCAGATGACGGATGAAATCCGCTTCGCTGACCAATTGGAACAGATCACCGATGCGCGCGGACAAACGCCCCTGGTGCTCCGCCAGTCGTGCGCTGTAAGTCGCCAGACGCGCCACCGCATCGGCGGTCAGCGGTGCCATGCCTTCTTCCGAAGTACGGGTTTTCAACAGCTGGGCAAATTGCTCCAGGCTCTCGTCGACCATCGGGATGTCTTCGTCGAAGTCGACCAGAACGCGGAACATCTCCTGGAAGTCCGGATCGAGGTCTTGCAGCGTGTAGTACAGCGACCGCGCACCGATGATGATGACTTTGACCTGCAATGGAATGTGCTGCGGGTTGAGGGTCACGGTGGCGAAACGGCCCATCTCGCCGAGCGGCGATTCCATTTTCAGCTTGCGCGATTGCAGGGCGCGTTTCAGCGCGTCCCACACGAACGGCTCACTGAGCATTTTTTCCGCTTCAAGGATCAGGAAGCCACCGTTGGCGCGGTGCAAGGCGCCCGGACGCAACTGACGATAAGTGGTGTAGAGCGCGCCCTGATCGGTAGTGTATTCGATACGGCCGAAGAGGTTTTCGTAAGTCGGGTGCGGTTCGAACACCACCGGCGCACCGCCGCTGACTGGATGGCCGACCACCAGGCTTGGCGCGTATTGCTCTTCCAGCAATTTGCGCGCGACAGCGTCGGTCTTGCTGTCGTCGACCAGTTGCTCGACCACGGTTTTCAGCAGGTAGACCTGCATGGCTTGCAGGTAACCGCAGACAGCGGCGTTCTCGGCGTACTTTTCCGACAACGGCGATAGCAATGGCTGCAAGGCCAGGGTGATGGTTTCTTCGTTGAGCGCACGCAGTTGATTGTTCGATTCGCGCTTCCACTGCGGCAGGCTGGCGAGTTCTTCGTTCAGACGCTCTTCGAGACCGGAGATGTCCTCGTGGAAACGCTCGCGATCGGCTTCCGGCAATTGGGCGAATTCGGCTTCGTCCAGCGCTTTGCCGTCGAGCATCGGCGTGAAGGCGATGTTGCTGCTGTCGCGGTACAGGGCGACGTCTTTTTCCAGGGCCAGCCGCTCGATGATATCGAGGGCCTTGTCGTAGCGCTGGTTGAAGGCGCGGTCGATGGCGCTCTTCTTCTGCTGGTAGGACGGGTGCTCGAAGACGGCCGGAAAGGTTGCCAGCAGGTTGTCGATCAAACCGTTGATGTCGCCGATAAACGCGCCGGCAGTGCCCGACGGCAACTCCAGAGCACGCGGTTCGCGCGGCTCATCGAAATTATTCACATAGACCCAGTCCGCCGGGGTCTGCAGGCGTTTGCCTTCGGCCTTCAGGTAACGTTTGACGAACGAGAAGCGGCCAGTGCCGGGCTCGCCCATGACAAAGACGTTGTAACCGGGGCGTGGCATCGCCACACCGAACTGCAAGGCTTCGACCGCGCGTTCCTGGCCGAGCACACCGCGAAAGGGCTCCAGATCATTGGTGGTAGTGAAGCTGAACTGTTCAGCGGAAAACGGACGGGTCAGCGCTTCGGGCGCAAGACGCAAGCTGGCAGCAACAGGATCAGGCATCGGGCTTCCTTAACAATCAGGCGGGGCAGATAGCGGCATTCTGGCGCTGCCCGTGCCCCACTGGCAAGGCGCGCCATGTGACAAAGCATAGACAACCGCGCCTCTACACAGCAGCTCCCCTGAAACCGGGGTCATTACCGAATCTTTTGTAAAAAATCACGGAACCGCAGGAACGTGCCTAAACTCCAAACTGCGCGGCTGGAACTAATACCGGCCCACTGGCTTCGTTTGGGTCTGTTTCGTACAGAGCTTGGGGGGCCAGAACCCTGTCCATTGGTATGCACACAAAAGAGAACAAAGCTATGAAACGGATTCTTCTCGGTACTCTCTTCACCGCTGTATCCATCAACGCAATGGCGCAAGCTCCAGGCGGCCCGGATTGCGGTTGGGGCAACATGCTGTTCGAAGGTCAGCGTGGCACCCCGGCGCACTTCCTCGCTTCCACCACCAACGGCACTTCCGGTAACGCCACCTTCGGGATGACGTCCGGCACCAACGGCTGCTCGACCAATGCATCGCTGACCTACGGCGGCAAATCCTGGTTTGCCATGAATGGCATGATGAACGAGCTGTCCGAAGACATGGCCAAAGGCAACGGCGAAGCGCTGACGACTTATGCCGTGGTACTGGGCGTGGCGCCGGAAGACCGTGCGCACTTCGCTGCTGTGACTCACGAGCACTTCCAGCAGATCTTCAGCAAGGCTGACGTGACCGCTGAAGACGTGCATACCAACACCCTGGCCGTACTGAAATCGGATCCTCGTCTGGCCAAGTACGCTACTCAGGCTTAAGCTCGACCCCCACCCGCTTCTTTCGGGAAGCGGGTTTTATTTTTTCGGCCCGCCCTCCTTGGGTCTTTATTTCTTTCCTGTTCAAGTTGCCGACTATGCTCAAACGCCTTGCCTGGCTGGCGCTCTGTGTCTGCGCCCCGCTGTCCGCCGCGCCAACCATCGACCCTCAACGTTTGCAGCAACTGGCCAACGACCGCTTCTGGATTTCCCTCGGTCACTACGAAACCGCCAAACTCGGCGGCTGGCGCAGCTATGTCAGTGACAAGAAACTCTTTCTGGCGCCCGATGGCAACGATCATCCCGATCATGAACTGGCGGCCACCGTGCAAGCGCTGTATGCCCCGGCCAGCCTCGGCGAGCAACATGCGCAATGCGTCTACCCGGCCCGCACTCGCTGGCTGAAAGCGCAGCTGAATCTCACCGATCTGCCGACGCCCGAGTGCGCCGAGTACAAAAAATGGTTCAAGGACGTCTCGCCGCACAGCGCGGTGATGATCTTCCCGGCGGCGTACTTGAACAGTCCGTCATCGATGTTCGGCCACACCCTGTTGCGCATCGATCAGGCCGACGTGCAGGCCGACAAGACATCGCTGCTCAGTTACGCGATCAACTTCGGCGCCTACATCGAAGGTTCGGACAACAGCATTCTCTACGCCTGGAAAGGCTTGATGGGCGGTTATCCGGGCCTGTTCGCACTGGTGCCGTATCAGGAGAAACTTTCCGAATACCGCAGCCTGGAAAACCGCGATCTGTGGGAATACCGACTGAATCTGACCCAGGAAGAAACCGCGCGCATGGTCGAGCATGTGTGGGAGTTGAAACAGATCCAGTTCGACTACTTTTTCTTCGATGAAAACTGCTCGTATCGCTTGCTTGAGTTACTGCAGGTCGCACGGCCGAGCTTGCGCCTGACCGAGCAATTCCCGCTGACCGCGATTCCTACTGACACCGTCAAAGCGGTGAAGGAAGCCGGGCTGGTGGAAAGTATCGAATACCGGCCATCCCGCGAGCGTGAATTGCTCAGCCGTGCCGAGCCGCTCAGTGATGAAGAACAGCAATGGGTGCTGAAAGTCAGCGCCGATCAGCAAGTGCTGCAGGATTCAACCTTCAAAGCCCTGCCCCGCGACCGTCAGGCGCTGATCATCGACGCGGCGTATCGTCTGGAGCGCTACCGCGCCAACGGTCAGGAACGCGACCCGCAACGGGCGCAGCGCAGCTTTGAACTGCTGCGGGCGATCAACAAGAACCCCGCACCCGAGCTGGAAATTCCGCAACCGGGCCTGCCTGAAGACGGTCACGAATCACGCACCTGGCAGGCCGGTCTCGGCACTCGTGGTGATCGTGCGTTCGGCGAATACGGCTTGCGCATGGCTTATCACGACCTTAACGACAACGCCGAAAGCTTCCCGCTCGGCGCGCAGATCGAGATTCTGCAGATGAAGCTGCGTCAGTACGAGGGCAATCACTGGCAGTTCCAGCAACTGGATCTGGCGACGATTCGTTCGCTGACACCGCGCAATGAGCTGCTGCAGCCACTGTCATGGCAAGTCACTGGCGGTCTTGAGCGGGTACCGGGCAAGCATGATGACGAGACGCTGGTCAGCCATGTGAATGGTGGTGGTGGCGGCACTTGGGCGTTGGGTGACGATGTGCTGGGTTTTGCCCTCGGCACGGTGCGCGTTGAACACAACAATGACTTCGCTGAATTTGTTTCTCCGGCCGGCGGTTTCAATACCGGCGTGTTGTGGAAAAACCCGTTGGGCAATCTCAGTCTGGAGGCCAAGGGTGACTACTTCTTCAATGGCGAAGTGCGGCGCAGTTTGAGTCTGAATCAGCAGTGGGAGTTGTCACGCAACCTTGGTCTGCGCTTGAGTGCGCAGCGTGAGTTTAGCCACCTTGCCACGCCGGAAACGGAAGTCATGCTCGAAGTGAAGTGGTATCACTACTGATCCTGAACACATCCCCCTTGTAGGAGTGAGCCTGCTCGCGATAGCAATTCATCAGTCACTGTTGCGGTGACTGATACACCGCTATCGCGAGCAGGCTCACTCCTACAGGGGATTTGTGGCGCTCAACGAATTACTTACAGGCCTTTCACCAACGCCCGACAAATCCCCTTCTAGACTTTCTTCATGAGCCGGCCAACCGGCGCGGGAGAGTGCGATGTGGCGGTGTGCGGGTTTGCTGGGAGTTATGTTGTTGCTGAGTGGTTGCCAGACCACTCATGAAGATTTGATCGCCAAGGGTTATCCACCGGCCTTCGCCGACGGTTTCGACGATGGCTGCATCAGCGGTCGCCAGGCGGCCGGTTCGATCAGCGGCGAATTTCGCAAGAACGTGCCGCGCTATCTCAAAGACAAGCAATACGCCGAAGGCTGGACCGACGGCTTTCGCCAGTGTCAGGCAATGCTCGAAAACAAGGATCGCGACGACTACCGCAACGAACACTGGGACGAACGCGAGCGCGCCTGGCAGCAGCAGAAGGATCAGGACGCCGGACGGGCTTATCGCTCGCAATAGGTCGCTGCCAGACATCCAGTGAAACCAAATGCCTGCGAGCATGGCCCAAACCTCATACGAGGAGCACACCATGAGTCGCGCATTCGTCAACGAAGACAACGCCGCCGCGCAAGCCGATCAACCGGTCGAACGGCAGGTCAGCACGCAGCCCAATTACGTCACGCCGCAGGGGTTGGCGCAGTTGCAGGCAAAAGTCGCCGAACTGCAAACCTTGCACGCCGAACAATCGGCCAAAGGTGAGCAGGCCGACAAGCAACGCCTGGCGGACCTGGAACGGGATCTGCGTTACTTCAATCAACGCTTGAGCAGCGCACAAGTCGCGGTTGCCGCGACCTCCACCGACAAGGTGCAGATCGGCAGTCGGGTGACCTACGCCGACGAACACGACACCGAACGCCGGGTGCAATTGGTCGGCGAAGATCAGGCCGATGCCAGCAAAGGCCTGATCAATTGGGGCTCACCGCTGGGCCGCGCCCTGCTCGGTGCCCGACTCAACGACGAGGTGCTGTGGCAGCGCCCCGCCGGCGATCAATTGATTGAAGTGATCCGCATCGAACCGGCTTAAACCACACCTTGCGCCAGCATCGCGTCGGCAACTTTGACGAAGCCGGCAATGTTCGCGCCTTTGACGTAGTTGATCCGGCCGTTCTCTTCGCCGTAATGCACGCAAGCGTGATGGATCGACTGCATGATCGCGTGCAACTTGCTGTCCACCTCGCCCGCTGTCCACAGCAGGCGCATGGCGTTCTGCGACATCTCCAGACCGCTCACCGCCACGCCACCGGCGTTGGACGCCTTGCCCGGGGCAAACAGAATGCCGGCCTCGATAAAGATATCCACAGCCTCCAGCGTAGTCGGCATGTTCGCGCCTTCGGCCACGCACACACAGCCATTGCGCAACAACGCGTGTGCGGCTTCGGCGTCGAGTTCGTTCTGCGTGGCGCACGGCAGCGCGATGTCGCACGGCAGTGACCACGGCAATTGCCCGGCGCGGAATTCCAGACCGAACGCTGTCGCCAGTTCACTGATGCGTCCGCGTTTGACGTTTTTCAGCTCCAGCAACGCCAGCCATTGCTCTTCGCTCAAGCCCGCTTCGCAGTACAGCGTGCCTTCGGAGTCGGACAGCGAAATCACCTTGCCGCCCAAATCCATGACTTTGCGCGCGGCGTATTGCGCAACGTTACCGGAGCCGGAAATCGCCACGCGCTTGCCTTCAACGGTCTGCTCGCGACGCTTGAGCATTTCTTCGGCGAAGTACACGCAGCCGAAACCGGTGGCTTCCGGACGAATCAGGCTGCCGCCGTAGGTCATGCCTTTGCCGGTCAAAACGCTGGTGAACTGGTTGCTCAGGCGTTTGTACTGGCCGAAGAGGAAACCGATCTCGCGCGCACCGACACCGATGTCACCGGCCGGCACGTCAACGTCGGCACCGATGTGGCGATACAACTCGCTCATGAACGCCTGGCAGAAGCGCATGACTTCGGCGTCGCTCTTGCCCTTCGGATCGAAGTCGGAACCGCCCTTGCCACCACCCATGGGCAGCGAGGTCAGGGAATTCTTGAAGGTCTGTTCGAAGGCGAGGAATTTCAGCACGCCCAGGTTGACCGACGGGTGAAAGCGCAAGCCACCCTTGTACGGACCGATGGCGCTGTTCATCTGGATGCGGAAACCGCGATTGACCTGAACCTTGCCCTGATCGTCGACCCACGACACGCGGAACACCACCGCGCGCTCCGGTTCGCAAATGCGCTCCAGAATTCCCGAGGTCAGGTAATGCGGATTGGCTTCGAGAAACGGCCACAGACTGCGCAGGACTTCTTCAACGGCCTGGTGGAATTCGGGTTGATCCGGGTCGCGTTTTTTCAGGCGGGCAAGGAAGGATTCGACGGATTCGATCATGGCAAAAGTCTCGGCAAATTTATTGTCGTTGGAGGAGATTGGGCCGGACTGTAACAAACGAATTGCGCACTGGAACAGAGCAAAATGTCGCAGTTATGAAATTAAATGGTGCACAGGATATAAATCAGGCTGGTTTTTGGCGCCAATTTGCACCTGAATGGGGAGATCAAACTTGATTGATGCACCAACAGTTACACCGCTATCGCTGGCAAGCCAGCTCCCACAGTTTTAGCGGCGCTCACACAATCCGGACATAACACAATCCCTGTGGGAGCTGGCTTGCCAGCGATGAATCCACCTCGGTTCTCCTGAAAAAAACCGGGCAAAAAAAACGGAGCCCGAAGGCTCCGCTCTTTATGCAACCAACCCGAATCAGGCCAGTTTCTTGTGACGTACCCGGTGTGGCTGGGCAGCCGCTTCGCCGAGGCGTTTCTTGCGATCCGCTTCGTACTCGGTGTAGTTACCTTCAAAGAAGATCGCTTGCGAATCGTCTTCGTACGCCAGGATGTGGGTCGCAACGCGGTCAAGGAACCACCGATCGTGAGAGATCACAATCGCAGCGCCCGGGAAGTCCAGCAGGGCTTCTTCCAGGGAACGCAAGGTTTCAACGTCGAGGTCGTTGGACGGTTCGTCGAGCAGCAGGACGTTACCGCCCTCCTTCAGGGTCAGCGCCAGGTGCAGACGACCGCGTTCACCACCGGAGAGGTCCTTGACGAACTTCTGCTGATCGCCGCCCTTGAAGTTGAAGCGACCGACGTAAGTACGCGATGGGATCTCGTAGTTGCCGATGCGGATCTGATCGGAACCGTCGGAGATCTGCTGGAACACAGTCTTGCTGCCATCGAGGTCATCGCGGCTCTGATCGACGCAGGCCAGTTGCACGGTTTCGCCGACTTCGATGCTGCCCGAATCCGGTTGTTCCTTGCCCATCAGCATGCGGAACAGGGTCGATTTACCGGCGCCGTTACCGCCGATTACGCCGACAATGGCGCCTTTGGGCATCGAGAACGACAGGTTGTCGATCAGCACGCGATCGCCGTAGCCCTTGGTGACGTTCTTGAATTCGATGACCTTGTCGCCCAGACGTGGACCGGCCGGGATGTAGATCTCGTTGGTTTCGCTGCGCTTCTGGAATTCCTGCGATTGCATTTCTTCGAAGCGTTGCAGACGTGCCTTGGATTTCGACTGGCGGGCTTTCGCGCCTTTGCGCACCCACTCCAGTTCTTCTTTCATGGCTTTTTCGTGCGCCGACTGCTGCTTGGATTCGGCCGCCAGACGATCGGACTTGGCTTCAAGCCAACCCGAGTAGTTGCCTTCGTACGGGATGCCCGCGCCGCGGTCGAGTTCGAGAATCCATCCGGCGACGTTGTCGAGGAAGTAACGGTCGTGCGTGATCGCTACCACGGTGCCCGGGAAGTCGTGCAGGAAGTGCTCCAGCCACGCAACCGAATCGGCGTCCAAGTGGTTGGTTGGTTCGTCGAGCAGCAGCATGTCCGGAGCGGACAGCAGCAGACGGCACAGGGCCACACGACGCTTTTCACCACCTGACAGGTGTTCTACTTTCGCGTCCCACGCCGGCAGACGCAGCGCATCGGCGGCGACTTCCAGTTGGCGCTCAAGGTTATGACCGTCGCTGGCCTGCAGGATCGCTTCAAGCTTGGCTTGCTCGGCAGCCAGTTTGTCGAAGTCTGCATCCGGATCGGCGTAAGCGGCGTAGACCTCGTCCAGACGCGCTTGCGCATCCTTGATCACGCTGACCGCTTCCTCGACCACTTCACGCACGGTCTTGGTCGGATCAAGTTGCGGCTCTTGCGGCAGATAACCGATGTTGAGGTCCGGCATCGGACGGGCTTCGCCCTCGAACTCGGTGTCGACGCCAGCCATGATTTTCAGCAGCGTGGACTTACCCGAACCGTTGAGGCCGAGTACGCCGATCTTGGCGCCGGGGAAGAAGGACAGCGAAATATTTTTGAGAATTTCCCGCTTCGGCGGAACAACTTTGCCCAGCCGATGCATGGTGAAGACGTATTGAGCCATGGAGAACCTTGGGTCAGTGACAGATGAATGATTGCAGCGCAGGCGATGCCCGGCCAGACCATGCGCGTCGTTCACTTGATGGTTATCAATGCGTGCGCGCTGAAAAAGTCTGAGTCTAGGAGCTGGAACGCTCCCGCGTAACCGGCAAAGCTACCTGATTGATGAAAGGCAGTCCAGCCGCGCGGGGCTGGCACTTCGCCACGACTCAAGGCATGCTAGCCGCCCTTTGGGCGTCCGGCTTATAGTGCACGTCGCGCCAGTCCAGGCAAACCGCAGGATTACAGCTTGTCCAATGTCACTCCGCCAGCTTCTGTGAGCAGCACCCCACCGGCGCCCGGCTCGTCCCTGCGCGGTACATTAAAGGGTGCGCTGGCGACGCTCGTGCTTTTGTTGCTGGCGCTGTTGTTCTGGCAACTGCTCGATCAACTGCGCGAAACCCAGAAAAACCAGCGTCAGTACACCATCGATTACACCGCCGACCTCGCCTCGCAGGTCAGCCTGAACATGGCGCTGAACGCGCAAATCGCCCTCAATCTGCTACCGATCGTCGAACAACCGCAATCAGCCGACGAACAGCAGGCGCTGCTGCGCAAGCTCCAGCAGTCGCTGCCCGATCTGCGCAGCATGGCGTTGCTCAGCCCTTCCGGGCGAATCATCAGCGACAGCGCCGTCGACAGCCACGACGCCGACTACCTCACTGAACTGGTCCGCCGCAGTCACGCCCAGGCGCATTATTTCAGCAATGCCGATGACGGCTCGGTGGTGCATCTGTTGTTGCATCAGGCCAGCGGCAGCACGCGCGGCTATTGGGCGTTGCGCCTTACCCCGACCTTCTTCGACTCACTGACCAAACAGGGTGACACCGGCCTGCGCCCACTGTGGCTGGTGGAAAACCGCATCAACCATCAGATCATCAGTCGCGACGAAGCACAGCCTTCGGCCAGGCCCGGCGTCTTGAGTCCGGACGACATGGCCAACACCGTACTGACTGTGCCGCTGAGCAGCAGCGATTGGCAGTTGCGCGGTCTGTTCGACCGCCAGCGCGTGCTCGAGGAATTGCTGCCGGCGTTTATCGGCAAATGCCTGCTGGGCCTGGCGTTCTCGATGCTGCCGGTGATCGCGCTGTTGAATATGCGTCGCCGTCAGCGCCAGTTGCATGAGGGGCGCCGACGCTATCAGGACATTTTCGAAGGCACCGGGGTCGCGCTGTGCGTGCTCGATCTGTCGGGTCTGAAGCAAGTCTTCGACAAGGCGCAGATCCAGACCAGCGATCAGCTCAAGGCCTGGCTCGACCAACCGCAGCAACGCCAACAGTTGCTGCAGGAACTGCGCGTCACCGAGGTCAACCAAGTGGCGCTGCAACTGCTCAACGTCAATTCCTGCGAGCACGCCTGGCAATTGCTGATCGACGGCCATCCGCACCGCCATTGCGCGATTGGCAATCAAGTACTCGACGCCGTGCTGCAGCAACAAAAACAGCTGGAACTGGAAATCAAACTGCCGGACATCAATGGCCGCGACCAGCACCTGTGGATGGTGTTGCGCCTGCCGACCGAGCAGCACGACTACAAAGCGGTGATCCTCAGCATCAACGACATCACCAGCCGCAAGCTGATCGAGTTGTCATTGCTTGAACGCGAAGGTTTCTGGTCGGACGTGGTGCGCACCGTGCCGGATCATCTGTATGTGCAGGACGTGATCAGCCAGCGGATGATTTTCAGCAACCACCACCTCGGCCAGACCCTGGGCTACAACCGCACCGAATTGCACCAGATGGGCGAGTATTTCTGGGAAATCCTTCTGCACCCGGAAGACGCCGATTACTACCATCGCTCGCGCCAGTTGCAGCGCCACGCCGGTTACAGCCAGTTGTTGCAATGCCAGTTGCGCTTCCGCCATCGCGACGGCAAATGGCGGCGTTTCGACATTCGCGAACAGGCCCTGGCGCGCGACAAGCACGATCAAGTCACGCGGATCATCGGCGTGGCCAAGGACATCACCGAGCAGATCGAAGCCAGCGAATCGCTGCGTGACAGCGAACAGCGCTACCGCATGCTCGCCGAAAGCATCAGCGACGTGATCTTCTCTACCGACAGCAAGCTCTCGTTGAACTACGTCAGCCCGTCGGTGCAAGCCGTGCTGGGTTACGACGCCGAGTGGATTTTCCAGAACGGCTGGCAATCGACCATCGCCAACCCGCAGCAACTGAGCGGCATCTACACACTGATGGACCGGGTCAGCAAGGCGCTGGACAACCCCGAACAACTGGCGATTTTGCGCCGTCAGGTACAGACGCAATTGTTCCTGTTCGACTGCCTGCGTGCCGATGGCCGCAAGATCCCGATCGAGCTGCGCCTGGTGCTGGTATGGGACGAACACGGCGCGTTCGAAGGCGTGCTCGGTGTCGGTCGCGACATCAGCCAGCAGCGCCGCGCCGAAAAAGACCTGCGCATGGCGGCGACAGTATTCGAGCATTCCACGTCGGCGATCCTGATCACCGACCCGGCCGGTTACATCGTTCAGGCCAACGAAGCCTTCAGTCGCGTCAGTGGCTACGCCGTGGGCGAAGTGCTCGACCAGTTACCGAACATGCTCACCGTTGACGAGCAACAGGACGCGCACTTGCGCTACGTGCTCAAGCAACTGCACGAGCACAACACGTGGGAAGGCGAAGTCTGGATGAAGCGCCGTAATGGCGAGCACTACCCGGCATGGGTCGGCATCACCGCGGTGCTCGACGACGAAGGCGACCTGGCCAGTTACGTGTGCTTCTTCAGCGACATCAGCGAACGCAAGGCCAGCGAGCAGCGGATTCACCGCCTCGCCTACTACGACGCCCTGACCCACTTGCCGAACCGCACGCTGTTCCAGGATCGCCTGCACACCGCGCTGCAATCGGCCGAGCGGCAGAAGTCGTGGGTGGTGCTGATGTTCCTTGACCTCGACCGCTTCAAACCGATCAACGACTCCCTCGGCCACGCCGCCGGCGACCGCATGTTGAAAGACATGGCCACGCGGCTACTGGCCTGCGTCGACGATGACGACACCGTGGCGCGCATGGGCGGCGACGAGTTCACGTTGCTGCTGCAACATCGCTCCAGCCGCGAACTGGCGCTGAACCGGGCGATTCATGTCGCCGAGCAGATCCTTGGCAGCCTGGTCCGGCCGTTCGTGCTGGAAGGCCGCGAGTTCTTCGTCACCGCCAGTATCGGCATCGCCCTGAGTCCACAGGACGGCAATGAACTCAGCCAGTTGATGAAGAACGCCGACACGGCGATGTACCACGCCAAGGAGCGCGGCAAGAACAACTTCCAGTTCTATCAGGCCGACATGAACGCGAGTGCGC
The DNA here is from genome assembly GCF_034555375.1 of Pseudomonas sp. B33.4. Lineage (NCBI taxonomy): Bacteria > Pseudomonadati > Pseudomonadota > Gammaproteobacteria > Pseudomonadales > Pseudomonadaceae > Pseudomonas > Pseudomonas sp. B33.4. Next base: position 5,655,770 of record NZ_CP140706.1, read on the forward strand.
TGGAGCGTCTGGAGCTGGAAAGCGACTTGCGCCACGCCCTGGAGCAGAACGAATTCGTCCTGTATTACCAGCCGCAGTTCAGCGGCGACGGCAAACGCCTGACCGGCGCCGAAGCGCTGTTGCGCTGGCGTCATCCGCGTCGCGGACTGGTGCCGCCGGGGGATTTCATTCCGGTGCTGGAAGAACTCGGTCTGGTGGTGGACGTAGGCGACTGGGTGATCAGCGAGGCTTGCCGCCAGTTGAAGACCTGGCACCAGAACCGCGTGCGTGTACCGAAGGTCTCGGTAAACATTTCCGCGCGGCAGTTCTCCGATGGCCAGCTCGGTACGCGGATCGCCACGATCCTGCGCGAAACCGGCCTGCCGCCGGCGTGCCTGGAACTGGAACTGACCGAAAGTATCCTGATGCGTGAAGTCAGCGAAGCGATGCAGATCCTCGCCGGGCTGAAAAACCTTGGCCTGAGCATCGCGGTCGACGACTTCGGCACCGGTTACTCGTCGCTGAACTACCTCAAGCAATTCCCGATCGACGTACTGAAAATCGACCGCACGTTTGTCGACGGTTTGCCGTCCGGTGAGCAGGACGCGCAGATTGCCCGGGCGATCATTGCCATGGCCCATAGCCTGAATCTGGCGGTGATCGCCGAAGGCGTGGAAACCCATGAGCAACTGGACTTCCTGCGTGAGCATGGCTGCGACGAGGTTCAGGGGTATCTGTTCGGGCGGCCGATGCCGGCGGGGCGGTTCGAGGCGCAGTTCAGTAACGATGCGCTGTTCATGTTTGACTGAAGATCGGCGGCGCCGCCATCGCTGGCAAGCCAGCTCCCACAGGGACTTGCTGTGGATCAATATTCTCGGGCTGAAACACAGACATTGTGGGAGCTGGCTTGCCAGCGATGGGGCCTTCAAAAGCACCGCACATCTGTCATGAACGCCACTTGTCTGCGACATGATGTCGTTTCATATGCCATCCAAAACCCATTGGGTTAGAATGCCCCCCTTTTCTGCCCCCGATCCTTGAGGACCGCCATGTTCAGCCGTGATTTGACTATTGCCAAGTACGACGCCGACCTTTTTGCCGCCATGGAGCAAGAAGCTCAGCGCCAGGAAGAACACATTGAGCTGATCGCTTCGGAAAACTACACCAGCCCAGCGGTGATGGAAGCTCAAGGCTCGGTCCTGACCAACAAGTACGCTGAAGGCTACCCAGGCAAGCGTTACTACGGTGGTTGCGAGTACGTCGACATCGTTGAACAACTGGCCATCGACCGCGCCAAAGAGCTGTTCGGCGCCGATTACGCCAACGTTCAGCCGCACGCCGGTTCGCAAGCCAACGCCGCCGTTTACCTGGCCCTGCTGCAAGGTGGCGACACCATTCTGGGCATGAGCCTGGCCCACGGTGGTCACCTGACCCACGGCGCCAGCGTTTCCTCCTCCGGCAAGCTGTACAACGCCGTTCAATACGGTATCGATGCCAACGGCCTGATCGACTACGACGAAGTCGAGCGTCTGGCGGTTGAGCACAAGCCGAAAATGATCGTGGCCGGTTTCTCTGCGTATTCGCAGATTCTCGACTTCCCACGCTTCCGCGCAATCGCTGACAAAGTCGGTGCTTACCTGTTCGTCGACATGGCTCACGTAGCCGGTCTGGTTGCCGCTGGTGTTTACCCGAACCCGGTGCCTTTCGCTGACGTCGTGACCACCACCACGCACAAGACCCTGCGCGGTCCACGTGGCGGCCTGATCCTGGCTCGCGCCAACGCCGACATCGAGAAGAAGCTGAACTCCGCGGTATTCCCCGGCGCCCAGGGTGGCCCGCTGGAGCACGTGATCGCTGCCAAGGCAATCTGCTTCAAGGAAGCACTGCAGCCAGAGTTCAAGGCCTACCAGGAACAAGTGGTGCTGAACGCCCAGGCCATGGCCGAAGTGTTCATCGAGCGCGGTTTCGATGTGGTTTCCGGTGGCACCAAGAACCACCTGTTCCTGCTGTCGCTGATCAAGCAGGACATCTCCGGTAAAGACGCTGACGCCGCTCTAGGCAAAGCGTTCATCACCGTGAACAAGAACTCCGTGCCAAACGATCCACGCTCGCCGTTCGTCACTTCCGGCCTGCGCTTCGGTACTCCGGCTGTGACCACTCGCGGCTTCAAGCAAGCCGAGTGCAAAGAGCTGGCCGGCTGGATCTGCGACATCCTGGCTGACCTGAACAACGAAGCGGTGATCGACGCCGTTCGTGAGAAAGTCAAAGCCATCTGCAAGAAACTGCCGGTGTACGGCGCTTGATGCGACGTTAAACCCGCAGCATGAAAAACCGGCCAAGTGATTGGCCGGTTTTTTTTCGCCCCTGATTTCCCGTGTAGGAGCTGCCGCAGGCTGCGATCTTTTGATCTGGATCTTAAAAACAAGATCAAAGGATCGCAGCCTTCGGCAGCTCCTACGCGGCTATGGCCGCCGGTCAGACCGGTCATGCCAATTTTGCTGTTTTCACTTGTCATCCCGAAAAAACCGAGCGTAGACTGCACCCGCACTGGACATACCGGTAAGACCACAATAATTAAGTCCTGAATCTGAGCGTGCATGCGCCAGCAGCCAGGACACCGACCAGGATTCCTCCCATGCTCAGATGGTGCTCGCGTTCAATCTTCCTCCAAGTAGTTCTCGGACTGATGCTCGGCATCGTCTGCGGGCTGACCCTTCCTGAATACTCGGCCCAGCTCAAACCGCTCGGCGACGGTTTCATCAAACTGATCAAGATGCTCATCGGCCTCATCGTGTTCTGCGTGGTGGTCAGCGGCATCAGCGGCGCAGGCGACCTGAAGAAGGTCGGGCGCATCGGCCTCAAATCGGTGATCTACTTCGAAGTGTTGACCACCATCGCGCTGGTGATCGGCCTGGTGTTCGCCTTCAGCACCGGCATCGGCAGCGGCGCGAACATCCATTTGGAGCAGCTGTCCGCCGCCGACATGGGCGATATCGCCGAACGCGGCCAGCACATGCACACCACCACGCAGTTCCTGATGGACCTGATACCGACTTCAGTGATCGGCGCCTTCGCCGACAACAACATCCTGCAGGTGCTGCTGTTCTCGGTGCTGTTCGGCAGCGCGTTGAATCTGGTCGGCGAAGCGGCTTCCGGAATCTCGCGACTGATCAACGAGCTGAGCCATGTGATCTTCCGGATCATGGGCATGATCGTGCGTCTGGCGCCGATCGGCGTGTTCGGCGCCATCGCGTTTACCACCAGCAAATATGGCCTGGATTCGCTGCAGCATCTGGGCAGTCTGGTCGGTTTGTTCTACCTGACCTGCATCGCTTTCGTCAGTGTGATTCTCGGGCTGGTGATGCGTGCCTCCGGCCTGCGCATGTGGCCGCTGCTCAAGTACCTGCGTGAAGAACTGTTGATCGTCATGGGTACGGCGTCGTCCGACGCGGTGCTGCCGCAGATCATGCGCAAACTCGAACACCTGGGCATCGGCAGCTCGACCGTGGGTCTGGTGATTCCCACCGGCTACTCGTTCAACCTCGACGGTTTCTCGATCTACCTGACCCTGGCCATCGTCTTCATCGCCAACGCCACCGGCACACCGCTGGCCATGACTGACCTGCTGACAATTCTGCTGGTATCGCTGATTACTTCCAAAGGTGCCCACGGCATTCCGGGTTCGGCGCTGGTGATTCTGGCGGCAACACTGACGGCAATTCCGGCGATCCCGGTGGTCGGTCTGGTGTTGGTGCTGGCGGTGGACTGGTTCATGGGCATCGGCCGGGCGCTGACCAACCTGATCGGCAACTGCGTCGCCACTGTGGCCATCGCGCGTTGGGAAAAGGACATCGACGTGCAGCGGGCGAACAAAGTACTCAGCGGCCAGCAGGGCTACACCTTTCAGCCGCGTAAACCAGCAACTCCGGCGCACCAGCAGGAGTTCTGATTTCAACCCTATCGGCGCTGCCGCAAATGGCGATCTCTTGATTTCGATTTGCGGCGCCCCTTTGGGCACATGGAGCAAGACAAGTGATCACTACATCAACCGTCGTCAACTCAGTCGTAGAAAAACTCCGTGCGGCGCTCGCCCGTGGCCAGTGGCGCTCCGGCGACATGCTGCCGGGCCAGCGCGAACTGGCCGAACAACTGGGCATCAGCCGCCCGAGCCTGCGCGAAGCGGTGATCGTCCTGGAAACCCTTGGTCTGGTGCGTTCGATGCCGGGCAAAGGCGTGGTCGTACTTGATGCGCATCTCAGCGACAGCCAGAGCCACGACAGCGCAGTCGCCGGCGCCAGCCTCGAAGACGTGCTGCAACTGCGTTACACCCTTGAACCCTTCATCGTCGGCCTGGTCGCGCAGTCGATCAGCAGCAAGGAAGTCGGCCAGTTGCGCCTGACCCTGATGGACATGCGCGAAGCCCTCGAGGCCGGCGACAGTGACGCCGGGGTCAGCGCCTACATCGCCTTTCACGAAGAATTGTTCACGCTCACCTCGAATCCGATCTTCCAGAGCGTGGTGCAGCAAACCAGCAACGCCCTCAAGCAAAGCGCCGAGGTGCTGCGCAATTCGCCAGAGCATCTGGCCGAGCGCCTGGAAGAAAACGAGGCCGTAGTGCGCGCGATCCGCAGCAAGAACAGCGCACAGGCCAGCGCCGAAATGCGCCGGCACATTCTGCGTGAAGGTCAGCGCATGGGCATTGAGCTGAATATTCCGGAAGACAACTTGAGTCGCTGATCCCCACAGGAGACAGGCCATGAACAGTTTCGCGTCACCCTCGCACGCCCAGCCGACCGCCGCGCCCCTGCCCTTTTCCCGGTTGCGGATGCCAGTGGAGGATCTTTATCCGCGACTGTTCGATGCGATTCTCGAACAGCGCATCAATCCCGACAGCCGCTTCACCGAAGACAGTCTGAAAGTGATGTTCTGTGTCAGCCGCGCCGATGTGCGGCGGGTGCTGAAGCAGTTGTCGCTTGAGCAAGTCATTGTGCTGCGCGCCAATCATCGGCCGCGTGTGGCAGCACCTGACCGGGAACAGACACGACAGGCTCTGCATGCGCGGCGGCTGGTCGAAAACACGTTGGTGCGTCTGGCGTGTCAGCGCCCGCAGGCTGAAGGGTTGAAACGCTTGCGCGGGTTGATCGAGCGCGAGCGTGAGGCCGTCGAGCAGGATCGGCGTGGCGCGGCGATTCGCTTGTCCGGGGAGTTTCATCTGCACTTGGCGCAGATGGCGGGGAATGTGCCGTTGGCGCATTTTCTTGGCAGTCTGGTGCCGTTGACGTCATTAGCGATTGCGCGAAGTGGGGGCCAGACGCACAGTTGTTGCGCATGGCAGGAGCATTTGGCGCTGGTTGAGGCGGTCGAGCGTGGCGATGCTTCCAAGGCTGGCATGCTGATGAATCAGCATCTGGATCATCTTGAGCAGACGCTGCTGGGTTCAGACCTTGAGCATTGTGTTGCAGGTTAGATTGCTATCGCGAGCAGGCTCACTCCTACATTTGAAACCCGTTCCCCTGTAGGAGTGAGCCTGCTCGCGATGGCGTCATCATTGAAACTACAAACCCATCAGACAGAAGCCACTCTGGCAAACCCCGCCCGAATCTTCTCTTCCGGCAAATCATCAGCAATAAACACAATCACACTCTCCCGCGCCTCACCCTCGGCCCACTCGGTGTCCCAGTCGAAACCATAGAGTTTCAGCACGCCCTGAAACACCAAACGCCGATCCTCACCGGCAATGTTCAGCACGCCCTTGTAACGCAGCAATTGCTTGCCGTGTTCTTCCAGCAGCTCATTCATGAACTCACTGAGCTGATCGATATCCAGCGGCTGATCGGTGCGCAGCACCAGACTGGAAATGCGATCAATCGATGGCGCCTTGCTCACCGGACGCAGGCTCAAGCCGCCGCCAAGATCGGCGTTGAGGTTGAAGCCGCGCACATCCAGCAGTTCGGCCAGATCGATGTTGCCATGCTCGACCACACGGATCGGCGCACGGCGATTGATCCGCGTCAGGCGTTCGCTTAGCGCGTTGAACGTGGCCTCGTCGACCAGATCGGTCTTGCTCACCAGCAGACGATCGGCAAAACCGATCTGCGCCTGAGCGATGGTCTGGGTCAGGTGCACGTCCGCGTGCGCGGCATCTACCAGGGTAATGATGCCGTCGAGCAGGTAACGCTCACGCAGTTCTTCGTCGATGAAAAAGGTCTGCGCTACGGGTGCAGGATCGGCCAGACCAGTGCATTCGATCACCAAGCGATCAAACGCGATCTCGCCGCTGTCCAGGCGTTCGAGTAACAGATAAAGCGCTTTGGTCAGATCGGTGTGGATGGTGCAGCAGACACAGCCGTTGGCCAGAGTCATGACTTGCACCGGCTCATCACCCAGCAACTGCGTGTCGATGCCGGCGTCGCTGAATTCGTTTTCGATCACGGCGATTTTCAGGCCGTGCTCGGCTTTCAGAATATGGCGCAGCAAAGTGGTCTTGCCGGCGCCGAGGAAACCGCTGAGTACCGTTACAGGTATGGGAGAAGACAAAACAGATCCCCTTCACAAAATGAATGAACAACACAAAAACAAATGTGGGAGCGAGCCTGCTTGCGAAAGCGGTGTGCCAGTCAAATCATTCATCAACTGACACTCCGTATTCGCGAGCAGGCTCGCTCCCACAGGGGATTACCTCAACCTTGCGCTGTCAGCTCAACAGCACTTCGGCCCACCCTTGCCACCGTAACGGGCTTCCTGACGTTCGCGGAAGAACATCTCGTAGCTCATCACCGGTTTGTCCGGGTGCTTGGTTTGCATATGCTCGACGTAGGTGTCGTAGTCGGGCATGCCGACCATCAGGCGCGCGGCCTGACCGAGGTATTTACCGAGGCGACTCAGGTCATTGAACATGGTGCAATCCTCTGGTTACGCGTCCGGCAGAGCCTGGAATGGCGATTCTTTATCCGTACGCTCTTTTTTGCCCCAGGCGGCGATGCCGACCTTGAGCGCATAGAACAGGATGCTGAAGACCACGAACAGGAACAGCGCGGTGAGCGTTGCGTTGGTGTAGGCGTTGAAGATCACGTGCTGCATCTGCTCGACGCTTTTTGCCGGTGCCAGCACCTGACCGTTGGCCAGCGCATCGCTGTATTTCTTCGCCAGCGACAGGAAGCCGATCGCCGGGTTGGCATCGAACAGTTTGATGAAGCCCGCAGTCGTGGTGCAGATCAACAGCCAGGTGGCTGGCAGCAGGGTGACCCAAATGTAGCGCTGGCGCTTCATTTTGATCAGAACCACAGTGCCAAGCATCAGCGCGATACCCGCCAGCATTTGGTTGGAAATACCGAACAGTGGCCACAAGGTGTTGATGCCGCCCAGTGGATCGACCACGCCCTGATACAGCAACCAGCCCCACATCGCCACACAACCGGCGGTGGCGATCAGGTTGGCGGTCCACGATTCGGTGCGCTTCAGCGCCGGAACGAAGGAGCCGAGCAGATCCTGCAGCATGAAACGTCCGGCACGAGTGCCCGCATCCACAGCCGTCAGGATGAACAGCGCTTCGAACAGGATCGCGAAGTGGTACCAGAACGCCATGGTGTTTTCACCCGGCAGGACACTGTGCAGGATCTGCGCGATACCGACCGCCAGGGTCGGCGCACCACCGGCACGGGCGAGGATGGTGGTTTCACCAATGTCGTGCGCCACGGCTTGCAGCGCTTCCGGCGTGATCGCAAAGCCCCAGCTGGAGACCACTTGCGCAACCGATGCGACATCACTGCCAACCACGGCAGCCGGGCTGTTCATGGCGAAGTACACGCCAGGCTCGATCACCGAAGCGGCAACCATGGCCATGATGGCGACGAACGACTCCATCAGCATGCCGCCGTAACCGATGTAACGGGCGTTGGTTTCGTTATCCAGCAGCTTCGGCGTGGTGCCCGAAGAAATCAGCGCGTGGAAGCCGGAAACCGCACCGCAGGCGATGGTGATGAACAGGAACGGGAACAGACCGCCTTTCCACACCGGACCGGTGCCATCGACAAACTGGGTCAGCGCCGGCATTTTCAGCTCGGGCATGGTCACCAGAATGCCGATCGCCAAGGCGACGATGGTGCCGATCTTGAGGAACGTCGACAGATAATCGCGCGGTGCCAGAATCAGCCAGACCGGTAGCGATGCAGCGACGAAACCGTAACCGACCAGCATCCAGGTGATCTGCACGCCGGTGAAGGTGAATGCATTGGCCCACACCGGATCAGCGGCAATCTGCCCGCCGAGCCAGATCGAACCGAGCAGCAGCAACACGCCGACCACCGAGATCTCGCCAATGCGGCCCGGGCGGATGTAGCGCATGTAAATGCCCATGAACATCGCGATCGGGATGGTCGCCATCACGGTGAAGATGCCCCACGGGCTCTCGGCCAGCGCTTTAACCACGATCAGCGCCAGCACCGCGAGGATGATGATCATGATCAGGAAGCAGCCGAACAGGGCGATGGTGCCGGGAATACGGCCCATTTCTTCACGCACCATGTCGCCCAGGGAACGGCCGTTGCGCCGGGTCGACATGAACAGCACCATGAAGTCCTGCACCGCGCCCGCCAGCACCACGCCGGCAATCAGCCAGAGCGTGCCGGGCAAGTAGCCCATCTGCGCGGCCAATACCGGGCCGACCAGGGGTCCGGCGCCAGCGATCGCGGCAAAGTGGTGACCGAAAAGAATGTGTTTGTTGGTCGGCACATAGTCCAGACCGTCGTTGTTGAGCACGGCGGGGGTGGCCCGACGCGGGTCCAGTTGCATCACATTGTTAGCGATGAACAGACTGTAGTAACGATACGCAACCAGATAAATGGCCACAGCAGCGACCACGATCCACAAGGCATTGATCGCCTCGCCGCGGCGCAATGCCACTACGCCCAGGGCGCACGCTCCTACGATTGCCAACACTAGCCAGGGTAAGTGGCGTAGCAGGCTATTATTATTTTTCATTTTATTATTCCAGCCAGGGTGGACAAGAAAGACAGCCACCCCGAGTTTAGCGCTTACGGCGCCAAAGGCCATACCCCGACGTTGGTCTAGACGCTTTAGCGATTGGCTGGCGCCCGCATTCGCGGTCTATAGTCAGCGAACCTTCATGAGGATTGCGCCATGAGCGAGCACCCCGCCAACCGTCGTCGCTTCAAACGTATTGCGTTCGATGCCAGAACCGAGCTGAGTCAGGGCCAGTTCATCTGGCCGGTGAAGCTGATTGACCTGTCGCTCAAGGGGCTGCTGATTGAACGGCCTGAGCCTTGGCTGGGCGATAAGGAACAGGATTTTTTCGTCGACATTCATCTGAGCGATGACGTCGAAATCGAGATGGACGTGCACTTGGCCCATGAGGAAAACGGCCAGTTGGGATTTGTCTGCCGGCATATCAGCCTGGAATCGATCCAGCGCTTGCGGCGGGTGATCGAGCTGAACCTGGCCGATCCGCAAGAGCTGGAACGCGAGCTGGGCGCCCTGATCGAAATCTAGCCATCACTACAAATCCCCTGTGGGAGCGAGCCTGCTCGCGAAGACGGTGTGTCATTGAGCAATGATGCCGACTGACACAGCCCCTTCGCGAGCAGGCTCGCTCCCACAGGTCAGGAGTCACTCAAACAGGGCGTCGAGGGCCTGTTCGAGGCGGGTCACGGCGATGATCTGCAAGCCCGGCGGGGATTCCTTCGGCGCATTGCCCTTCGGCACGATCGCCCGTTTGAAGCCATGCTTGGCGGCTTCCTTCAATCGCTCCTGCCCACTCGGGACCGGACGGACTTCACCGGACAAGCCCACCTCACCGAATACCAGCAGATCATGCGGCAACGGACGATTGCGCAAACTCGACATCACCGCCGCCATCAACGCCAAGTCAGACGCCGTTTCCAGCACCTTCACCCCACCGACCACATTGAGAAAGACATCCTGGTCGTGCGTCGGAATCCCGCCATGGCGATGCAAAACCGCGAGCAGCATCGCCAAACGGTTCTGATCCAGACCCAGCGTCACCCGTCGCGGATTGGCCAGATGACTGTCATCGACCAGCGCCTGCACTTCCACCAGCATCGGTCGCGTGCCTTCCCACGTCGCCATGACCACACTGCCGGGGACTTCTTCCTGCGCGCGCGTGAGAAAAATCGCCGAAGGATTGGAGACTTCTTTCAAACCCTTGTCGGTCATGCCGAACACGCCCAACTCGTTGACCGCGCCGAAACGGTTTTTCACCGCGCGCAGCAAACGCAGGCGCCCATCGGACTCGCCTTCGAAATACAGCACGGTGTCGACCATGTGCTCGAGAACACGGGGACCGGCGAGCGCGCCTTCCTTGGTCACGTGGCCGACCAGAAAAATCGCCGTGCCGCTTTGCTTGGCATACCGCACCAGCAGCGCCGCACTCTCACGTACTTGCGATACGCCGCCGGGTGCCGATTGCAGTTGCTCGGTGAAGATCGTCTGGATCGAGTCGATCACCATCACCTTGGGCTTTTCCTGACGGGCGGTGGCGATGATGGTTTCGATGCAGGTTTCGGTCATCACCCGCAGTTGATCCTGCGGCAAACCGAGACGGCGGGCGCGCATGGCCACTTGCTGCTGGGATTCTTCACCGGTGACGTACAGGGCCGGCATGCTTTTGGCGAGATTGCACAGGGTCTGCAACAGGATCGTCGATTTGCCGATGCCCGGATCGCCGCCGATCAACACCACCGAGCCATCGACCAGGCCACCGCCAAGTACCCGATCCAGCTCACCGGACGCGGTGGAGAAGCGCGGAATCTCTTCGATGCTGACTTCGGCGAGGGTCTTGATCTGCGCCTGCTGCCCGGCCCAACCGGTGCGCCCGGTCGGCGCCGTGGCGCCGCCACTTTCGATCATGGTCTCGGTCAGGGTGTTCCAGGCACCGCATTCGCCGCACTGGCCAGCCCACTTGGGAAAGGTTGCGCCGCACTCGGTGCAGCCGTACATGCGCTTGGCCTTGGCCATCAGAACCCCCGACAAAAACCGCGATGATAACGCACGGGCGGCCGATCAGCGCGGCGCAGCACTGCGGATTTCGCCGCTGGCCAGACGCGCGGCGCTATTACCCAACGGATCTTCGGCATTCAGATCAGCACCCTTGGCCTTCAGCGCATCGAGCAATTCCAGACGCTTGAACAGCCCGGCGTACATGGCTGCCGTCTGTCCGGCGCCGTTACGTTGATCGGGGCTGCAATCGGTGGCCATCAAGCGGCGGGCGATCTGCAATTCACCTTTGAAAATCGCGCCCATCAGCGCCGTGTTGCCGCGCAGATCCTGGGCACAGGCATCGGCGCCGGCGGCGAGCAAACGCTCCACTGCCGGCGCCTGACCGTGGTAGGCCGCCAGAATCAGCGCGGTGTAACCCTTGCTGTCGCGGGTGTCGAGGGAATAACCAGACTCGATGAACGTGTCGAGCATCGGCACATCACCGCGCCGGGCCGCGTCGAAATAGTAGTCGCGCAGTTGAGTCTTGATCGCCTCGGGACTCTGCTCGACCGGTCCCGCCCATGCCGCGAACGACAGACAACCGGCCAACAGTAAAAGACAGATTCGCATCAGCAGCCTCCTTGAACAGAACGGGGCCTGACTCAGGCCCCGTGTGCTACATCGGTATCAGTCGACCAGTTTGGCCGCCAGTGCCTTGACCCGGCTCAGGTCACCCTTGGCCACTTCCGTCACGCCGGTGCCGTACTCCGCATCAGCCTTATAAAGGAAGGACAGGATGATGTGCTTGCTCTCGTCATCGGTGCTGGCCAGTGAGCCACCGAAGCTGTCGATCAGGTCCCGGCGTTCCTTCTTGCTGAACGAGCGATACAGATCGCCGGCCTGCTTGAAGTTCTGCTCACGCTGGATTTTCGCCTGCTGGGTGCTGCCCGACAGTGCCAACTGGCTGTAACGGGCGTCTTGCGTCTCCTCTCGGGGTTGCAGTCGGCTCGGCTGATAGTTCACACCGGTGTGGCTGGCGCCGAAGTTCATCGCGCCATCCTGATTGCCATTGTTCACGGCAACTTTCGGTGCATTGATTGGCAATTGCAGGGCATTGGCACCCAAGCGATACATCTGCGTATCGGCATAAGAGAACACTCGACCTTGCAACAAACGGTCTTCGGAAGGCTCGATACCCGGAACAATATTCGCCGGCGCCATGGCCACTTGTTCGGTTTCCTGGAACACATTCGCCGGATTACGGTTCAACACCATTTGTCCAACTTTTCGCTCAGGAATACCTGGCCAGATCTTGGTGGCATCCAATGGATCAAAATCAAACTTGGACAAATCTTGTGACTTCAGCACTTGGATGTACAAGTCCCATTTCGGGAAGTTACCTTTATTAATGTTATTCACCAGATCATTGGTCATGTGACTGTAGTCTTGACCCTGAACTTTCGCGACTTGTTTTGGCGTGAGGTTGTTAAGTCCCTGCAGGCTCTTCCAGTGAAACTTGACGTAATGAACTTCACCCTTGGCGTTGATCAACTTGTAAGCATGTACGCCATTACCGTCCATTTCTCGATAACTGGCAGGAGTGCCCGAGTTCGAATACAACTCGGTCAGCGTACGGGTGGCTTCCGGTACATGGGAGAAGAAGTCGAATCGGCGCGAATCGTCGTCGAGGTTAGTCCGTGGATCGGGTTTGAACGCATGCACCATGTCCGGAAACTTGATCGCGTCACGGATGAAAAAGGTCGGGAAATTGTTGCCAACCAGGTCCCAATTGCCGTCGGCCGTGTAGAACTTGGTGGCGAAACCTCGTGGATCGCGCAGGGTTTCCGGCGAGTGATTACCGTGCACCACCGCAGAGAAGCGTACAAACACCGGTGTGCTCTGGCCGGCAGCAAACACTTTTGCCTTGCTCAGGTCGCTGAGATCATTGGTGACCGTGAACGTGCCATGGGCGCCAGTACCACGGGCGTGAACCACGCGCTCGGGAATGCGCTCGCGATCAAAGCGCTGCAGCTTCTGAATCAGTTGTACATCCTGCAGTAGCACCGGGCCGTTGGCCCCGGCGGTCTGCGAGTTCTGATTGTCGCCAACGGCGGCGCCATTATCGCGGGTCAGCGGCGCAGCGTTGACAGAGAAGGTCAACAGGCTGGCGGTGAGTACACCGAGGGTGCGGCGACGGGGAAAAGCCCCCAGTCCAAGTGCGGAATTCATATCAGGATCCTCTGGTTGTTTTGTGGCGCATCCAGATGCGCCAACCCAAGGCTAGAGGCCTGTGGCGTCGAACATAAATAGAAAGAACGTAACGCCATGATTGAGAAAATTGGCTTTTCGATCAGCGAGTTACCGTATATTTCGCGCGCGATTGATGGCACTTTGCAAACTAATCGTCGATTGATGTGTCGATAAAAACGGGCATTGTAAGAAGGTGTTTCGCGCAGGACGCGTTTTGCTGATTTACACTGCGTACACCAAACTCATCTGTAACAAGGAAATAACTATGGGCGTGCTAAGTGAGTTCAAGGCCTTCGCGGTCAAAGGCAATGTGGTCGACATGGCCGTCGGTATCATCATCGGTGCCGCGTTCGGCAAGATTGTTTCGTCTTTTGTCGGCGACGTGATCATGCCGCCAATCGGCCTGTTGATCGGTGGGGTGGACTTCAGTGATTTAGCCATCACGCTCAAAGCCGCCGATGGCGCTGCGCCTGCGGTGGTGATGGCCTACGGCAAATTCCTCCAGACCATTCTGGACTTCGTGATCGTCGCTTTCGCGATTTTCATGGGCGTAAAAGCCATCAACCGCCTCAAGCGCGAAGAAGCCGTGGCCCCTACCCTGCCGCCGGTACCGACCAAGGAAGAAGAGCTGCTGGGCGAGATCCGCGACTTGCTCAAGGCCCAGAACACCCGGCCCTGAACCTTTTGCACGATAAACAACGGCGCCCGCGAGGCGCCGTTTGTTTACCAGTAGTTTTCCACGGCCACCTGGCCGGGCCGACGTGTCAGGCTGAGGCTCATATGGCGCTTTTTCAGCAACGCACGAGTGTCATCGATCATCTGCGGGTTGCCGCACAGCATCACCCGCGAGTGCTCCGCCGATAGCTCAACGCCTGCCGCACGCTCCAGTTCACCGCTGTCGATCAGCGTGGTAATGCGCCCGTGCAGTGCACCCGGATGAGCTTCGCGCGTTACCGTCGCGATGAACTGCAATTTGTGGGCATGCTCGCGCAGGTACTCACGCTGCTTAAGCCCGGCAATCAGATCCTGATAGGCCAGCTCCCGCGCTTCGCGCACGCTGTACACCAGAATGATGCGCTCGAATTTTTCCCAGACTTCGAAGTCCTGCAAGATCGACAGGAATGGCGCCACACCCGTGCCCGTGGACAACAGCCAGAGATCACGCCCGTCGACGAAGCGATCAAGGGTCAGATACCCGAATGCCTGGCGCTCCACCAGCAAAGTGTCGCCAACCTGTAACCGGCTCAGCTCACTGGTGAACTCACCGCCCGGCACCACGATGGAAAAGAACTCGAGAAACTCGTCAAATGGCGACGATACCATCGAATAAGCGCGCCACACGGTACTGCCATCGGCCTTGGTCACCCCGAGCCGGGCGAACTGCCCGGCGCGGAAACGAAACCCCGCATCACGGGTGGTGCGCAAGGTAAACAGGCTCGGCGTCAAGGTTTGCACATCGAGCAAGGTCTGAGTGGTGTATTTCTCGGCACTGGCGGTCATGGGTCACTCCATAGATCGGTGACTGCCAGTGTCGCGCAAATCGAGCTTGCGAAACACCGACGACTGATAATGGTATTCAACAAGCGCCCGAAACTGTCAAAACCTGACTATCGAAAAAGTCAGAATTAGAGCAACAACTTTATATGAAGGGTTAAATGTAAAGTATCTGAGCGCGAAGAAATCTTTATGCATAGATCATCAATGTGCAATACCGAAATAATTTAAAGCCAGACTTAGGAAACGTCCTACACTTCGTTGCGTGCCGGATCTTTTGGATCCATTCCGCGCCCCCCCCGCAACGTCGCTGGAGTGTTCAGAAATGGAAACATGGAAGGAATCACAATTGAAACAACTGACGTTTGCCAAGGGAGTAGATGCTGCTTATCCGATTCTGCTGCGATTCGCCGAAAACCTCGGATTCAACTTTTGTGCAATTTCGGTTGTTTCACTTCATCGGGACCTGCCTCTTAACACCTTGCAAATCAATAACTACCCCAAGGAATGGAACTCACAATATGAAGAAAACCATTACAGTAAAGTCGATCCACTGATATCACACTACAATCATTCAATGACGCCCATTGTCTGGTGCGAATCGGTATTTGCCGAGACCCAGCCGATATGGCAGGGATTACAGCAATATGGACTGCAAAATGGCTGGTCGCAGTCGTTCCATCACGAGCAGAGTGGTTTGTGCAGTATTGTCAGCCTGGCGCGACGACATTGCTCGATCAGCCCTCTGGAGCTGTATGAGCATTTCGGTTACATGTTCTATGCCGCCAGTCACTTGAGTGAAATGTTTGCCCGGACGCTGCCGGCTCATTCTCTCAAGCCCAGCCATCCGCACCTTTCGCCAAGGGAGCTGGAGGTTCTGCAGTTATCTGCCGGCGGTAAAACGGCCTATGAGATCTCGAAGATCCTTAGCCTGAGTGAGCGCACGGTGAACTACCACGTGCAAAACGTGATCGAGAAGCTCAACGTCTGCAACAAGATTTCCGCAGTCATAAAGGCCGCCAAAATGCGACTCATCTAGTCGATCCAGCCTTGCCTCGTTTGAAAACATGCAGGTAATAACGACGAAAAAAACGTACCATTTGTGAGCCTCTTGAGTGATGACGCGAACGTTCTGCGTTGCATTCCACTCAGTAGGTTCCGCCGCACACTGTCAGGCTGCGGAACACCCCGTTGATTACCCTGAGTTCCCGCCCGATGCCTTTGCTTGAAACACCCTTCGCCCAACTCGACCTGATCCGCCAGCCTGAACAGCAGAACGAACCGTTGCAAGCCTTCGATGCGGCCGACGAATATCTGCTCAACCATCTGGCGGCACAGCAACCGACGGTGGAAACACGGGTACTGGTGCTCAACGACAGCTTCGGTGCGCTGGCTGCCAGCCTGTTCGGCAAGGTCAAGGTCAGCAGCAGCGGCGACTCCTTCCTGGGGTTTCAGGGGCTGGAAAAAAACCTGCTGCGCAATGGCCAGGCGTTCGACGCCGTTCGCGGGATCCCTGCCAGCGAGCCATTGGTCGGACCGTTCGACCGGGTGCTGATTCGTGTACCGAAAACCCTCGCGTTGCTGGAAGAACAGTTGATCCGCTTGCAAGGGCAGCTCGCACCCGGTGCCGAAGTGGTCGCTGCAGCCATGGTCAAACACCTGCCACGCGCTGCCGGTGACTTGCTTGAGCGCTACATCGGCCCGGTACAAGCCTCTCTGGCAGTGAAGAAAGCGCGGCTGTTGATTGCCACACCTGAAGCAAAAGCACCCGCAGTCTCGCCCTACCCTTCGCGGTATCGCCTCGACGAGCCTTCGATCGAGTTGCTCAACCACGCCAACGTGTTCTGCCGCGAAGGGCTGGACATCGGCACACGCGCCTTCCTCCCGCATCTGCCGAAAAATCTTGGCAGCGCCCGAGTCGCCGATCTGGGCTGTGGCAACGGGGTTCTGGCCATCGCGAGTGCGCTGCAAAACCCCGATGCACATTACACGTTGGTCGACGAGTCGTTCATGGCGGTGCAATCAGCTGCCGAGAACTGGCGCGCAGCGCTGGGCGATCGCGAGGTGATCGTGCGGGCTGGCGATGGCCTGGCCGGACAGGAGCCGCAATCATTGGATGTGGTGCTGTGCAATCCGCCATTCCATCAGCAACAGGTGGTTGGCGACTTCCTCGCCTGGCGCATGTTCCAGCAGGCGCGTGAAGCGTTGGTGGTGGGCGGCGCGCTGTACATCGTCGGCAACCGCCATTTGGGTTACCACAGCAAACTGGCGCGGTTGTTCCGCGGCGTCGAACAAGTAGCGGCCACGCCGAAATTCGTGATTCTCAAGGCCCGCAAGTAATCCCGAGGCAAAAAAAACCCTCCGCGAGGAGGGTTGCAAAGCCGTACCCGAAGGCGCCGGGACGGGATGATTCAGTGTGTCGTCAGACCTGCGGCATTCATGAACATGCGCATCAGGCTAGCGGCGATAAACAGCACGCCAACACTGCCGACCCAGATCAGGGCCAACCAGCCGAGCCGCTGCCACAGCGGTTTTTTTTCGGCTTCTTCAATGTCGTGCAGGGAATGTTTGCCGGTCATTGCTTCGATCCTCAGTCAGATCGATGGCGCCACTACCGACGCCATCGCGGGCAGGCCCGCTCCCACAGGTTTAGTGATAGCCGTCTTCATGGGTAACCTTGCCGCGGAACACGTAGTAGCTCCAGAAGGTGTAACCCAGGATGAACGGGATGATGAACAGCGTGCCCACCAGCATGAAGCCCTGACTTTGCGGCGGCGCGGCGGCGTCCCAGATCGAGATCGACGGCGGCACGATGTTCGGCCACAGGCTGATGCCCAGGCCGCTGTAGCCAAGAAAGATCAGCACCAGGGTCAGCAGGAACGGCATGTAGTTGGCATTGCGCGCCACGGCGCGGATCAGCCCGTACATCGTCACCAGCACCAGAATCGGTACCGGCATGAACCAGAACAGGTTAGGCATGCTGAACCAGCGTGAGGCGATTTCCGGGTGAGCCAGCGGCGTCCACAGGCTGACGACACCGATCACCGCGAGCAGCACGAAGGCCAGAGGCCGGGCCAGATTGTGCATCTGCTCTTGCAGCTTGCCTTCGGTCTTCATGATCAACCAGGTGCAGCCAAGCAAGGCGTACGCCACCACCAGTGCGGCGCCGCAGAACAGCGTAAACGGCGTCAGCCAGTCGAGTGATCCGCCGGCGAACTGCCGATTGACCACTGGCAAACCGTCGATGAATGCACCCAGCGCCACGCCCTGGAAGAACGTTGCCGCGACCGAACCACCGATGAAGGCCTTGTCCCATAGATGACGTTTGTCATCCTTGGCCTTGAAGCGGAACTCGAACGCCACGCCACGGAAGATCAGGCCGATCAACATAAAGATCAGCGGCAGGTACAGCGCCGACAACACCACCGAATACGCCAGCGGGAACGCGCCGAACAGCGCCGCACCACCCAACACCAGCCAGGTTTCGTTGCCGTCCCAGACCGGGGCGACGGTGTTCATCATCACGTCACGGTCGACCTTGCCGGGGATGAACGGGAAGAGAATCCCGATGCCCAGATCGAAGCCGTCCATGACCACGTACATCATGATGCCGAAGATGATGATCACGGCCCAGATCAGCGGAAGATCAATACCCATGGCTCAAATCTCCTTGGTCAGGCTGGGGGTGTCGTCGTGATCGGCATCGACCGAATCGTCGGCGGCAGACAACGGACGCGCCGGTGTACGCTGTTTGCCCGGACCACCGTCCGGCGTTTCCGCGCCCTCGCTGATCTTCGGCCCTTTGCGCACCAGACGCATCATGTAGCCGAGCCCCGCACCAAACAGCGCGAAATACACCACCACAAACATGATCAGGGTGATGCTCATCTGCATGAAGCTGTGGTTGGAGGACGCGTCCGCCGTGCGCATCAGCCCGTAGACCACCCACGGCTGACGACCGATTTCCGTAGTGAACCAGCCAGCGAGAATCGCGATCAGGCCGGACGGCCCCATCCACAACGCCAGATAGAGGAACGGCCGCGAAGTGTAGAGCGTGTCGCGTTTACGCAGCCACAGACTCCACAGACCGGTGAAGATCATCAGGAAACCGAGGCCGACCATGACACGGAACGACCAGAACACGATGGTCGAATTCGGCCGGTCTTCTGGCGGGAATTCCTTGAGTGCCGGCACCTGTTTATCCAGCGAGTGGGTGAGAATCAAGCTGCCGAGGTACGGGATCTCCACGGCGAATTTGGTTTTCTCTTCTTTCATGTCCGGCCAGCCGAACAGGATCAGCGGCGTGGCTTCGTCGCCTTTGTTTTCCCAGTGTCCCTCGATCGCAGCGATTTTCGCCGGCTGATGCTCGAGGGTGTTGAGGCCATGGAAGTCGCCGATGACGGCCTGGATCGGCGCGACGATCAACGCCATCCACATCGCCATCGACAGCATGGTGCGGATCGCCGGGTTGTCCTTGCCGCGCAGCAGGTGCCAGGCCGCTGAGGAACCGACGAAGAACGCTGTGGCCACAAACGCTGCGGTCGCCATGTGCATCAAGCGATAGGGGAACGACGGGTTAAAAATAATCGCTAGCCAATCGGTCGGAATTACCTGACCGTTGATGATTTCAAAGCCCTGCGGCGTTTGCATCCAGCTGTTGGAGGCGAGAATCCAGAAGGTCGAAATCAGCGTGCCGATGGCCACCATCACCGTGGAGAAAAAGTGCAATCCGCGCCCGACCTTGTTCCAGCCGAACAGCATGACCCCGAGGAAACCGGCCTCGAGGAAGAATGCCGTGAGCACTTCATAGGTCAACAACGGCCCGGTGACGGCGCCGGCGAAGTCCGAGAAGCGGCTCCAGTTGGTGCCGAACTGGTAGGCCATGACCAACCCGGAGACCACGCCCATACCGAAGTTGACGGCGAAGATCTTCGACCAGAAATGGTAGAGGTCACGGTAAGTGTCGTTACGGGTTTT
The DNA here is from genome assembly GCF_034555375.1 of Pseudomonas sp. B33.4. NCBI lineage: Bacteria > Pseudomonadati > Pseudomonadota > Gammaproteobacteria > Pseudomonadales > Pseudomonadaceae > Pseudomonas > Pseudomonas sp. B33.4. The sequence goes on from NZ_CP140706.1 coordinate 5,675,423, forward strand.
CAGCCACAGGCCTTCAAGCACCGCAAGGTAACTCGCCAAGCCAATGGTGATGGCCGGGAACAGGATGTGGAACGAGATGGTGAACGCGAACTGAATTCGGGCGAGATCTAGTGCCTCTAAACCGAACATATGGCTTCCTCTGTCAGGTAGTACCGGCTGCGGACCTGGAGGCCTGCACCCACTGCCCCCACGGATATGGAGTGCGGCGAATTCTGATTCGTTCTTTTTAAACAACCATCGCAACGCAGGGAGTCTGGCCAACTGGCCACCGGATCAATTCCTTTTGGGTCTTGATCTGGATCAAGCAACGTTGAAAGAGTAGTCCCATTTTTGCCGTTGAACGGCGTGGTCGTTTGCCGCGTGACAAGTTGCCTCATAACCGTGGCAAAGCCCTGCAACAAATCCCCGGAGCATTGGCAGCGAGAAAAACAGTACAGATCTCGAGGACGGCGCTAGTCCCCGAACAGCAGAATCAATCTGCTCCGCAAAAAAATCGATGTCCTCCTAACTAAATTTTTTGTCATAGCAACTTCCTGTTACAGACTGGTGATAACCTCGCGATTCCCCTCGAGCCAGACCTGCCTTCAGATGCCCAGCCAAGCGCCCCTGCTGTTACGTCATCACCGACCATTTCTCGCTTTCTGGTTCGCGCGGATCTTCACCGCCAGCGGTTTTCAGATGCTCACCGTGGCGATCGGCTGGAACCTCTATCAACTGACCGGCAACGTCCTTGATCTGGGTCTGGTCGGGCTGGTCGAATTTGCTCCGCGCGTGCTGTTCATGCTGCACACCGGACATGTCGCCGATCGCTATGACCGACGCAAAGTCGCGGCTATCTGTCAGTCGCTGCAGGCATTGATCGCCTTGGCGCTGGCCATTGGTAGCGCCACCGATCACGTGACCCGCGAGATGATCTTCATCCTCGCCTTCCTGCTCGGCGCGGCGCGTTCGTTCGAGATGCCGACCACTCAAGCTCTGCTGCCGAGCATCGTGCCCAGCGCGCTATTTCCCCGGGCAGTGGCAGCGGCCCAGTCGGCGCAGCAGTCAGCAACCATCGTCGCCCCGGCCCTGGGTGGTTTGCTCTATGCATTCGGCAGCGTCTGGGTCTATGGCCCGACCGTGCTGCTCTACGTCATTGCCTGCACCTTGATGCTCAACCTGCCCGCGCGGCAAACGCCTCTGAACAAAGGCAAAGCCACGCTGGACTCGTTATTGGCCGGGATTCGCTTCATTCGCAGCCGCCCGGACATTCTCGGGGCGATCTCGCTGGATCTGTTTGCGGTGTTGCTCGGCGGTGCCACGGCGTTGCTGCCGGTGTTCGCCAAAGACATTCTGCTGACCGGGCCGTGGGGCCTCGGCCTGCTGCGTTCGGCACCTGCGGTCGGCGCACTGGGGATGTCGCTGTTCCTCGCGCGATTTGCCGTAGAGCGCAATGTCGGCCGGGTGATGTTCACCGCGGTCGGCATCTTCGGCGTCGCGACCATCGCCTTCGGTCTGTCGACCTCGTTCTGGTTCTCGCTGGCAGTGCTGGTGGTACTCGGTGCGGCGGACATGATCAGCATGGTCATCCGCGCGTCTTTCGTGCAACTGGAAACCCCGGACGAAATGCGCGGCCGGGTCAGCGCGGTGAACGGGCTGTTTATCGGTGCTTCAAATCAGCTGGGCGAATTCGAATCCGGCGTCACCGCCCACTGGTTCGGCACCGTGCCGGCGGTGGTCATGGGCGGGATCGGCACACTGGTGGTGACGGGGACGTGGATCAAGTTGTTCCCGACATTGGCTAACCGCGATCGGATGCATGTGCCGGTGGAAGAGGTGAAGGTCTGAAGCGATCCAGACCTACAACTCCCCCGCCACTTTCCCCCGCAAGGCCTTGCCGCCCAGTTGCTCGACCAGCGTCAGGGCAAATTCCAGCGCAGCGCTGGAGCCTTGGGCAGTGACGCAGTTGCCATCGACTACCACCGGTTGATCAACAAACGTACAACTCGAGAGTTGATGGCTGGCGCTGGGCAGGCAGGTCATGCGCCGCTGGCGCAGCACGCCGAAGCTTTGCAGGGCGACGGCCGGGGATTCGGCGATGGCGGCGAACAGGCGTCCGGCGCTGGATTGATCCTTGAGCAGTTGTTGCAGCGGTTGATGCGCCGCCAGATGCTGCGCACCGACGGCGCCGCCGGGCAGGACGATCAGATCGAAAGTCTGCGCCAGCACGTCGACCAGCATGCCGTCGGCGGTCAGGCGCGTGCCGCGAGCGCAGGTCAGCATGCGTCGTCCTTCAATACTGGCGGCGACCACTTCGATGCCGGCGCGGCGCAACACATCGATCAGGGTCACGCTTTGCAGATCATCGATGCCCTCGGCGAGGGTAATCAGGGCTCTAAAGGTCATGGGCGTTATCCGCTGGGTGATACTTGAAGCGTAGTCAGCTTCACCCGGATCGCGCTGCAACAGCCGTTACTTGATGTAAAGCTGGGTCGACATCGTGTTGCGTGGCGCGTTGATGGAAGTGTTGCTGAAGCTGAAGGTACCTTCCTGCTTGCCCGCCAGATCGAAGGTATAAAGAGAACCGACGGTCTTATTACCGGGAGTGCATTCGGTCAGGTTGCCGTTATCAAAAGCACACACCGGGGCACGTGTGCCGTTCACTTCAAAACCGTCCAGTGCGACATGAGGCTGGCTCTTGCCGTAGCCGACTTCGAGCACGTAGACCTTGATATTCGGTCCGCTGTGATTGCATTGGGTCTGCGTCTGCCCATCGCCGATGTCTTCGAGGCCGCAGGCAGGCGATTGCACCTTGATGACTTTCACTTGCGTCAACGGCGGTGCCGATGCCGCCCAGGCCGGCGACATCCCGGCCGTCAGCGTTGCGATTAACCCGAAAGCGTTCATCCAGCGCTTGCTCATGCGTTCCCCACCCCGAAAAAATCAGCGCGCAGTATGGCGCAGTTGGCTTCAACGTAAAACTTCGCCGACGATCGACACCAACAACCGCCATATTCCTCACGCTGCTGGTATGATGCGCGGCTTTTTCCGGCCCACCACAATTTTTCAGGCGCTTGCGACGGTCTGTGCTTTGCTGTTGAGGTCGATACATTCACGGCGCCACGCGCGCCACGGGGAGCAGACATGCTGGAAAGGCTGTTTCAACTCAAGGCACACAACACCAACGTGCGCACCGAGATTCTGGCGGGCATCACGACTTTCTTGGCCATGGCCTACATTCTGTTCGTCAACCCGAGCATTCTCGGCGAGACCGGCATGGACAAAGGCGCGGTGTTTGTCGCCACCTGTCTGGCGGCCGCCATCGGCTCGACAGTGATGGGTCTGATCGCCAACTACCCGATTGCCCTCGCTCCGGGCATGGGCCTGAACGCTTTCTTCACCTACACCGTGGTCTTGCACATGGGCCACACTTGGCAAGTGGCGCTGGGTGCGGTGTTCATTTCGGCAGTGCTGTTCTTCCTGCTGTCGATCTTCCGCATCCGTGAATGGATCATCAACAGCATCCCGCTACCACTGCGCTCGGCGATTGCTGCCGGTATCGGTCTGTTCCTGGCGCTGATCGCACTGCATAACGCCGGTATCGTCGTCAGCAATCCAGCGACCATGGTCGGCCTTGGTGACCTGAAAGCGCCGGCACCGATTCTCGCCACCCTGGGTTTTGCCCTGATCGTTGCCCTCGAAGCGCTGAAAGTGCGCGGCGCCGTGCTGATCGGCATTCTGGCGGTGACCATCATTTCGATCGTGATGGGCTTCACCCCGTTTGGTGGCGTTACCTCGATGCCACCTTCGCTGGCTCCGACTTTCCTGCAACTGGACATCAAAGGTGCACTGGACATCGGTCTGGTCAGCGTGATTTTTGCCTTCCTGTTCGTCGACCTGTTCGACAACTCCGGCACCCTTATCGGCGTCGCCAAGCGCGCCGGCCTGATGGGCAAGGACGGCCACATGCCGAAAATGGGGCGTGCACTGATCGCTGACAGCACCGCGGCCATGGCCGGTTCGTTGCTGGGTACTTCGACCACCACCAGTTACATCGAATCCGCTGCCGGCGTGAGTGCGGGCGGCCGTACCGGTCTGACGGCCATCGTTGTGGCGATTCTGTTCCTGCTGGCACTGTTCTTTTCGCCACTGGCGGCCAGCGTTCCGGCGTTCGCCACCGCGCCGGCGCTGCTGTTCGTCGCCGTGTTGATGACTTCGGGCCTGGCGGAAATAGACTGGGACGACATCACCGTCGCCGCACCGGTCGTGGTGACCGCGCTGGCCATGCCGTTCACTTACTCGATTGCCAACGGCATCGCGTTCGGTTTCATCTCCTGGACCGTGATCAAGCTGCTGTCCGGTCGTGCCCGTGAGCTGAACCCGGCGCTGGTGATTTTGTCGATTCTGTTCGTGATCAAGTTGGGTTGGTTCAACGCATGACTTTCGATTCCCAGGCTTACGCCGAGCAACTTGCAGCCAAGGTCACGCGCTTGCGGGACCTGCTGGCGCCATTCGATGCACCCGAGCCGACGGTGTTCGACTCGCCGCTGCAGAACTTCCGTCTGCGCGCCGAATTCCGCCTGTGGCGCGAGGGCGGCGATCGGCATTACGCGATGTTCGCTCAAGACGACAAACGCACGCCGATCCTGATCGAAGAGTTCCCGATTGCCAGCCTGCGCATCAATCAGTTGATGCCGCAGTTGAAAGCGGCGTGGCAGGCCAGCTCGGCGCTGAGCCACAAGCTGTTTCAGGTCGAGTTCCTGACCACGCTGTCCGGCGATGCAATGATCACCCTGTGTTATCACCGTCCGCTGGACGAGCACTGGCACACAGCGGCGACCAAACTGGCGGCGGATCTCGGCGTCAGCATCATCGGCCGCTCTAAGGGCAAACGCGAAGTGCTCGGCCTCGATTACGTGGTCGAGAAACTTGACGTCGGCGGCCGCACCTTCAGCTATCGCCAGCCGGAAGGCGCGTTCACCCAGCCTAATGGCACGGTGAACCAGAAGATGCTGAACTGGGCGTACGAAGCATTGGGTGATCGTACCGATGACTTGCTGGAGCTGTACTGCGGCAACGGCAACTTCACCCTGCCGCTCGCGACCCGCGTGCGCAAAGTGCTGGCCACCGAAATCAGCAAGACCTCGGTCAACGCTGCATTGAGCAACCTCAGCGAAAACGCTGTGGATAACGTCACTTTGGTGCGTTTGTCCGCCGAAGAGCTGACCGAAGCGCTCAACGAAGTGCGGCCGTTCCGGCGCCTGCAAGGCATCGACCTGAAGAGCTACGAGTTCGGCAGCGTCTTCGTCGACCCGCCGCGCGCCGGCATGGACCCGGACACCTGCGAGCTGACCCGGCGCTTCGACAACATCCTGTACATCTCCTGCAACCCGGAAACCCTGGCGGCCAATATCGCCCAGTTGCACGACACGCACCGCATTACCCAGTGCGCGATGTTTGACCAGTTCCCGTGGACGCATCACATGGAATCGGGTGTGTTGCTGACCCGGCGCTGAGTGCGGGGAGCAGATGCGAAAAAGCCGTCGTGATTGACGGCTTTTTTGTGCGCGCTCATTTGTTTGTGCGATCACCGAACATAAATCGGCCAGGCCATTTTTGTTCAATTGACCACGGTAACCATCTAGTACATTTTATCTCCACAGGCTGAAATCTTCGGCCAAAGCCAAAAACAATAAGTGGAGTTACCCCTCATGCCCCCTATCGTTCTGGTGCTCAACGGCCCGAACCTGAACCTGCTCGGCACCCGCGAGCCGGCGACTTACGGTCACGAAACCCTGGCGGACATCTCGGCCTTGTGCGGTCGCGCTGCCGAAGAGTTCGGCTTGGCCGTGGAGTTTCGCCAGACCAATCACGAAGGCGAACTGCTCGACTGGATTCACGCTGCCCGCGGCCGTTGCGCCGGGATCGTGATCAATCCGGCGGCGTGGACGCACACCTCCGTAGCGATTCGCGATGCGCTGGTGGCCAGTGAACTGCCGGTGATCGAAGTGCACCTGTCCAACGTCCATGCCCGCGAGCCGTTTCGTCATCACTCGTTCGTCTCGGCCATTGCCACGGCGGTGATGTGCGGCTTTGGCAGCCATGGCTATCGCTTGGCGCTGGAACATTTCAGCCAGCGGCTGAAGGGGTAACTCGTATGTCTCGCTCCAACGTAATACTCGCCGGGCTGATCGGCGCCGGCATTCAGGCTTCGCGCACGCCGGCGCTGCATGAGCACGAAGGTGATGCCCAAGGCCTGCGCTATCTGTATCGATTGATCGATCTCGATCAACTGAAAATGGACATTACCGCCCTGCCCGACCTGCTGCTGGCGGCCGAGCAGATGAATTACACCGGATTGAACATTACCTTTCCGTGCAAGCAGGCGATCATCCCGCTGCTCGATGAATTGTCGCCGGAAGCCAAAGGCATCGGCGCGGTGAACACGGTGGTGCTGAAGGACGGCAAACGTGTTGGCCATAACACCGACTGTCTCGGTTTCGCTGAGGGTTTTCGCCGAGGTCTGCAGGACACTGCCCGTGAACGCGTGGTCCAGATGGGCGCCGGCGGTGCGGGCGCGGCAGTGGCCCACGCGTTGTTGAGCGAAGGCATACAGCAACTGACTATTTTCGATGTCGACACTGAGCGCGCCGAGAGTCTGGCGAACAATCTCAATGAGCATTTCGGCTTTGGTCGAGCGCTGGCCGGGCATGATCTGCCGAGTACGCTGGGTCAGGCCGATGGCCTGGTCAACACCACGCCGATGGGCATGGCCAAACTGCCGGGCATGCCGGTGCCGGTCGAACTCCTGCGTAAGGATTTGTGGGTGGCGGAGATTGTGTATTTCCCGCTGGAAACCGAACTGCTGCGCAACGCCCGCGCGCTGGGTTGCCGGACGCTGGATGGCGGCAACATGGCAGTGTTTCAGGCGGTGAAGGCGTTTGAATTGTTCAGTGGCGTGGTGCCGGATGCGCAGCGAATGCTGGCGCACTTTCAAAGCATGAACGGCTAACACTGTAGGAGTGAGCCTGCTCGCGATAGCGGTGTGTCAGGCAACTAATGTGTTGGCTGACAGGACGCCATCGCGAGCAGGCTCACTCCTACAGGGGTTCTGTGTCAGGCTTGCAGGTAGCGCAGAACCGATTCGCAAATCATCTCGCGATGCCGCTGCTTGATGCCTTCATCCGGCAGATCAATCTGGAAAATCTCGCCAAAGGTGTGCCGGTTCGATACGCGATAGAAGCAGAACGAACTGATCAGCAAATGCACATCCAGCGCATCCAGCCCCGCACGGAACACACCCTCTGCAGCACCTCGACGCAAAATTTCGCCGAGTGAATCGAGGATGGTGTTGTTCATCGCCTTGATCGCATCGGAGCGCTTCACGAATTCAGCGTTGTGGATATTTTCGATGCTGACGATGCGCACGAAATCGACGTTGCGGTCGTGGTGATCGAAAGTGAACTCGACCAGACGCCGAATTGCCTCCACCGGCGCCAATTCCGCCAGGTGCAGACGGTTCTCGGTGCTGCGGATGTCACCGTAAAGCTTCTCCAGCACCTCGACGTACAGCTGCTCCTTACTGCCGAAGTAGTAATAGATCATGCGTTTGGAGGTGTGTATGCGTTCGGCGATCGCATCGACGCGAGCGCCCGACAAACCTTGCTGGACGAACTCGACGATCGCCTCCTGCAGGATGTTCTCGCGGGTTTTTTCCGGGTTGTTCTTGCGACTCTTGCGCGGCTCTACGGCGGATACGGCAGCAGCTGCGGAAAGTTCTGTATTCATCGTCATTGCGGGCTCACGGCCATCACTGCACAGGCGGCGATTATGGGCCGCGCAGCACAGTGAAGGAAGCCGCGCGACCCGTGTTTAATCCCGCGTTTACGAATTTCCTACAACTTCGCCTGGCGCACCGCACCACTGCGTGATTTGGCCATGGCCGCCAGACGCACCGCGACGTTCGCTGCGCCGTAGCCGGCATAGCCGCTCTTGCGCTGGATGATCTCAAAGAAGAAGCGCCCTTCGAACGGTTCGGTGTAGACGTGGAACAGTTCACCGCCCTGCGCATCACGGTCATACAGAACGTTGTAATACGCCAGTTCGCTGAGGAATTCATCGTCGAAATCGAAGCGCGCGGCAAGGTCGTCGTAATAATTGAGCGGGATATCCAGCAGCGGCACACCCGCTTCTTTGGCGCGACTGACTTCGGCGAAGATGTCGTCACAATCGAAGGCGATGTGATGCACACCCGAACCGCGATAACTCGACAGCGCGTGGGAGATGGCGGTGTTGCGGTTCTCGGAAATGTTCAGCGGCAAACGGATCGAGCTGTCACGGCTACGCAAGGCACGGCTCTTCACCAGACCGTAAGGATCGGGCAGCACCACTTCATCGTCCGCCTCGAAATCCAGCAAGCTCTTATAGAACAACACCCAACTGTCGAGGCTGTCGGCCGGCAGCGCCATGGCCATGTGGTCGATACGCTTGAGGCCGCCACGGGCCGGCGCATCTGCCAGCAGATTGAAATCAGTGCCGTAGACATCCGCCTCTTCATCCACCAGATAAATCAGGCTGCCGTCCGGGGCACGCACTGCCGCCAGTTCCAATTCGTTAGGGCCGACCAGTCCACGGTAGGGCTGACCTTTGTAAGCCACGGCGCGCGCCAAGGCACTGGCGCTGTCCTTGACCCGCACGGCGGTGGCGCACAACGACGGGCCGTGGGCCTCGAAAAAGCTGTGAGCGAACGAGTACGGCTCAGAGTTGAGGATCAGGTTGATATCGCCTTGGCGCAGCAAGCTCACGCTCTTGGAGCGGTGTTGCCCGGCCTTGACGAAACCCAAGCGCTCCAGCCAGTTCGACAGCTTGGCGCCGAGGCTTTCATCAACGGCAAACTCAAGAAACTCGATGCCGTTGTACTCGCTGGCCTTCGGCGTTTCGAAGAGAATTTCGCGGTTGGCCACAGGTTTGGTTTCCTGCTCCAGACGCTGGCGGGTTTTCTCTTCCAGATACAGCAGCGAACGCAAACCGTCGGCAGCATTGGCTCGTGGTGGCGCGGCGCGGAAGCCGTCGTTGAAGATTTCCAGCGACAGCGGCCCGGTGTAACCGCTTTGAATAATCGGCGCGAGGAACCCCGGCAGATCGAATTCGCCCTGCCCCGGGAAGCAGCGGAAATGTCGGCTCCATTCCAGCACATCCATTTGCAGAATCGGTGCATCGGCCATTTGCACGAAGAAGATCTTCTCGCCGGGAATATCGGCGATGGCGCGGGGATCGCCCTTCAGCGACAAGGTATGAAAGCTGTCGAGCAATACGCCGAGGCTCGGGTGATCGGCCTGACGCACGATGTCCCAGACCTGTTGATACGTGTTGACGTGACGGCCCCACGCCAGCGCTTCGTAACCAATGCGCAAGCCGCGCGCGCCGGCGTGCTCGGCCAACAAACGCAGGTCATCGACTAGAATTTGTTGATCGCCGACGCTGTCGGCCGAGGCGTTGCTGCAGACCAGCACCAGGTCGGTGCCCAGCTCCTGCATCAGGTCGAACTTGCGTTCGGCGCGCTCAAGATTGCGCGCCAGGCGATCGCGGCGGCAGCCTTCGAAATCGCGGAACGGCTGAAACAGAGTGATGGCGATGCCGAGATCGGCGCACATCTGTTTAATTTCCCGCGGACTGCCGTCGTAGTACAGGAGGTCGTTTTCGAAAATCTCCACCCCGTCGAACCCGGCGGCGGCGATGGCTTCGAGTTTTTCCGGCAGGGTGCCGCTCAAGGAAACGGTGGCAATGGAACGCTGCATGTTTCAACTCCCGGACTGCGCCGCTTTATCTTTACTGTAGGAGCTGCCGAAGGCTGCGATCGTTTGATCTTTATTCGTGGAGAGCAAAATCAAGAGTTCGCAGCCTTTGGCAGCTCCTACATGGGATGGGTTTTTTATAGTAGGGAAATTATTGGCTGCATCGAACGTGGCAGCAATTTAAAGTGTACTACCCGGTTAGTTTTGCGTGCGATTATCGAACACAATGGCGGTTTGGCGAATTGACGATTTTTCGTCCACTGCCCAACATCGGCTGCACATTGAGTCCGGATATGAACCACCGGTCGCAGCGTGCAAGTAACACAGCACACCAAATAACAAATCCAAAAACGGGTGGAACACATGATTCCTTCACAGACTTCCCGCATGGCCCCGGCCATGAGCACTGCCACGGGTGGCATTGGCGACAAGATCCGCGGCGCCATGGCCGTCGGCAAGACCCGTTGGGGCATGCTGGCGCTGGTGTTTTTCGCTACCACCCTGAACTACATCGACCGCGCCGCCCTCGGCGTCATGCAGCCAATCCTCGCCAAGGAAATGAGCTGGACGGCGATGGATTACGCCAACATCAATTTCTGGTTTCAGGTCGGCTACGCGATCGGTTTCGTCCTGCAAGGTCGACTGATCGACCGGGTCGGCGTCAAACGCGTGTTCTTCTGCGCCGTGCTGCTGTGGAGCCTGGCCACCGGCGCCCACGGTCTGGCGACATCGGCCGTCGGTTTCATGGTCTGCCGGTTTATCCTCGGCCTCACCGAAGCGGCGAACTACCCGGCCTGCGTGAAAACCACGCGCCTGTGGTTCCCCGCCGGCGAACGTGCAGTCGCCACCGGCATCTTCAACGCCGGCACCAACGTCGGCGCGATGTTCACGCCGATGCTGCTGCCACTGGTTCTCCACGTCTGGGGCTGGCAAGCGGCGTTCCTGTGCATGTCGGCACTCGGCGGGATCTGGTTGCTGTTCTGGGGTTTGAAGTATTTCAACCCGGAGGATCACCCAAGCGTTAAACAGTCCGAACTGGACTACATCCAGCAAGAAGTCGAACCGGAACAGGCCCGCGTGCCGTTCTCGAAAATTCTCCGTATGCGCGGCACCTGGGCCTTCGCCCTCGCCTACTCGCTGACCGCACCGGTGTTCTGGTTCTACCTGTACTGGCTTCCGCCGTTTCTGAATCAGCAATACAACCTGGGCATCAACGTCACCCAGATGGGTATTCCGCTGATCATCATTTACGTCACGGCTGACTTCGGTAGCGTCGGCGGCGGCATCTTGTCTTCGTTCCTGATCGGTCGCGGGATGAACTCGATCAAGGCGCGGCTGCTGTCGATGTTCCTGTTTGCCTGCTGCATCATCGGCGTGGTCATGGCCGCTGGCTCTGCCAATCTGTGGGTTGCAGTAGCTGCGATCTCTCTGGCTATCGGCGCACACCAGGCCTGGACCGCAAACATCTGGAGCCTGGTGATGGACTACACGCCCAAACACATGATGAGCACGGTCTTCGGTTTCGGCGGCATGTGCGCGGCGATCGGCGGGATGTTCATGACCCAGATCGTCGGCCATATTCTCACCGTCACCAACAACAACTACACCGTGTTGTTCACCCTGATTCCGGCGATGTATTTCATTGCGCTGACGTGGATGTACTTCATGGCACCGCGCAAGATTCCGACCATCACCGAGTAATCAGCCTACACCATCCCCTTGTAGGAGCTGCGGCACGCTGCGATCTTTTGATCTTGATTTTGAAGATCAAAAGATCGCAGCGTGCCGCAGCTCCTACACAGGGTTTCGCGGTTTCTTCAACGGCGGCTCTGCTGCCACGCTGCCGCCAGTCCGCTGCAACAGATCACTGCGATGCCGATGATCGTCAACAGACTCGGCGTGTGATTGAACAGCAACCAGCCCAACAACCCCGCAAACACGATCTGGCAATAACCGAACGGCGCCAGCAGCGCCGGAGCGGCATGACGGAATGCCTGGGTCAGAAACAAATGCGCGGTCATCCCGCAACTGCCCAGCGCCAGCATCAGCCCGGCATGGGTCAAGGTCGGCACCTGCCAGAAGAACGGCACCAGCGCACTCATCACCAGCGTGTTGCACAGCCCGGCGAAAAAGTTGCTGGTGGTCGGGCTGTCGACCTCGGCGAGCTTGCGGGTCAGCAGTTGATAGAAACAGAAAAACAGCGCCGAGCAGAACGGCAGCAACACCGCCGGGGTGAACAATTCACCGCCCGGGTGGACGATGATCAAAACGCCGATAAAGCCGCAGATCACCGCGATCCATTGACCGCGTGTCACCCGTTCCTTGAGCAGCGGCACCGACAACGCCGTCACCAAAACCGGCGCAAGAAAGTTCACCGCCGTGGCTTCCGCCAGCGGGATATACAGCAGGGCTGTGGTGAAAAACAGGCTGGTGCCGAGCAGGCAAAGTGCTCGGGTCAACTGCCATAAAGGCTTCTTGGTACGCAGGACGCGCAACCCGGATTGCGGCAGAAAAATCCCAGCCATCAGCAAGGTGTGCACCAGATAGCGCGCCCAGACCACCATCACGATCGGATAGAAACCCGAAAGGTATTTCGACAACGCGTCGTGACTGGAGAACAGGAAAGTTGCCACGACAATCAGCAAGATCCCCTTGAAGGGTTGGTTGACACCGGAGAGCGGGGTGCTGACGGTCATTGGTTATCTCTGATTGAAAAACAATACTGTGGCGAGGGCGTTTGTGCCCTCGCCACAAAAAACTGACTTACAGCCGCGCCAACAATTCCCGCGTTTTTTCGATCGCCATCTGCGCCCGCTGCAATCCGCTCACGCCCAGCTCCAGCAGTTTCACCGTGGGAATTTCCAGACTCAGTGGAATATTAGTCGGCAGTGCTTTCAGCAACCCGAGCAGATCGAAATCACCCTCGCCGGGAAACCGCCGCTCGTTGCGCGCCTGACGCAAGATCTCGGCCATGTCTGACGGTCTTGGCTCCGCGACATCACATAATTGCGCATAACGCAGACGCGACGCGGGTACATCAGCCAGATCCGCCAAGCGTGACGCCGAACGATCAAAGTGGAACGCATCGACCAGCACCGCAGCGTTTTCCCGACCCGCGTTCTCGACAATGCGCAACGCTTGCTCAAGATTGCGCGCATCGGTCCAGGGCATGAACTCCAGATGTGGGTGCAACCCGTAAGGCGCAGCCAGATCGCAAAGGGCCGCGAAGTTATCGGTGAGGCGTTGCTCGTCAGGATCGTTACCGGCGACCAGCAATTCAGTAGCGCCAAATTCCGCACCGACCGTAAGAAGCTTCTCGAATTCGGTGACAACGGTTTGCGGCTTCAAACGCAGGATTTCCACGTCGAGCACGCGAATGCCGGTATCGCGCAGGCGCTGCAACGTCTGACGCCGCAAATCACCGTCGGCTACTAACGGGAAATGAAATTCCTCAGGCGTCGCCGGCTCCAGACGCAGGCCGACATGGCTGTAACCGGCGCGCGCAGCGACCTCGACCATTTGTGGCGGTGACAACTCCAGCACGGTGAGGCTGGCCAATGACAGGATTCGTTCGCTCATGTTCAAACCTCGATCAGTGCAGGGGCGCAAGCACGGCCGGTAGCGGCGGCCTCGCGTATGGCTTCGATCAGCGCCAAAGTGCGCGCAGCGTCGGCCGCACTTACCAGCGGCTCGACTTCACGCCGCGCCACACGTACAAAATGCTGTAACTGCAAGCGTAAAGCGTCGTCACCGCTGTAGGACTCTTCGACCATCAACAAGGGCTCATGCCAACCGGCGTCGACCTGATCAGCGGCGTAATGCCAACGCTTGAGCTGCGGAATGCTTAAGGCGCCGGCAGTCCCGGCCAGCAAGTAGCACGGCTGATCGGCCTGGCGCGGATACACCGGGTTCTCGCCGGAATCCAGCTCCCAACTCCAGGGCGCGGCGACCGCATCGGATCCGCTCAACGTGCCCAATGTGCCGCCCTCGAATTGCAGCAGCACCGCCGCGTTGTCTTCGTTGGCGAAACCGCGCACGGCGTTGTCGGTAATCGCTTGTACCGAGCGCACCTCGCCGCACAGATGCCGGAGCAAATCGAGGTCGTGAATCAGATTGGTCAGCAACATCCCTGCCCCGGGTTCGCGACGCCAAGGGATCTCGAAATAACTGTCCGGCTTGCGCAACTGGAACAACGCGGTAACGGTGGTCAGACGCCCGAGCGCCCCGCTCTGCACCAACTCATGAGCGCGAACGATCAGCGGATTGTGGCGTCGGTGGTGGCCGACCAGTACCGGAACGCCGCTGCTTTTGACCGCCGCGACCAGCTCACGCACTTCGTCCAGATGCACACCAACCGGTTTTTCCAGCAACACCGGTATGTCCGCCGCCAGGCAATCGAGCGCCGTGCTGACGTGTTGATTGTTCGGATTGGCGACGATCACCGCGTCTGGCCTGATGTACTCGAGCATCTGACGGTGATCGGCGAAATGCCTTACACCCCACTCAGCCGCCAAAGCTGCGGCTAGCGGCCCGGGATCCGCCACTGCGCACAGCGTCGCTTCGGTGAGGGTTTGCAGATGCCGATAATGTTGCTGGCCCATGTTGCCGGCGCCGATCAAGGCGATTCGAAGGGGCGGATTCAAGGTGCGGTCCTTTTGTGATTGTTGTTGGAATATCACTCAAGCAACAATTTAGAACCGAGTTCCAGAATCAAAAACCCATCGCTTTCAAATCCGTGCGAACACCGCACAACTTCGTGAACAACAAATTCCCTGTAGGAGTGAGCCTGCTCGCGATCTCGGTGTATCAGTTGGCATTAATATTGGCTGATACACCGCGATCGCGAGCAGGCTCACTCCTACAAGGGCACTGCGTGAATTCGGATCAGATAAACAGTTCTGAGGCCAGGCTTGCTGCTGATAATTCTTCGGTGAAGGTCAGCAACAACGGCGCCAGCTCATGCAAGCGCGCCCCCGGCATCCGCGCACTCGGTCCGGCGATACTCAGTACACCAATCACCCGACCATCTGTTGGATGCCTCACCACCGCCGCAATCGCCGAAGTCCCCACTGCCGAACTTTCTTCGACACAGGCATAACCCTGCTCGCGCGCCAGACGCAGCCGTTCCAGCAATTCGATGTTCGAGCGCGGCGCATTCGGCCCGATCCCCACCGGCACTTCCGCCGCCTGCCGCTCGACCAGTGACAACGCCTCGGCATCACTCATACACGCCAGCCACGCATGCCCGGAGGCGGTGTAGAACAGCGGCGCATCGCGGCCCATGTCCGGGTCATAACGCAGACCGGTGCGCGCACCCTGGGCCTTGGCAATCCAGGTCTGGCGCTCGCCGTCGATTACCCCCAGCCGCACAAGTTCGCCGGTTTCCTGCGCCAGTCGATCAAGCACCGGCTGGACGATGTCGGCACCGCTGCTCGATAGATACTGGAAGCCCATCGCTACTAGTTTGGTCGACAGGTGATAGCGCAATGTTTCCGCGTTCTGGCGCACGTAGCCCAGGCGGATCAGCTCGGCGAGCAAGCGGTGCGTCGCGCTTTTGGGGATATCCAGTTGCTCGGCCAACGTCTGCATCGGCAGCCCGCGCGGATCACTGGTGAGGCTTTCGAGCACGCTGAAAACCCGTTCGATTTGACTGCCGGCCATGGGGACATCCAAAGAAATTTTGCCGATTCTAGAAGACATTGGCGGCAAAGCGAAATCTGGAACCACTTGTTCGATAACCGCCCGCTTTGTTGAATCAACGCTTGTCGAGCCGCTCCAGCACTGGTTATTTTCTGGAATCAAATTCCAAAAACAATTCATCGCTGGAGTGTTGTTTGATGTCTGCCGAACTCCCGGAAATCGACTGTGACGTATTGGTCGTCGGATCCGGCGCTGCCGGGTTGTCGGCCGCCGTGACGGCCGCGTGGCATGGCTTGAAAGTCATCGTTGTCGAGAAAGATCCGGTATTCGGTGGCGCCACCGCCTGGTCCGGTGGCTGGGCGTGGGTGCCGTGCAATCCACTGGCGCGTCGGGCCGGCATCGTCGAAGACATCGAACAACCGCGCACCTATTTGCGCCATGAATTGGGCGAGCATTTTGATTCGGCGATGATCGACGCCTTCCTTGAAGCGGGGCCTCGCATGGTCGCGTTTTTCGAGCAGCACACCGCACTGCAATTTGCCGATGGCAATGCCATTGCCGACATTCATGGTGACACGCCGGGCGCTGGCACTGGTGGCCGCTCGGTCATCGCTGCGCCCTATGACGCACGCAAAGTCGGACGCCTGCTCAAGCGTCTTCGTACAACGATGCGCGAAACGTCCTTCATGGGCATGCCGATCATGGCCGGGGCGGATCTGTCGGCGTTTCTCAATCTGACGCGCTCAATGAAAGCCGCATGGCATGTAACCCAACGTTTCACTCGGCACTTGTTCGACCTCGCGGTGCATGGCCGGGCGATGCAACTGGTCAACGGCGTGGCGCTGGTGGCAAGGCTGGCGAAGTCCGCCGAAGACCTTGGCGTTCTGCTCTGGGAATCGGCGCCCGTAACGGAACTACTGCGTGATGGCTCGCTCGTCTCGGGCGCGGTGGTCAACACCCGCAAGGGCCCGATCCGCATTCATGCCCGCAAGGCCGTGGTGCTTGCCGCCGGTGGTTTTGCCAATGACATCGAGCGGCGCAAAGCCTTGTTCCCGCGCACACCGACCGGCCACGAACATTGGGCGCTGCCGCCACTGGCCGTCAACGGCGATGGCTTGCGCCTGGGCGAAAGCGTCGGTGCACGGGTCAATACCGATGTGGCTTCGCCCGTGGCGTGGGCACCGGTATCGCAAGTGCCGCATGCCGACGGCAGCGTTGGCCATTTCCCACACATCATCGAACGCGGAAAACCCGGGATCATCGGGGTTCTGCGCAACGGCCAGCGCTTCGTCAACGAAGCCAATGGTTACTACGACTACGTCAGCGCGATGGTCGCCGCCGCGCCGGAAGGCGAAGAGGTCGCCTCATGGCTGATCTGCACCCACGCCTTTCAACGGCGTTATGGATTGGGCATATCGCGGCCATTTCCGCTGCCAGTGTCAGCATTTATCCGCAGCGGCTATCTGAAAACCGGTAACACCGTTGAAGAATTGGCCACTGCTTGCGGCATTGACCCGAGCGCTTTGCGCCAGACCCTCGACGACTACAACCTCCATGCCCGCGACGGCGCAGACCCGTTGTTCGGGCGCGGCGCCACACCCTACAACCGCAAACAGGGTGATCCGGCGAACCTTCCCAACCCCTGCGTCGCCCCAATAAACACCGGCCCGTTCTACGCCGTAAAAGTCCAACCGGGCTGCTTCGGTACGTTTGCCGGCCTCAAGGTCAACCCACACGCGCAGGTGCTGGATGCCAACGAACAACCCATCACCGGCCTCTACGCTGCGGGTGGCGACATGGCCAGCATCATGGGCGGCCACTATCCGGCGGGCGGGATCAACCTCGGTCCGGCGCTGACTTTCGGTTACATCGCCGCCCGGCACATTGCCGGCATGACTGCTTTCGAACAGGAGATCGACCATGCAGCACATCGTTAATGCCCAAGGTTTGAACATGCCGAAACTCGGCCTCGGCACCTGGCCGATGCTCGGTGACGAATGCACCCGCGCCGTCGAGCAAGCGCTGGAGCTCGGTTATCGACACATCGACACCGCAGCGGCCTACAACAACGAAGACGCCGTCGGACAAGCGCTGGCGAACACGCCGACACCCCGCGAGCAGATTCATGTCACCAGCAAAGTCTGGTGGGATCAGTTGCAACCCGACGCAATGCGCCACTCCCTGGATCGCAGCCTCACAGCCCTGCGTAGCGACTACGTCGATCTGTTCATGATCCACTGGCCGACCACCGACTGGGATCTGCCGCGTACCCTTGCCACGTTAGCCTCGTTCAAGCAGCAAGGCCTGGCCCGCAACATCGGCGTGGCGAATTTTCCGCTGCCCCTGCTGCGCAAAGTCGTCGAGGAGTACGGCATCGGTCTGTCAGCGATTCAGGTCGAGTACCACGTCCTGCTCGGCCAAAACGCCCTGCTCGACTACGCCCGGCAACACGATATGGCGCTGACGGCCTACACCCCGTTGGCGCGTAATAAGGTGTCGGACATCCCGCAGATCCAACAGATCGCCAAAAAACATAACGTGTTACCAACGCAAGTCGCACTCAAGTGGCTGCTCGAGCAGGCCAACGTCGCAGCGATTCCCAAGGCCAGCAGTCGGGCCAATCAACTGGCCAACCTACAGGCGCTGAATGTCGACCTCGACCCGGCAGACCGGGCGCTTATCGCCGGTTTGTCGAAACGCGAACGCCAGGTCAATCCGGCGTTTGCCCCCGTGTGGGATGAATTCGATAACTGATGAGGAAAATGGTCGACTTCTCTCATTTCCGGGCAAACGTCTTACGTGCTCTTACAGATCTGTCCTGCACGCTTTTTCCGCTGCGGTTATTCATAGGGCCGGCGATAAACGCCCAATCAACCTATGAGAGAAATCGATCATGTTATGGAACAAGGCAAAACGCAGCGAAAACGTAAACGACCAACGAAAGGACAAGGATGTCCGTAGCCCGACAGGGAAAATCCTTGCCGCCGGCCTGGTTGCCTCCGTGCTGGGCTTTTCGGCAACATTCTGGGCCGACATTGAAAAAGCATTCGGCCCGGAAGCCGCAGTAGCCGCCAAGGTACAAACGGAGGCGACCATCCAGCTCCAGCTTCAGATCCATGATGACCCGCATCGCGTCTTCGTCGAGTCCATCCTGGGAAGCAGCGAAGAAGTCTGGACTGAACTGTTTGCGCAACTGGGCCAACAGTATCAGCCGCCAGCACTGGTTCTGTTTGATGAAAAAGTCGCGACGGGCTGCGGGCCACAGCGCCCGAATGAAATGGGCTTGTTTTACTGCCCTGAGGACAAAACGATCTACATCAATCTCGAAACACTGGGAGAAGTGGCCGTCCAGTCCTCAAGCGTCAGCGACTTTGCTCAGGCCTATGCGATCATTCACGAGGTCGGACACCATATTCAGAACGAAACCGGGGTGCTCACACGCCTTGAGCAAGCCCAGGCACAGGGTCAAAAATATCCAGGGGCGGACGGGCTGAGTGTTCGTCTGGAGTTGCAAGCCGATTGTCTGGCAGGCGTCTGGGCGCACCACGCGCAAGAGCGCTTCAAATGGCTGGAACCCGGAGATATTGATGAAGCGCTGACGGCCGCCTCCATGGTCGGTGATGACTACTTGATGCGCAAGGCGAATAACACCGTCAACCCGAAGGAGTTCGCTCACGGCACCTCCGAGCAACGCATCAAATGGTTCAATACCGGATTCAATGACGCTGAGGGCGACTGCAGGACCTTTGACGGCGCGCAGTTATAGTCCGTGACAACAGCGTGAATCAATGCCACACCCGTGATCGAACTGTCAGTCCAATCCTAATGTCTGACGACCGGACTGGCGCCACACTCGCACAGCAGCAACACTCATCACCACGTTACTCTCCACCGGAAAAGAAGAGGATTCCCACATGCTATGGAAAAAAGGCCGACGCAGTGACAACGTCGTCGATGCCCGTGGTGATGATGCCGGTGGCGGTGGCGGCATGCGTTTCGGCGGTGGCAAAGGCCTGAGCCTGGGCGCGATCCTGCTGATCGTCGGCATTGGCTGGATCACCGGGCAGGATCCGCTGCAGATTCTCGGCCAGCTCGCCGGGCAATCGGGCCAGCAAGCGGCACCGACTTCGCAAACCCGTCAGGCGCCGCCAGCCAATGATGAACAGGCCGAATTCGTCCGCTCGATCCTTGGCGATACCGAAGACACCTGGGGCGCGATTTTCCAACAGGCCGGGCGGCAATATAAAGATCCGACGCTGGTGCTGTTCAGCAATCGGGTCAACTCGGCCTGCGGTCTTGCAACCTCGGCGACCGGCCCGTTCTATTGCCCGGCCGACCAGAAGGTCTATCTGGACATGGCGTTCTTCCAGGAAATGTCGCAACGCTTCAAAGCGGCCGGCGACTTCGCTCAGGCCTATGTGATCGCGCATGAAGTCGGACACCATGTGCAGACGCTTCTCGGTGTCTCGGCGAAAATTCAGACAGCCCGCCAGCAAGGCCGGCAAATGGAAGGCGATGGCGGCTTGCTGGTGCGTCAGGAACTGCAGGCCGACTGCCTCGCGGGTGTCTGGGCCTACAGCGCACAGAAGCGCTTGAACTGGCTGGAACCGGGCGACATCGAAGAAGCCTTGAATGCGGCCAACGCCATCGGTGATGATCGCCTGCAACAACAGGGTCAGGGCCGTGTGGTGCCGGACTCGTTTACTCACGGTACGTCGGCGCAAAGGGTGCGCTGGTTCAAAACCGGATTCGCGCAGGGCCAGGTCGGCCAGTGCGACACCTTCGCGGCGAAAAACCTGTAAATGCATAAATGGCTTTTGGCATTACTGATTGTTGGCAGCACTGCGCAAGCCGCCGGTGTCGATGCGATCAGCCCCGGACGTTTGCAACTCAAGGCCGGGGAAATGGCGGTGGGCATCGGGCCTGCGCCGGAGAAGATCGAACGTGTGCTGATCGTCATTCATGGCCGGTTGCGCAACGCCGAAACCTATCGCAAAAGCGCCGAGAGTGCGGCCGAGCTGGCGGGACAAACCGCGCACACCCTGGTGATCGCCCCGCAGTTTCTCAATGAAAGTGACGTTGCCCTTTATTCGTTACCCGCCACCGTCCTGCGCTGGCAGGGCAACGAATGGATGGGCGGCGGGTTATCCACAGGGCCGAATCCGTTGAGTTCCTATGCGGCGCTCGATGAGATCGTCGGGCGGATCAGCGATCGCAAACAGTTCCCGGACGTGAAGCAGATCGTAATCTTCGGTCACTCCGGCGGCGGCCAGGTGGTGCAGCGTTATGCCTTGCTGGCCAAGGATCAACCGGCGCTGAAGGCCAACGGCATTCGTCTGCGCTATGTGGTGGCCAACCCTTCTTCCTATGCGTATTTCAATGAGCAGCGGCCAGTGGCGTTCGATCACGCCAAGTGCGCCGGCTTCAATCGCTGGAAGTATGGTCTGGCAGACATGCCGGTGTATGCCGGTGGGCAAACGCCGTTGCAGCTTGAGAGCAGTTACGTCAAACGCGAGGTGATTTATCTGCTGGGGCAGCAGGACATCGATCCCGATCACCCGGCGCTGGACAAGCGTTGTGAAGCCGAGGCGCAAGGCGCGTATCGCCTTGAGCGTGGGAAGTTGTACTTCGGCTATTTGCTGCGTCGGCATCCGGAAGGGGTGAATCAGCGACTGATCGAAGTGCCCGGGGTCGGGCATAACGGCGATGGCATGCTGACCTCGCCTGAGGGGCAGAAGGCCTTGTTTGAATAGCTGGAAGCAAAAGATCGCAGCCTGCGGCAGCTCCTACATTTGTCCTGTGTAGGAGCTGCCGCAGGCTGCGATCTTTTGATCTTAATCCAGCAACATCCGCCGCAACTCGACACAATCGCGCGCATGCCAATCGGTCAACTCGGGCCACGGGTTATCCGGCAAATTCACCAACACCGTCCGCGCGCCCGCCGCTCGCCCGCAATCCAGATCAAAGCGGTAATCACCGACCATCACCATCGCGCTGGCCGGCACTTCCCAGGCCTCTGCCAGTTTCAGCAAGCCACCCGGATGCGGCTTCGGCGGCGCTTCGTCGCGACCCAGCACATCGTCCACCGCAAAACAGTCAGCCAAACCAATGGCCTCAAGTGTCACATGCGCCAGTTCCCGCGCATTGCGGGTCAGTATGCCCAGTCGATAACCGCGTGAATGCAGATCGCGCACAAGCTCCACGGCGCCGGTGGCCGGAGTCGAACCCAGTGCCAGATCGCGCTCATGTTCCAGCAACCATGCATGTTTCGCCGCTGCCTCATCCGCCGGCAACGCAGCGAGATGAGTAAGAATGTCGTCCTGCGGCGGAATCGCCAGCGCCACGCGAATCGCCGTAAAATCATGCACGGCGACGGTCAGCGTGCCGTCCATGTCGAACACCCAGTGCTTTACCTCTTTCAGGCTCATGCCCAATCCTTGCGATGGCGGATCAGGCCTTCCTGCGTCACCGACGCGACCAGTTGGCCGGCGCGGTTGTACACGCTGCCACGGGAGAAACCACGGGAATTACCGGCCCACGGACTGTCCATCGCGTAGAGCAACCAGTCATCGGCACGCAGATCGTTGTGGAACCACAGCGCGTGATCGAGGCTGGCGACCTGCATGTCTTTCTGCCAGACCGATTTGCCGTGGGGCAGCATCGAGGTCGTCAGCAAACCGAAGTCCGAAGCGTAGGCCAGCAGGTATTTGTGCAGCGCCGGGATGTCGGCCAAAGCGCCGTCGGCACGGAACCACACGTACTTCACCGGATCGGCCGGCTGCGGGTTGTACGGGTCTTTTTCAGTGACCGGGCGCACTTCGATAGGCTTCGGGCACAGCAGCTTTTCACGCATGTGCTCAGGGATCAGGTGCGCGCGTTGCTGGGTCAGTTCCAGCTCCGACGGCAGGTTTTCCGGACCGACCACCACCGGCATCTGGCTCTGGTGCTCGAAACCCGCTTCGTCGTACTGGAACGAAGCGCTGCAGGTAAAAATCGGATGGCCCTTCTGGATCGCCGTGACGCGGCGAGTGCTGAAGCTGCCGCCATCGCGCACGCGGTCAACCGAATAGACCACCGGCAACTTGGCGTCGCCTGGGCGCAGGAAATAACCGTGCATCGAATGCACATGACGCGCCTCTTCAACCGTCTGACTGGCCGCCGACAGTGACTGGCCGAGCACCTGACCGCCGAACAACTGACGAAAACCCAGGTCCTGGCTACGACCACGGAACAGGTTTTCTTCGATCGGTTCCAGGGTCAGCAGGTCGACCAGATCTTCCAACACTTGGCTCATTCAGACTCTCCTCACACAAAGCACTATGCCGCGCAGTCTTGGCTGCGGCGGCCGATTCAGATTCTGGCGCGGGCCAATGATATGGCGGCCATTGTAAACGTCCGTGTCGGCTTATCCATGCAAGGTTTGCAGCCATTGTTCCCGAGTGATGCGGTACAGCACATGCCGGCGTAACGGATGATCGACGGCCAGCTTCGGGTGATCGAAATCATCGTCCGGGGCGTGATGCATGCCGATCGCCTGCATGACCTTCTCCGAAGGCAGATTGGATTGCGCGGTGAAGGAGACGATTTCCTTCAGCGCCAACCGATCAAAGCCGCAGCGCAGAGCAGTCCACGCCGCTTCACTGGCATAACCCAGGCCCCAGTGTTCTTTGGCCAGGCGCCAGCCGATTTCTACTGCTGGCGTGAACGGCGCATCGAAACCGACCACACCGAGCCCGGTAAAACCGATGAATTCACCGCTGTCCTTGCGCT
Organism: Pseudomonas sp. B33.4; assembly: GCF_034555375.1. Classification (NCBI taxonomy): domain Bacteria; kingdom Pseudomonadati; phylum Pseudomonadota; class Gammaproteobacteria; order Pseudomonadales; family Pseudomonadaceae; genus Pseudomonas; species Pseudomonas sp. B33.4. Next base: position 5,698,606 of record NZ_CP140706.1, read on the forward strand.
CAAGCGCCCACAGGCCAAAACCGTGCTCGGCAAAATGCCCGCGAATCCGACCGATCAGCGAAGCGCTTTCGAGTCGGCTCAAAGGTGCCGGAAAATAACGCATGACCTGAGGATCGGCGCACATCGCCGCAAATGCCGGCAAATCCTCGTCCTGCCACTGACGCATCACCAGCCGCGCGCTTTGCAGTTCCAGTATCGGCTCCATCGTGCCCCTCCGTTTCCATGCCGCAAGTCTACATCGCTGGTAGGATCCTTCACTCATTCCTACGTTCCTGCACGAAATCGCCATGCCATTGCCGCTGATCTACCACGAAGACTACAGCCCCGAGTTTCCGGCGGATCACCGCTTCCCGATGGACAAGTTCCGGTTGCTGCGCGATCACCTGGTCGATAGCGGTCTGACCCGCGATGTCGACCTGCTGCGCCCGGAGATATGCCCCAACGACATCCTCGCCCTGGCCCATGACCGTGCGTATATCGAACGCTACATGAGCGGCGAGTTGTCCCGCGAAGACCAGCGGCGCCTTGGCCTGCCTTGGAATGAGGCACTGGCGCGGCGTACGGTGCGCGCGGTTGGCGGTTCGATCCTGGCGGCGGAACAAGCCCTGGAGCATGGTCTGGCCTGCCATTTGGCCGGCGGCACTCATCATGCGCACTACGACTACCCGGCGGGCTTCTGCATCTTCAATGACCTGGCGATCATCAGCCATTACCTGCTGCAAAGCGGCCGGGTGAATCGCGTGCTGATCTTCGATTGCGATGTGCATCAGGGCGATGGCACCGCACGGATTCTCCATGACACGCCGGAGGCGATTACCGTTTCCCTGCACTGCGAGAAGAATTTTCCTGCACGCAAAGCCGAAAGTGACTGGGATATTCCGCTGCCCAAAGGCATGGGTGATGCCGACTATTTGAAAGTGGTCGACGACACGCTCAATTACCTGCTGCCGCTGTATCAACCGGACCTGGTGCTGTACGACGCTGGTGTCGATGTGCACAAGGACGACGCCCTCGGTTATCTGCAACTGACCGACGAAGGTGTCGCCGCCCGCGATGAAAGCGTGATGCGCCATTGTCTAGGCCGCGATATTCCGGTGATGGGCGTGATCGGCGGCGGCTACAGCAAGGATCGCCACGCCCTCGCCCGCCGCCATGGCATCCTGCATCACAGTGCGCAACGGGTCTGGCAGTCACACGGTTGTCATTGAGCTGTGCTGCGTTACCCACAATCGCTGTGGAACTGCCTGTGGATAACCTGAGTGAAAGGGCCTGCAGCCCATACCGCTCATGGCCCGCAGAACACTGATCATTTTTCAACCAACGTTCTGAGCCAACACAAATCCTGTAGGAGTGAGCCTGCTCGCGATAGCGTCAGCACCTTCAACATTAACTTGGCTGACACACCGCTATCGCGAGCAGGCTCACTCCTACAAAAGATCTGCGCTGTTAGAATGCGCGCCTTATCCCGCCATACCGCAGCGCATCCCCATGACCCAGAATTCCGCCTCCTCCCCCGCTCACGTCGCCATCTTCGGCGGTGGCCCCGCCGGCCTGATGGCCGCTGAAGTGCTGAGCCAGGCCGGAATCCGCGTCGATCTCTACGACGGCATGCCCTCGGTGGGCCGCAAATTCCTGCTCGCCGGAGTCGGCGGCATGAACATCACCCATTCCGAAGCCTACCCGGCATTCCTCTCGCGCTACGCCGAGCGCGCGCCGCAAATCGCTCCGCTGCTGCGCGGCTTCGACGCCGATGCGCTGTGTAAATGGATTCATGATCTGGGCATCGAAACCTTCATCGGCAGCTCCGGCCGGGTTTTTCCTACGGACATGAAAGCCGCGCCACTGTTGCGCGCCTGGCTCAAGCGCCTGCGTGACAGCGGTGTAGTTATCCACACTCGCCACCGCTGGCTCGGCTGGAACGAACATGGCTCACTGCGCGTCGACAGCCCGGTAGGTGAAATCACCGTCAAACCCGACGCCACTCTGCTCGCCCTCGGCGGTGGCAGTTGGTCGCGCCTCGGTTCCGACGGTGCGTGGATGCTGCCGCTGGAGCAACGCGGCGTAGGACTAGCGCCGTTGCAGCCAAGTAACTGCGGCTTCGAGGTGCAGGCCTGGAGCGAATTGATGGTCAGCAAATTCGCCGGCGCGCCGCTGAAAAATATCGCCGTCGGTTTGAACGATGACATTCCGCGCTTGGGCGAATGCGTGATTACCGCGACCGGGATTGAAGGCAGTCTGATTTATGCGCTGTCGGCGCCGATTAGAGAGGCGATCAATCAGCATGGCGCGGCGGTTATTCACATTGATCTGTTGCCCGGCCGGCCTGTGGATAAATTGCAGGCGGCATTGAGCAAGCCACGCGGATCGCGCTCGATGGCCAAGCATCTGCACAGTCAGGTCGGCATTGATGGGGTGAAAGCGGCGTTGTTGCGTGAACTGAGCGACGCGGCGACCTTCGCCGATCCGGCGTTATTGGCGCGGGCGATCAAGGCACTGCCGCTGACGTTGGTGAAAACGCGGCCATTGGACGAGGCGATCAGCAGTGCCGGGGGCGTGACGTTCGAGGCGATGGATGAGCGTTTGATGCTCAAGGCGTTGCCGGGGGTGTTCTGTGCGGGCGAGATGCTCGATTGGGAAGCGCCGACGGGCGGGTATTTGCTGACGGGGTGTTTTGCCAGCGGGCGGGCGGCGGGGCTGGGGGTCGTGCAGTGGCTTAAGTCCGAGGCGTCTGCCTGAGCCCTCACCCCAGCCCTCTCCCAGAGGGAGAGGGGGCCGACCGAGGTGTCTGACGTCATCCGTCGACCTGAAACAACGAGTCGATTATGGCTTCGGCCAGCCGACCGAGGTGTCTGGCGAAAACTCTGTCGATTGTGGATTCACAACAGAAGTATCAGGTCGACGTACTTCGCGTGCATCCCCCAATCAGTCCCCTCTCCCTCCGGGAGAGGGTTAGGGTGAGGGGCTTTTGACTTTAAGGCTTACGCTTACGCGGCCCGGTATTAAACACCGGCACCTTGCGCACAGGCTTGACCGAAGGCTCCGGCGCCTGCGTCTCGCCGCTGTCGACCCACTTGCCCAGATTGCGCTTGCCGCCACCACCGGAAGCTTTCGGCTTCTTCGGTTTCTTCGGCTTTTTGATCACCTGGCCGCTGGCATCGGTATCCGGCACGCGATGCTCCGGTTCGAAATCCGGCTCGTTCTGACGCTTCAAGGTCTGACGCGTCAGCATCTCGATCGCCGACAACATGTTCACTTCATCCGCGCACACCAACGAAATTGCTTCACCGGTCGCGCCAGCACGGCCAGTACGGCCGATCCGGTGAATGTAATCCTCAGCCACGATCGGCAGATCGAAGTTGATCACCAGCGGCAGATCTTCGATATCCAGACCACGGGCAGCCACGTCAGTTGCCACTAGAATCTGCACTTCACTGAGCTTGAAACGATCCAGCGCACGCTGACGGGTGGCCTGCGGCTTATCGCCGTGGATACCGTCGGCATTCACGCCCAGGCCCTGAAGTTTTTCCACCAGCGCATCAACGCCGTTGCGGGTCTTGGCGAACACCAGCACCTGCTTCCACTTGTTCTTGCGCATCAGGTGCACGAACAGTTCGGCCTTGCGCTTCTTGTCCACCGTGACGATCCACTGCTTGACCGTATTGGCGGCGACGTTGCGCGGGCTGACTTCGACGGTCAGCGGATCGTTGAGCATCTGCCCGGCCAGCAGGCGGATGTCATCGGAGAACGTTGCGGAGAACAGCAGCGTCTGGCGTTTCTTCGGCAGTGCGCGGTAAATATTCGACAGTTCTTCGGAGAAGCCCAGATCGAGCATGCGATCGGCTTCGTCGAGGACCAGGGTTTGCAGCTGATTGAATTTCAGCGCCTTCTGGCGGAACAGGTCGAGCAGACGGCCCGGGGTCGCCACCAACAGATCGACACCGCCGCGCAGTTTCATCATTTGCGGGTTGATGCTGACGCCGCCGTACACCGCGTACGTGCGCAACGGCAGGTTCTCGGCGTACTGACGCACGGCTTCGTGCACCTGCTCGGCCAGCTCGCGGGTCGGCACCAGAATCAGGGCACGCACCGAGTTGGCGGCGACTTTCGGCCCTTCCATGGCCAGCAACTGCAGCAGCGGCAAGGCGAAACCGGCGGTCTTGCCGGTGCCGGTCTGGGCGGCAGCCATCAGGTCACGACCGGCCAGCACGGCCGGAATGGCTTGCGCCTGAACCGGCGTCGGGGTCTGGTAGCCGAGCGTCTCGAGAGAGCGCAGCAAGGGTTCGATCAGGCCAAGGGTGGCGAAAGTCATGGGAGTACCGTAGGAAAAAATAACGCAGGCATGCAATGCCGCGCAGTTTACCCTAATTCGTACGCGTTTCTGTGGGAACGGCTGTCGGCGCCACGACTGGCGGCTGTGCCGGCCGACGCCACTGCGGCAAGCCAATCAACACCACCGCGCTGATGATCACCAGCATCGCCAGCGCTTCTTCGATGCCGATGGTCTCGCCGACAAACACAATCCCCAGCAACACCGCAACCGCCGGGTTGACGTAGGCATAACTGGTCGCCGCCGCCGGACGCACGTGCTTGAGCAGATACATATACGAATTGAACGCGATGATCGAGCCGAAGAAGATCAGATAGGCCAGCGCCAGCCAGCCTTCAACCGGTGGCATGGCTTGCAGATGCTCGCCGCTGACAGCGCTGCCGATCAGCAACACCACACCGCCGATCAGCATTTCCACAGCACTGGCCATCGCGCCCTGCGGCAACGGCAGATGTTTGCTCCATACCGAACCGAACGCCCAGGTCGCCGCCGCGAAAATCAGCAGCACCGCGCCCAGCGGACTCGATTGCAGATTGGAACCCATGTTGAGCATGGCAATACCGACAATCCCCAACGCCACCCCGGCCCACTCCAGACGGGTATTACGCGCCCCCCAGAAATAACCAAACAGCAGAGTAAACAGCGGCACCGTCGCCACCGCCAACGCAGCAACACCGGAAGCCACGCCCGTGTGTTCAGCCACACTGACCGCGCCGTTACCGAAACTGAGCAGCAAAATGCCGATGATCCCCGCCGCTTTCCACTGCGCCCAGGTCGGCGCCGGTGCCCCGCGCCAGCGCAGGAAGGCGTACATCAACGTGCCGGCGATCACGAAGCGCACCCCGCCGAGCATCAGCGGCGGCCAGTACTCGACACCGATGCGGATCACCAGATAGGTCGATCCCCAAATCACGTACAGCGCAAAAAACGCGGCGATCAGCGGCAAGGAAAAACGGCGCACGGCAGACATGGGCAGCTCGACAGTCAGATTCGGGGACTGCTTATTCTAGAAAGGCCAGAGAGCAAAAATAAGTTACAAAACCTGTTTATCAGGGCAGTACACTTTTGAAATAACGGAGATCGAAGGGATAAACCACGATTTCGAAAGTCTGGCATTTTCAGGAGTCCGGCCTTGGATAAATACGACCGCATGCTGCTCAGCGCCCTGCTCGAAAATGGCCGTGCGTCCTACGCCGACCTCGCACGCAAAGTGAACCTTTCCGCCCCAGCCGTCGCCGAGCGCGTAGCCAAGCTAGAGGCATCCGGGGTGATTACCGGGTATGAGGCGAAAATCGACCTGTCGAAAATCGGTCTGCCGATCCAGTGCATGATCGAACTGCGGCTGCACCAGAACGGCAGCCAGAAGGTCTACGACGAACTGGTGAAAATCCCGCAACTGACCGAGTGCTTTCGAGTCACGGGCGATCCGTGCGTGATGATGAAGGCCGCTGTGGGATCGATGACGGAGCTGGAGGAGTTGATCAATCGGGTGGCGAAGTTTGGCTTCAGCAAGACCTCGATTGTGTTGTCGAGCGCCATCGAGAAGCGCGTGCCGTTAGGCCATATCGAAAGCAACGGCAAATAGTTCGGATCACCACAAATCCAATGTAGGAGTGAGCCTGCTCGCGATAGCGGAGCATCAGTCGATACAAATATTGACTGACACACCGTCATCGCGAGCAGGCTCACTCCTACAGGGGTTTTTGTACTGGATTGGGGATCAGCGATAGCGTAGCAAGTGTTCGCTGACTTTCGCGGCCGGGACTTTCTGCAACTTGCACAGCAGGTCATGCGATAGCTCGCTGACGCCGTGCTTGTGCCGCAACTCCTCCGCCAGATGCGCCATCAGATTGGCCGCCATCTCCGCATCCGCCATCGCCCGGTGAGCCTGCCCCGTGTGCGGCAAACGCGCAAAAGTGGTGAGCGTACCGAGCTTGTGATTCGGCGCCGCCGGCATCAAGCGTCGCGCCAGCAGCAACGAACAGGCAAAATTCTGCAACCGCGTACGCTTGATCCGCCCCAGTTCAAAGTCCCAGAATTTCTGGTCGAAGGATGCGTTGTGCGCCACCAGCGGCGTGCAGCCGACAAATTCGTTGACCTCGTTCATCACCTGCTCGGCCGGCGGCGCGGTGCGCAGCATGGCGTTGCTGATGCCGGTCAGTTGTTCGATGAACGCGGGGACGCGCACGCCGGCGTTCATCAGGCTCTGGTAACGCTCGACGATGCGGCCGTTTTCCAGCATGACCACGGCGATTTCCGTGGCGCGGCAGTTGCTGTTCGGCGACAGGCCGGTGGTTTCAAAGTCGATGACTGCAATGCGTTCCAAACCGGGTTCAACTCCGTTCAAATCAATTCTTGAGCAACAGTGCGCCTTCGATCGGCACGTAACGGCTGGCGGCGCGGATCAGCGAGTTGGCGGTGAGGCCCGGCACGCCATAGGCGACTGCCTGCACGCCGTGTTTGCTGATGATGCGTTCGAGCAGCATGTCGAAATCACCGTCACCGGAGGCCAGGACGATTTCGTCGACGTGGTCGGCGGCGTCCATGATGTCGAGGGTGATGCCGACGTCCCAGTCGCCCTTGGCCGAGCCGTCGCTGCGCTGGATGTAGGGTTTGAGCTTCACGGTGAAGCCGAGGTTGCGCAGGATCTGCTGGAACTGCTGCTGCTTGCTGTCGCCACGATCGATCGCGTAGGCGTAGGCCTCGACGATCTGCCCGTCCTTGCTGATGTCGGCCCACAATGCGGCGTAGTTGAAGTGACAACCATAAGCCTGACGCACGGTGTAGTAGAGGTTCTGCACGTCGGCGAACACTGCGATTTTTTTCACCGGAGTTCCTGTGGGCGCGCAAGCGCACGAAGCGGGATCGGGCGCCAGGCCCGAAAAAGGCGCTCAGTATGCCAGTCCGAAGGAAGGTTCCGCGAATAATCGGCCCGAAGCCCCAAGGGGCTCCGGACGAATGGTGAGTCAGACGAAGGAATCGTCGTCATCGAAGAACGATGAGTTGTCGTCGCTGTAGTCGGTGTCGGTGAACCCGCCCTGATCATTGCCAGAGAAGCCGTTATCGGCCACACGCTGATCATCGCCCCAACCGTTGTTGCTCTGGTCAGCGACCTGCGCCGGCTCTTCCTTGATCACTTCAACGATTTCTTCCGGCTGCTGGTTGTGATGGAACAGGCTGCTGATGCCCTGCGCCAGCATCACGCCACCGGCCACACCCGCGGCGGTTTTCAAGGCGCCTCCGAGGAAGCTGCTGCCGGCCGCCGGAGCAGCTTGTTGCGCGTAGTTAGGTGGTGGCGCGCCGAAGTTCTGTTGTGGCGCCGGGGCCGCGTAATTCTGCTGCGGTGCCGGTTCGCGCCAGCCGCCAGTCGAGGCTGGCGCGCTCTGGGTCGGCGCCGGACGCTGGCTGCCACCAAAAATGCTCGACAGGAAACCGCCACCGCCGCTCGGCGCCGGTGCGGCACTCTGCGCCTTGGCCGATTGCAGTTCGGCCTGCAACTGCTGGACTTGTTGCGTCAGCTGCTTGTTCTGCTCGTCGAGGCTCTTGAGCGCCGCCTCTTGCACCAGAATCGCCTGGGTCATGAAATAACCTGCCGCCGGCTGGCGGGTCAGGTGTTCCTTGATCCGCGTTTCAGCCTGGGCGTCGCGCGGGGCTGCCTCCGTTTCGGCCTGTTGCAGCCGGGAAAACAGTCCATCGATCAGGGTTTGCTCTTCGCTGTTCATGGCGACCTCGTAGATTGCCGGGGATAACATTGCCCTCGTCCACGTTGGCCGAGGTGCTCTCCTGTAATGGAGACGGTGACAAAACGTTTCAATGACCTTTACCGAATGTTTACGTTTGTGTCGCGCCAGCCATCATCGGTTAAAGTGAGCCACTGTTTTCGACCTGCGATACCGACTGATGAATGCCCTCGAAGTGCTGCGCGACTCTTTGTATTTTTTCAAACGCCATTTGGGCAGCATCGTGCGGTTGTGCCTGCCGCTGGTGATTTTCGAAGCGTTTCTGCAACAAGTGGTCGATCACGCCAGCGGGCCGGAAAACATCTCGGCGATCAGTATCGTCGTCGGTCTGCTGGTGTATCCGCTGTACACCGCCGCGCTGATCCTGTTCCTCGATGCGCGCAGCCGTGGCGAGGCACCGCGCAACCGTGACCTGCTGGCGATGGCCGCTACCCTGTGGCCACGCTTTGCGTTACTCACGGCGTTGAACACTTTGTTGATTTTGCTGGGTCTGTCGCTGTACTTCCTGCCGGGCCTGATGTTGATGGTGATGCTCGCGTTCGGCGAGTACCTGCTGGTACTGCGCGGCATGGGCCCCCTGCAGGCGATGAAAGAAAGCCTTCGCCTGACCCGTGGCCATTTCTGGCGGATCCTGCTGTGCATTCTCTGCGTGATGACGCCGCTGTGGTTGCTCAAAGGCGCGACACTGGCGGTGTACCCCGAGCCGCAGAATCCTGTGATCGCGATATTGATCGACAGTGCTCACAGCTTCCTGCAACTGTTCACCAGCGTGGTGCTGTTTCGCCTGTTCATGCTGATCAGCGAATTGCCTGACAAACGCGACAGAGTCATCTGACCGCACTGCGCTTGGGCTTCGAGACGGCCGTCAGGTATGCTCGGGGCCACTTTCTGTAACGCTATAAGCCGAGCCATGACCCGTCTACTGCGCTACACCCTGTTGCTTGTCGTGCTCGCCATCGCCCTGATCGGCGGGCTGCTGTTCAGCCTGACCTGGCGCCCCGACGCCCGCGAAACCCTGCCATTCAGTTGTACTGGAACGCCACCGACACTGGTGCCGGGCCAGGCGCTGAAAGTCATGACCTGGAACGTGCAGTTTCTCGCGGGCAAGCGCTATGTGTTCTGGAATGACCTGGCTCAGGGCGACGATGAAACGCCGACGCTGGAAGACATGGCCTTCAGCCTTGATGAAGTGGCGCGGGTGATCCGCGACGAACAGCCCGACGTGGTGCTGTTGCAGGAACTCGATGACGGCGCCAAGGCCAGTGATTATCAGGATCAGCTCAAGTTGTTGCAGGAACGCGTTGCCGACCTCTACCCGTGCAACGCCAGTGCGTTTGACTGGAAAGCCGAGTTCGTCCCTGATCGACACATCTTTGGCAGCGTTGGCCGCCAGTTGGCGACCCTGAGCCGCTATCGCATCGAGCACGCCGAACGCCTGCAATTGCCGGTCGCTGCCGCCAACCTCATCAGCCGCCAGTTCCAGCCGAAAGACGCCCTGCTCGCGACCAAGCTGCCCCTGAGCGATGGCGGGCAACTGACCGTATTCAACACGCATCTGGAGCGTGCCAGCCAACCGGACGACACCTTGCAAGCGCAAGTGACAGCGGTGGCCAAAGTGCTCGACAAGTACGAAAGCCAGGGCCTGCCGTGGTTGATCGGTGGTGATTTCAATCTGTTGCCGCTCGGCCAGTACCGCCGCTTGCCTGCCGAACAACGCACGCCCTACTCCGCCGACAGCGAGCTGCACCTGCTGTGGGACAAGTACCCGATGATCCCGACCAACAACGAAGCCAGCGGCATCGATCGCGCGCAATGGCTGACCCACTACCCCAACGATCCCGGTCTGAACGGCCCGGATCGCACGGTCGACTACCTGTTTTACAGCCCGAAGATCAAACGGGTGGAAGCGATGGTGCGCCAGGACGACACCTTGCGCATTTCCGATCACTTGCCGGTGATTGCGCGCTTCCTGCTGCCGGCGGCGCCCTAGGCAGGGCCGAGGAACATCGACCCGTCGCCCGAATTCACGATATGGAATCTCATGAAAATCTTATTGGTGTGCAAGGACATTGGTGGTTACGCGCGCAAACTGGCGGACTATCTGATGATCGACAACGACGTGTGTTTTATCGATACGTCATCGATGCAGAACAGCTTTGATCGAGCGCCGAAAATCCTGCGTCGCCCGCTGAAGCGCTGGGCGCAGATACGCCAGTTCAACAAAGCCATCGCTGCGCATGGACGTTTCGATGTGGCACTCATCATCAACCCGGCCCAGATCGATGCAAACCAGTTGGCCGCCGCACTCAAGGTCTCCGACCACAAGATCGCCTACCTCTACGACAGTTTCAGTCGCTGGCCGATGACTCGCGAAGCCCTTGCCGGTTATGACGAGGTGTTTTCCTTTGATCCGGAGAATGCCGAAAGCTACGGTCTGAAAAAACTCTACAACTTCATCTACGACGACTACAGCGCCGACGACGAGCCCGGTGAGTACTCGGCGTTTGTGGTGATGGCGGGCAAGGATCGGGTGCCGGCACTTGAAGGCCTCGCGCAGGCATTCGATCGTCTCGGGGTGACCGATTACAAATTTCTGGTTCAGTGCAAACCGATCCCGAACGCGCATCCGGGTATCACGTTCTTCGAGCAGAGAATGTCGCTGGAATCCGTCGGCGAACTGGTAAAGCGCTCGCGAATCATTCTGGATATTTCCAAGCCTGGTCAGGCCGGGTTGAGCTTCCGGTTCTTCGAAGCCATGGCCTCACGGAAAAAAGTCATCACCACCAACAGGAGCGTGGTCGACTATGACTTTTACAACCCGGCGAACATTTTGGTCATTGATGAGGCCAATCCGCTGATTCCTGAACGGTTCATGACTGATCCGTATGTCGATGTGCCTGAACACATCTACCAGAAATACACCCTGCAGGGATGGGTCAAAACCGTGTTTGCCCGGCCGTGAGCTGACCTCGCCATCCCCTGCACCATAGGCCCCTGTGGGAGCGAGCCTGCTCGCGAAAGCGGTGTGTCAGGCACCTTGTTTATCGACTGACACTACGTCTTCGCGAGCAGGCTCGCTCCCACAATGGCTAGGTCTTGCGACAGTTGGATCAATGCACCTCTTCCAGGTCGTCATGCAACAGCCCGAAGATCTGCCGTTTCATGTCGATGAACGAGCGCTCCATGACCATGTCCAGTGAACGCGGGCGTTCGATCGGCACGTCGAGAATCTGCTTGATCCGTCCCGGTTTGGCGCCCATCACATAAACCCGGTCGCCGAGCAGAATCGCTTCGTCGATGTCATGGGTGACGAACAACACAGTCTTCTTGCTGTTGCCCCAGACCCGCAGCAACAACTGTTGCATCTGCAGCCGTGTCTGGCTGTCGAGCGCGCCGAACGGTTCGTCCATCAGCAGAATCTGTGGATCATTGGCCAGTGCCCGGGCAATTGCCACGCGCTGCATCATCCCGCCCGACAGCTGCTTGGCGTAGTTGTCGGCGAACCCGGCGAGGCCGACTTCGTTGACGTAATAATCGACGATTTCCTTGCGCCGCGCCGCCGGCATGCCACGGCGCTTGAGACCGAACTCGACGTTCTGGCGTACCGTCAGCCACGGGAATAATGTGTAGCTCTGAAAGACCATACCGCGATCCGCGCCAGGCCCTTGCACTTGCTGGCCGCCGACATAAATTTCGCCGGATGTCGGCTCAGCCAGCCCCGCAGTCAGATACAGCAAACTCGACTTGCCGCAACCCGAAGGTCCGACCAGCACGGCAAACTGTTGATCCGGCACCTCGAACGACACCTCCTCCAGCGCGGTAAACGTGCCGCCGTCGGGCTTCTTGTAACGCAGGCTGACCTTGTCCACCTGCAAGCGTGGAGCCGCTTGCGCCGGGGTCGCAACAGGTTCGATGAATCGATGATTGGCAGCAGTCACTGAGCCCATGCGGCAACCCTCAAGCGAAGAAAGCGGAACAGTTGATCGGTGACCAGGCCCAACAGGCCGATGATCGCGATGGCGAGGAAAATCACGTCGACCTGAAAACCACGCATGGCCTTCAGGCTCAGGTAACCCAAACCGCTGGACGCGGCGACCAGTTCGGCCACCACCAGATAGGTCCAGGCCCAGCCCATGGTCACGCGCAAGGTGTCGAGCACGCCCGGCACCGAAGCCGGCGCGATCACGTGCAACACCGCATCGCGGCGATTGGACCCCAAGGTGTAAGAGGCGTTGATCAGATCCTTGGAGATGCCTTTCGACACGTCGGCGATCATCACCAGTTGCTGAAAGAACACGCCGAAGATAATCACCGACACGCGCTGCTCCAGACCGATACCGATCCACAGGATGAACAGCGGCACAAACGAGGTCACCGGCAGATAACGAATGAAATTCACCAGCGGTTCAAGGAACGCCTGAACGATGCGGAAGCTGCCCATCAGCAACCCCAACGGCACCGCCACCAGCGACGACACAATAAAGCCGACCATCACCACTTCGACACTCGCCCAGACATGCGTGCCGAGGGTGCCGTCGCGGCTCAGGCGCACGGCAGCTTCAACCACCGCGCCCGGTGTCGGCAGGAACATGCCCGGCACGATGCCGCCGTAAGACAAGCCAGCCCACAGGCCGACCAACAATACCCAGGCCAGACCGCTGGCGCTCCACACCACTGGTACTGGCAAAGCGGTTTTCGGCGTGAGGCTGCGGCTCAGCCACGAATTGCGCTTGAACATTGCAGACCTCCTAGAGCGGGCTGACGAAACGGTTGTCGACCAGCTCGTCGTTGCTGACGTTGTACGGTTTGCCCTGCAATTCGCTGGCGGTTTCGTTGGCCAGTTTGATCAGCGGCGCGCTGTCGCCCGGTTTGCCCGGCGAACCCAAAAGTTTCTCGCTCATGGCCTGATCATAGAAACGCACGCCTTGTGCGGCGGCAGCCAGCTCCTTCGGATCGGACAGGTAACCGCCGACGCCTTTGGCCATGATTTTGTAAGCGTCTTCCGGATGATCCTTGGTGTACTGCACGGCTTTGTACAAACCGGCGACCAGCGCCTTGACGTCTTCCGGCTGCTTCTCGATGACGCTGCAATTGAGCGCGACCACATCGACGATCACCCCAGGGGTGCTGCTGCTGTCGATCAACACTTTGCCTTGCTGCTTGTCGCGGACCATCGACAGATGCGGTTCCCAGGTCACGGCGGCGGGCACGCGACCGGCGATGAACGCGGTCGCGGCATCGTCAGCGGTCATGTTCTGCACGGTGATGTCGCTCATCTTCATACCGTTCTTTTTCAGCAGGTACGAGAGCCAGAACTGTGAAGTCGAACCCTCGTTGACCGCCACGGATTTGCCCTTGAGCTCCTGCAAGCTCTTCACATCCTTGCCGACCAGCACGCCGTCGCCGCCATGGCTGTCGTCCAGCGCCGCGACCGCTTTGAAGCAGAACTGCGGACGGTACTTGAGCACTTCATCGATGGTCGAGGCCGAGCCGGACAATTGCCCCGATGCTTGAGCGGCCATGTACATCGAGGCTTCTTCGACCACCGGCAATTCGACGGTCAGGCCGTTTTCCTTGAAGTAGCCCAGATCCTGAGCCAGATAGAGGGTGCCATAGCCGACCCACGTGGTGTGGCCGATGGACAGGGTGCCGGCCTGAGCGCTGGTCGCGACCGCGGCAGCCAGCGCAGTGATGGCCAGAGGCTGAGTGAGACGAATACACAAGGATTTGATCATGGAGCACTCCCGACGCTGTTGATTTAGTTTTGTCATGGGCAGTACGGTCGCCGGCCGTTGTGCAGTTGCTGCCGTTGGTCTCTCGCGGACGCTTGGGCGGACAACATTCGGCTGGCGGGCAAGATCGATGGTGGCCCATGTGCGCGGTGAGGAAAATCAGGAAATTGTTGGCTGCAAATGATGAAAAAACTGGCTAGTGCGCACTGCTAAAGGGCGAGGATTGCAGGGGTGCGCGAGGTGGGTGCAGATCGGGGATTTTCTGTGGCTGGGAGAATGCCATCGCTGGCAAGCCAGCTCCCACAGGGATCTCGAGCGAACCCTGGATTTTGTGAACACCGCTGAAAACTGTAGGAGTGAGCCTGCTCGCGATGGCGGTGTGTCAGACACAGATGTATTAACTGACAGACGGCTATCGCGAGCAGGCTCACTCCTACAGGGGATCTTCGGTGTGACATAGATCCAGTGTGGGAGCGAGCCTGCTCGCGAAGGGGGCGAGTCGGTCTCAGCGCAACTGGAACCAGGTGGTTTTCAGCTGGGTGTATTTATCGAACGAATGCAGCGACAGATCACGGCCAAAACCGGACTGCTTGCCGCCGCCAAACGGCACCGTCACATCCAGCGCATCCACCGTGTTGACCGACACCGTGCCCGCGCGCAAACGACGCGCCACGCGATGGGCGCGGTTCAGGTCATCAGTCCACAGCGACGCCGCCAGCCCGTAGACACTGTCGTTTGCCAACCGCACCGCTTCCTCTTCACTGTCGAATGGCACGACCGCCAGCACGGGCCCAAATACCTCTTCGCGAAACAGCGGCATGTCAGCGGTCACACCGGTAAAAATCGTCGGTTCAATAAAATTATCCGACCCGTTGAAACGCCGCTGCTGCCCTCCACAAACCCGGGTCGCTCCCGACTGCTCGGCATGACGAATGAAGCGCATGATGCCCGCCGTCTGCTTGTCATCGACAATCGCCCCGGCGCTGCTCTGCGGATCCAGCGGATCCCCCGGCAACCAACGCTCTGCCTGTGCTTTCAAGCGTTCGACAAACGCATCATGAATCGAGCGCTCCACCAGCAAGCGCGAGTTGGCCGAGCAGACCTCGCCCTGATTGAAGAAGATCCCGAACGCGGCTTTTTCCGCCGCCAGATCGAGATCCTGACAATCGGCGAACACCAGATTGGCGCTCTTGCCGCCGCACTCCAGCCACACCTGTTTGAGGTTCGATTGCGCGGAATACTGCATGAAATATTTGCCGACCTGAGTCGAGCCGGTGAACACCAGACAATCGACATCCGCGTGCACCCCCAACGCCTTGCCAGTCTGCTCGCCAAGCCCCGGCAAGACGTTCAGCACACCCGGCGGCAGCCCCGCTTCCAGCGCCAGCTCGGCCAGACGCAACGCCGAAAACGGTGACTGCTCGGCCGGTTTGAGAATCACTGAATTACCCGCCGCCAACGCCGGCGCGAGTTTCCACGCGGCCATGTCCAACGGGAAATTCCATGGCACCACCGCCGCGACAACGCCGAGCGCTTCGCGGGTGATGGTCGCCAGCACATTCGGCGCACTGGGGGCGACCTGATCGTAGAGTTTGTCGATGGCTTCGGCGTACCAACGGAACACCCCGGCGGCTCCTGGCACGTCGATGTTGTAGGCGTCCATCACCGGTTTGCCCATGTTCAGCGAGTCGAGCAACGCCAGTTCTTCGCGATGACTCATCAGTAGATCAGCCAGTCGCAGCAGCACCTGTTTGCGCTCGGCCGGAGCACGTTGCGACCACGTACCGGCCTCAAAAACCTGTCGTGCATTGCGCACCGCCGCGTCGACATCAGCCTCGCCGCACGCAGCGACGTTGGCCAGACATTGCCCGGTCGCCGGGTTGATCGCGGCAAAAGTCTGCCCCGATATCGCCGCGCAATGCTTGCCGTCGATCACGGCCTGATCGGGAAACTTCAATGCAACGGCGCGGCGCTGCCACTCTGCAAGCTCGAACACGACGGATGCTCCTGAGACGTTATTGTGCCTCGATGGTCGCTCAGGCCCGCACGGGCTAAAAATAGTAAAAATGTCTTCGCAGGCAATAAAAACACTGGGCAACGACTTTCCCCAAACCCCGCGCAGGTGGCTATGGTTGAGGGATAACAACATCGTCGCGCAACGGACGTGGCGGCGCACAAATTGCTTGGAAGTCGAGTCCGCTCGTCCTGAGGTTTGCCGTGGCCGCCTACAATTTGCGTCAGCTGAAATACTTCATCACCACCGTCGAATGCGGCAGCGTTGCCGAGGCCTCGCGCAAGCTGTACATCGCGCAGCCGGCGATTTCCACCGCGATCAAAGGCTTGGAAGACAGCTTCGGCGTGCAACTGCTGATCCGTCACCACGCCCAAGGTGTGTCGCTGACCCCAAGCGGTGCGCGGTTCTTTCGCAAGGCTCAAGAACTATTGCGCATGGCCAAGGAGTTCGAGCAGAACGCTCTGGCCGACAACGATGTGGTTTCAGGACAGATCGACATCGGCTGCTTTGAAACCGTCGCTCCGTTGTATCTGCCGCAATTGATTGCCGGATTCTCTGCGTTGTATCCGGGAGTGAAAATCCGCATCCGCGACGGAGAACAACAGGAGCTGGTGCAGGGCCTGACGTCGGGTGCGTTCGATCTGGTGATTCTTTACGAACACGAACTCGACGCGACCATTCAGACCGAACCGCTGATGCCCGCGCAACGGCCATATGCGTTGTTGCCGGCGGATCATCGCTTTGCCCAGTACAAGCAAGTGTCGCTGCGCGATCTCTGTCTGGACCCGATGATCTTGCTTGATGTGCAGCCGAGCCGGACATATTTCGTCAGCCTGTTTGAAGAACTGGGGCTGACCCCGCGCATCGAGTTCAGCTCTCCGTCGATCGAGATGGTGCGCGGAATGGTCGGCCAGGGTTTCGGCTTCTCGATTCTGGTGACCAAGCCGCATTCGGAATGCACTTACGACGGCAAGAAAGTCGTTTGCGTGGACATCGTCGAGGACGTCACCGGCTCAGGCCTGGTGGCGGCGTGGCTCAAGCGCGGGCAGCTGACCAAACCGGCGCAGTTGTTCGCCGATTATTGCCGCGAATACCTGACAGCCAAAACCGCTGACTGAAGCCACAAGCCCGGACAGACTTCAACTGCGGCGCTTGACGACGCGACGGTGGCAATCCGCCGGGCTCAGCACCTTACCCGCGCCGGAACGCACAGCAATGGTCTCAACCGGCTCCGCGTGCTCATTGTCCAGAAGCACTGAATAGCTCTCGCCCTTGCTGAACAGGTAACGCTCCCCCCACTGGCGCATGCTGATCACGATGGGAAAGACCGCACGCCCCATCTCGGTCAGCACGTATTCCTTGTAGGCCGTGCCGTCGGACGCTGGCTGGAGATCGAATACACCCAGCTCGACCAGCCTCTTGAGTTTCACCGTGAGGATGTTCTTCGCCAGGCCCAGACGCTTCTGGAATTCACTGAAGCGACGCACATCATCAAACGCGTCCCGGATGATCATCAACACCCAGCGATCGCCAATAGCCTCAAGCGTGCGGGCCACAGGACATTCGCTTTGTGCGAGTAGCTGCTGTCTGGCCATGTTTCTCCAATTTGAGGGAAGTGCGTTGGAAAAGAGTTCTAACGTCAGACAAAAGTATTTTGAAAAACTAGTTGTAGATTAAAACCAGCCTTGTTAAAAATCAACGAATCGGTTTTCAATAGAAACCAGCTATTCCCAAGGATGGAATGATGTCGCTGAACCCTCAAAAGCCTTCGAAGATGGACGTCGATGCAGAAAACACGGGCGCCGGAGCCGCTGCACGCGCTCCCTTACAGAGGCCAGACCGTGGCGGTTTAAGTCGTTACCAGACATTTCTCTTTGCCATTACCTGCGCCATGGCCGTGGCCAATGTCTACTTCGCCCAACCGCTGCTGGAGTCGATGGCCGCCAGTCTGTCGGTCGCTCCAAGCACGATTGGTATCGTCGTCACAGCGACTCAGGCGGGTTACGCAGTAGGTCTGCTGTTTATCGTGCCGCTGGGCGACTTGCTCAACCGAAAAGGTTTGATCCTCACGCAGATGTTGCTGAGTGCCGTGGCGCTGTGTGCGGTCGGGCTGGCTCAGGACTGGGGCATGCTGCTCGGCGCGATGGTGCTGGTCGGTTTGATGGCGGTTGTGGTGCAAGTGGTGGTCGCCTACACCGCTACCCTCGCCAGTCCGGATCAGCGAGGTCAGGCCATCGGCACCGTGACCAGCGGTGTGGTGCTGGGCATTCTGCTCGCGCGCTTCGTTTCTGGGGCAGTGGCAGACCTCGCGGGCTGGCGCGGCGTCTACTTCGTGTCAGCGGCCTTGATGGTCGGCATGGCGCTGGTGCTGTATCGCACCATGCCGGCCTCGACCCCGCCGCCCACCAAAGGCAGTTACTGGCGCCTGCTCGGCTCGGTGTTCGAGTTATATCTCAGCGAACCCACGCTGCGCGTCCGCGGCACGTTTGCTCTGCTGATTTTCGCCGCCTTCAGCGTGTTATGGACCGCCATGGTGTTGCCACTCAGTGCGCCGCCCTTGTCCCTGTCACACACGCAGATCGGTCTGTTCGGTCTGGCCGGCGTGGCGGGTGCACTGGCGGCGGCACGCGCCGGACGACTGGCCGATCAGGGGCTGGGCAATCGCACCACCGGCATTGCCCTGGCACTGTTGACCCTGTCCTGGTTGCCGACTGCATTTGTTGAAAGCTCGTTGCTCGCCATGGTGGTCGGGGTGGTGCTGCTGGACTTCGCCGTGCAAGCGGTACACGTGACCAACCAGAGCCTGATTTTTGCCGCGCGACCCGATGCGCAAAGCCGACTGGTGGGCGCCTATATGTGTTTCTACTCGGTGGGCAGTGGCGCTGGTGCAATTGCAGCGACTTACACCTATGCGCACTGGGGCTGGGTGGCCGTTTGCATATTGGGTGCAGCCTTCAGTGGCATTGCGCTGCTCTACTGGATGTACCTGACGCTGAGCGCTCGATAACTATTCCATCGTCACCAGCAAGAGTTGGCCATCAGCCGACATCGCCAGATCTGCTGGCCCGCTGTTCACCCACCGCTATCAAGGCAAATCATTCATGAGACCACTGCACGTCATATTGGCTGTACTGATTACGGCAATCTGGGGCGTCAATTTCTCGGTGATCAAGCTGGGACTGACCACCGTAGATCCGTTCATCCTCGCAGGGATTCGCTTCAGTCTGTGTGCGTTACCGGCAATCTTCTTCATCCGTAAACCGAATGTGCCTTGGCGCTACATCATCGGTTACGGGCTGGTGTTCGGCATCGGTCTGTGGGGCATCGTCAACCTCGGCATCAAGGCCGGACTGTCGGCGGGGATTGCTTCGCTGGTTCTGCAATTCAGCGCCTTCTTCACCCTCCTTCTAGGTGGTTGGGTGTTCAAGGAAGCGCTGACGCGTTTTCAGGTGTTGGGCATGCTGATCGCCCTGGGCGGTTTGCTGTGCATCATCCTGATCAGCGACGGCTCGGTGAGTCTGTCCGGCGTGCTGCTGGTGCTGTCAGGTGCAGCGTCGTGGAGCATCGCCAACATCATCAACAAAAAGGCCCGCACCCAGGAGGTTTTTGCTTTCCTCGTCTGGTCGAGCGCATTCGCACCCATCCCGCTGTTCGCCATCGACTATGCGGTTAACGGCAGCGCCGGCTACGCCACGTTCGTCAATCAGGTTGATAGGACCGCCGTGCTGTCGATCCTGTTTCAGGTTTACCCCAATACACTCTTCGCCTACTGGATCTGGAACTCGTTGCTCAAGACTTATCCGGTGTCGACCGTCGCGCCGCTGTCGTTGCTGGTACCGATCTTCGGCATGCTGGGTTCGGTGGTGATCTTTCACGAAAGCGTGCCGGCGAGCAAAGTTTTCGCAGTGGTCCTGATCGTGCTGGGCCTGGCCGTTGGCCTTTATGGGCAGCGTATTTTCAATGCCATACGGACTAAGTGCCGCGCGGCTTCGCCCGCGCAGTAGCCTCAGCCACCAACGGATCATCCGGCCAGTAATGCTTCGGGTACCGCCCCTTTAAATCCTTCTTCACCTCGGCATAGGTGCTGCGCCAGAAGTTGGCCAGATCCTGCGTCACCTGCACCGGGCGCCGCGCCGGCGACAGCAGATGCAACTTGACCACCTGCCGGCCGCCGGCGATCCGTGGCGTATCGGCCAACCCGAACAGCTCCTGCAAACGCACCGCGAGAATCGGTGGAAACTCGCTGTAGTCCAGACGAATCGATGACCCCGACGGCACGATCAGATGATGTGGCGCCAGCTCATCGAGCTTTTGCGGCAATGGCCATGGCAGCAAGTTACGCACGATGCTCGACAGATCGAGATTGGCAAAATGACTGAGTCTTGAAACCTTGCCCAGATACGGCATCAGCCAATCTTCGAGAGTGCTCAGTAACGTCACGTCACTGACATCCGGCCACTGACTGTCATCCTGAGTGTTCAATTCCAACTGCCGCAATAACGCCACCCGCGCCTGCCACTGACGCAATTCCGGCGTCCACGGCAGCAGCTCCAGACCTTTGCGCCGCACCAGATTGACCAGCGCCTGACTGCGCGCATTTTCATCAAGACCGGTCAGCGGTTCACGGCTGAGAATCAGCTCGCCAACCTTGCGCTGACGCTCGGCGCGGAGCACACCTTCGCGTTCATCCCAATCGAGTTGATCGACATTGCGCACCTGTTCGGCGAGCACCGAATCGAACAGCGCCGGATCGAAATCCGCCGCCAGATAAATCCGTTCTTCGCGCTGGCCCTGACGGCTGCCGAGGTCGGCGATGACGATCCACGGCTCTTTCATCAGGCTGTCGGCTTCGGCGAACAGCGCCGCGCGACCGTTGGCCAGACGATATTCAGCGCCACCGACTCGCCGCTGTTGCGCAACGCGATCGGGATACGCCAGCGCCAGCAAGGCACCGAGCCAGCGCGGATGATCGGGATCGCTGACCGGCGCGCTGGCCTTGCCGCGCAGATAACCGCGATATTGCCGAGCCAGTTGCTTAGCGCGCTGCACACCGCCCTGCGCACCACGGGCGGCGCGCTCTTCGCCGGACAGCAGCACCAGCCGACTGTGCAAATCCGCGCCGGCGCCGCGCAAGATATCGCGCTCGCCGAGCAACGCGGCAACGTCGCACGCCATGTTCGCCAGCCCCAACGCCTGCCCGCGCAACAGCAAATGGCCGATGCGTGGATGCGCCGGTAACTCGGCCATGGCCTGACCGTGAGTCGTCAGCGCTTCGCCTTCCAGCGCGCCAAGTCGCTGCAACAAGTCCTGCGCCTGGGCATAAGCCGCCGCCGGCGGAACATCGAGCCAAACCAGTTCGCCCGGCGTCACGCCCCAGCGCCCCAATTGCAGAGCGAGGCTGGCGAGATCCGCCGAGAGAATTTCCGCACTGCCGTAAGCCGCGAGCTGTTCGTGTTGATCCTGCGACCACAAGCGATAACAAACACCCGGTTCCAGTCGCCCGGCGCGGCCCGCGCGCTGAGTGGCGCTGGCCTTGGAAATGCGCTGGGTATCGAGGCGCGTCATGCCGCTGCCGGGATCGAATCGCGGCACCCGCGCCAGCCCGGCATCGATCACCACGCGCACGCCGTTGATGGTCAGACTGGTTTCGGCGATGTTGGTCGCCAGCACCACTTTGCGCTGGCCGGGCGGCGCCGGATCAATTGCAGCACGCTGGGCATTGAGATCGAGTTCACCGTGCAACGGGCACAGCAACACGTCGCTGCGCTCACCAATGGCGTCGACCAGTTGTTGATGCACACGACGGATTTCCGCCTGCCCCGGCAGAAAGACCAAGACACTGCCGGTTTCATCGTGCAGCGCTTCGAGCACGGTTTGCGTGACACGCTGATCGATGTATTCGCCGGGCTGAAACGGCCGGCCCCAGCGCATCGTCACCGGATACATGCGGCCTTCGCTGCGCAGGATCGGCGCGTCGTCGAGTAACCCGGCCAGACGTTCACCTTCTAGCGTCGCCGACATCAGCAAAATCTTCAGCGGCTGTTCAGCTCGAAACAGCTCGCGACCATTCAGACTTAGGGCCAACGCCAGATCCGCGTCGAGGCTGCGTTCGTGGAATTCGTCGAAGATCAGCAGACCCACGCCTTCCAGCGCCGGGTCGTCCTGCAAACGCCGGGTGAGAATGCCTTCGGTGACCACTTCGATACGCGTATTGGGGCCGACCTTGCTGTCGAGACGAATGCGATAACCAACGGTTTCACCGACCTTCTCCCCCAACTCGCTGGCCAGCCGTTCTGCGGCTGCACGCGCGGCGAGACGGCGCGGTTCGAGCATCAGAATGGTCTGCCCGGCCAGCCACGCTTCATTGAGCAACGCCAACGGCACGCGAGTGGTTTTACCGGCGCCGGGCGGTGCTTCGAGCACGGCTTCGTGGCGAGTCGCCAAGGCTTCACGCAGGGCGGGTAAAACTTCATCGATCGGCAAAGAATTCATGCTGGCTCCCCAGGGCGTGCCCACAGTAAATTGCGAGTCGCGTTAAAGCTGTGAGCGTGCCAGGCAAGGCGCGGGACGCAGGTAAGGGTCGTTTCCTTGTCAAGTCCCGCAACGCAGCATGGTGCGCTCACAGCTTTAGCCCGGAGGGCCGACCCCCGACAGGATTCATTAGCCTTCACGCGGTGTCGATCTGGAGAAAACAACTTCAATCCTCACATATTTCGGTAGGGGTGAGACGAGGCCGCAATTTACTGTGGGCACGCCCTGCCAGCGGCGAGTATAACGGCGAACTGCCGGGCGTTCGTCAGGGTCTTAATTCCAGACGACTACGCTTCGTTTTCAAATGACTCAGGAGATTTCCCATGCGCTTACCTTTTCGCCTGATCGGCGGTGTACTGGTCGCCACCCTGCTCACGCAAATCACCGCGTGCGGTTCGATTTTCTACCCGGATCGTCGCGGTCAGATCGACGGCAAGGTCGACCCGGCGATTGCCGTGCTCGACGCCGTGGGCCTGCTGTTCTACATCATCCCCGGGCTGATCGCGTTTGCCGTCGACTTCGCCACCGGTGCGATCTATTTCGAACCGGGCCACACCGCGCAGATCGACCCGGCCAAACTCAAGCAAGCCATCGGCCCGGACGGTCAGGTCGATAATCACAAGTTGCAGGCTATTCTCGAGAGCGAACTGGGCCGGGACTTCCCATTGGATGATCCACGCCTGATTCAACACAAGGGCAGCACGCAACAACTGGCCATGTTCGGCCTGCAACCCGCCGCTTAAAAAGGAAGTTAAATGACCTCCAGCCCCGAACACGCTCGCCTGCTAAGGCTGGCGACCCGCGCCTCGGTGGCGGTCGCCTGCACGCTGATCGTTGCCAAAGCCATCGCCTGGTGGCTGAGCGGTTCGGTGAGCATGCTCGCCGGCCTGACAGACTCGGCGCTGGATGGCATCACCTCGATGCTCAATCTGCTGGCGGTGCATTACGCGCTGCGCCCGGCGGATGACGATCACCGTTATGGCCACGGCAAGGCGGAATCGCTGGCGGGCATGGCGCAGGCGTTGTTCATTGGTGGCAGTGCGCTGTTGATCGCGTTTCAGGCGTACGAGCGATTGCACGATCCGCAGCCGCTCGGGGCGCCGTGGCTGAGCATCGGCGTGATCGTGTTTTCGCTGCTGCTGACGGCGGCGCTGCTGGTGTTGCAGCATCGGGTGATCAAGCAGACCGGCTCCAACGCCGTGCGCGCGGACTCGCTGCACTATCGCTCGGACATGTTGCTCAACGGCAGCATTCTGATTGCGCTGATCCTCGCCGGATTCGGCTTTGACCAACTCGATGCGTGGTTCGGTCTGGGGATCGCCGCGTACATTCTGTGGAGCGCAATCCAGATCGCCCGGGAAAGTTTTTCGGTGTTGATGGATGAAGAACTGCCGACGGACGTCAGTCAGCACATGCTCGAACTGGCCTGCAGTGTGCCGGGGGTGTTGGGCGCGCATGACTTGCGCACGCGGATTTCCGGCAACCACTGGTTCGTGCAGTTGCACCTGGAATTGCCGGGAGAATTGACCTTGTCAGTGGCGCACGGCATCAGCGATCAAGCCGCCGATGCCATCCACAAAGCCTACCCGCGAGCCGAAGTGCTGGTGCACGCCGACCCGATAAAAGCAGCTACAAGTCGCGAGCCGCAAGCTTCAAGCTTGTAGCTCGAAACTTGCAGCTCGCAGCTGCTTCTATCTGACCTGATAACCGCGACTGCTCAGGCAATTGCCCTGAGCCTGACGGTACGCCTGAACCACTTCGGGCGCCGGTTGATAAGTCGCGGTGCGCGGGTCGAAACCGCTTTGCTGCACGGCGTACTGATAACACTGGTAACCGTCCTGCTGCACTTGCTCCGGCGACTGGCCGTTGGCCGGATAGGCTTCGACGTCATAGCCCTGGGATTGCGGTTGTGGCTGTGACTGTTGTTGCGCGGGCGGCTCGACGACTACGTAATCCTGAGTCGCTTCCTGATACGCGTAGTAAGAACCGGCGGCGAGGAACAGCAGCGAACCACCGATCCACACTTCACGGGCGTAATCCGGCAAATACTGAATGCGGATCCCGCGCGGCGGCTGCACGACGATGTAGCGCGGGCCTTGCGGGCGATACCAGTAGCCGCCGGAGAAGAAGTAATCCTGGCCACGATACGGCACGCGATAATCGCGATCCGGGAAGCGGTCGATCACATGCCCCGGCCGGTATTGCGGGCCCGGGCCCCAACCGTTGCCATGCCCGTCGGGACGGCCCGGCCAGCGATTGTCATTGGGCCGGTTGTTGGTCTGCCAATGCTGGTTGTTGTAGCCGTTTTGCGGACGCTCGTCGCGGTAGTAGCCCTGACGCGGTTCCTGGGTCTGGCGCACGGTATCGGGCCGTGGCTGGATTGGCAGGCTGTTGGCCGGCATTTGTGGCGGCGGTGGCGGCTGACGCACCGGGTTGGGGTTGTACGCCGGTCGGTTCTGGTCGTGGTTTTGCCACTGGCCATTATTGTTGTGCGGCTGGCCGTTATGCTCGAACTGGCGGCTGTTGTCGCCACGAATGATCTCGTTGTTCTGCAGGCGCTGCTGATTCTGTTGCGGCTGATTCTGCGATGGATTGTTCTGCGGACGCGGCTGATTGTTGCCGCCATGGCCCTGATTGTTACCTTGATGATCCTGACCGTGACCACCGCCATCCGGCCCACGATTCTGCGGCTCGTCGGCGAGCGTTTGCACACTGACACTCACACAGAGCAAACCAACACTGGCCAGACGCCAGATGCGCGAATTCATGCTTTTCCTCACTGAGGCCTGTAATTAAGGGCGGCCTGTAACTAAGACCGGGTCGGGAACATCCGGTTCTGCAACAGGTTATCAGTCGCGCAACTTATTTATTGAGCGCCCGACATGAAATCGCAGGCAAGAAAAAAGGGAGACCCGTCGGCCTCCCTTTAGAGAACTTCGTCCTGGCTCGACGCTTTTGACGTCGGCTCACCTCACGCCGTCTTCTGGACAGTGTGCAGCTCGGGGGCCGGCACAACCCCGGTGGGGGTGGCGGCCGCGGCAGGCCGGATAGGGCGGGCCGCGTGGACTGTGTTACCGAGCAGTGATTCTGGTGATAAGAATAGGCCTGAGGCCGCGACAGAGGATTGCGAAGATTGCTGAAATAAACACCACTTGCGCAATTTTTAACCCTGGATAGATAATCCGCCGCAATAGTTACAACCAAGGACAGATTGATGAGCAAACTCGACCGTTACGACCTGAGCATTTTGGCGGAATTGCAGCGCGACGCCCGCATCTCCAACCAGGAGCTGGCCGAGCGCATCGGTCTGTCGCCCTCCCCTTGCTCGCGCCGGGTCAAGCAGCTGGAAGACGATGGCTATATTTCGCGTCAGGTGGCATTGCTCGATCGCAAGATGCTCGGGCTGAGCCTGACGGCTTATGTGCTGATCGGCATGGACCGGCACACGCCGGAGCGTTTCGAGAATTTCGAAGCGGCGATTCGTACGCTGCCGCAGGTGCTTGAGTGCAGTCTGGTGACGGGCGTGGATGCGGATTACCAGTTGAAAGTGGTGGTGCCGGATATGGATCACTATCAGAAACTGTTGCTGGGCCACCTCACCCGGATTGAAGGGGTGACCAGTGTGCGGTCGAGTTTTGTGCTGAATCAGGTGCTCAACAGCACTGAACTGCCCTTGACCCACCTGCGCAACTGATCAAAAGCCCCCCACCCCAGCCCTCTCCCGGAGGGAGAGGGGGCCGACCGTGAGATGCTGAAGAAGTACGCCGACCTGAGCGTTCTGCTGTGAATCCATAATCGACTCGATCTTTCAGGTCGATGTATGACGCCAGACACCTCGGTCAGTCCCCTCTCCCTCCGGGAGAGGGTTAGGGTGAGGGCAACAGTTCCGGATCAGACCCAGATCAACGCCACCCCACACACCTTGACGTATACTCGCCGCGCCCTTTTTTCCCGTGCGCGCCGGAGAACCCCAATGGATCCAGCATTATTAGAAGAGTGGATGATGACCGGCCTGGTCAGCATCCTGATCATTTTCATGGGTTTCATCGTCTGGGATCTGGCGAAGAAGTCCAAGGCCGGGCGCTTTGGCTCGTTCATTCTGTTTTTCGTGCTGGGCCTGGGCGTGGCCGCGTTCATCATCAAGAGTGTGGTGATCGGCCTGATCGAATCCGGCGCTCTATAAGCGCGCCGGCACTTCCTTCCACTGGCCCTGATCAAGCCCTTCGATCGTCCAGTCACCAATCCTCACCCGCACCAGCCGCAGCGTCGGCAGCCCGACCGCTGCGGTCATGCGCCGTACCTGACGGTTGCGCCCTTCGCGAATCACCAGCTCCAGCCACGAGGTTGGCACGGTCACGCGAAAGCGCACCGGCGGATTGCGCGGCCACAACTCAGGCTCGTCCAACTGCCGCGCTTCGGCAGGCAAAGTCATGCCGTCATTCAATTCGACGCCATCACGCAAGCGCTGCAACTGCTCGGCCGTCGGCACGCCTTCGACCTGCACCCAATAAGTCTTCGCCAGTTTGTGTTTCGGATCGGCGATGCGCGCCTGCAACTGCCCGTCGTTGGTCAGCAGCAGCAACCCTTCGCTGTCGCGATCAAGGCGTCCGGCCGGGTAAATCCCGGGCACATCGATAAAATCCTTGAGCGTCGCCCGCCCTTCGCCATCACTGAATTGCGTCAGCACATCGAACGGTTTATTGAACAGGATCAGTTTCGGCTCGGCCGGAGGTGCCTTGGCAACACGGCGCGGCGAAGAAGACTGAGGCTTCGCACCAGGACGGCGAGAAGGGGGACGCGGAGGACGGGACATGGCGAAAAGAACATCTAACGGTCAGGGCTGCTAATGCTAGTGCCCTGACCGCCAAATGACCACGACTAACCGTTAACGGAACGGCGGTTCGTCGAAGCTGCGCAGTTTGCGCGAGTGCAGCGAGTTGAGTTCGGTGCGCAGCAGGTCGACCGCTTCGATGCCGATCTTCAAGTGCTGACTGACCGCGCGCTCATAGAAGGCGTTGGCCGAACCCGGCAGCTTGATTTCGCTGTGCAGCGGCTTGTCGGATACGCAGAGCAACGTGCCGTACGGCACTCGCAAACGGTAACCCTGCGCGGCAATCGTGCCGCTTTCCATGTCCACGGCGACAGCGCGAGACAGGTTGATCAACGGCCGCTCCTGCGCCCAGCGCAATTCCCAGTTACGGTCGTCGTAAGTCAGCACAGTGCCAGTGCGCAAGCGTTTTTTCAGGTCGTCGCCCTTCTCGCCGGTGACATTGGCCGCCGCCTGTTGCAGCGCCATTTGCACTTCGGCCAGTGCCGGGATCGGGATATTCGGCGGTACCACACGGTCGAGAATGCCGTCGCGACGCATGTAAGCGTGCGCCAGCACGTAGTCGCCGATGGTCTGCGACTGACGCAAACCGCCGCAGTGGCCGATCATCAGCCAACAATGCGGACGCAGCACCGCGAGGTGGTCAGTGATGTTCTTGGCGTTGGACGGGCCGACACCGATATTGACCAGCGTCACGCCGTGGCCATCGTTGGCGATCAGGTGATAGGCCGGCATCTGGTAACGGTGCCAGACCACACCGGCAGCAATCGCCGAGGCTTCGCCGTGATCCATGCTCTTTTCGATGATCACATTGCCCGGCAGAACCATGCGCACGAACCGCGGATCGCTGCGCAATTGCTCCAGCCCGTGGACGATGAACTGGTCGACGTAGCGGTGATAGTTGGTCAGCAGAATCCACGGCTGCACATGGCGCCAGTCGCTGCCGGTGTAGTGCACCAGACGGCGCAGCGAGAAATCCACGCGCGCGGCGTCGAACAGCGCCAGCGGCAGCGGATCGGTGTTTTCCCAGTCGTAGAGACCGTCGGCGATGCCATCGGTGGCGGCGGACAGGTCGGTACTCGGGAACACCCGCGCCAGCACGGCAGCGGTGACGCCGGAGCCGGCCAGTTCATCGCCCTGCTCGACCACATACGGATACGGAATGTTTTGTTGGCTGACGCCGACTTCCACGGTCACGGTGAAGTCGTGCATCAATGGCGTCAGTTGTTCGAGCAGGTATTTGCGAAACGCCGCCGGGTGGGTGACGGTGACGCTGTAGGTCCCCGGCAACTGCACTTTGGCGTAAGCGCGGGTGGTTTGCGGGACTTCGCCCTGGCAATGGTAGGTCAGACGCAGTTCGGGATAACGAAACAGGGCACGCTGCGCAGCGTCGGGTTCGACGCGATCCTTGAGGTAACGCTTGAGCGCCGAGTTCAGCGCAGTGGTGGCCCGCTCATGCAGCTCGGCCAGACGGTCCACGGCTTGTTCGGCGGTTTGAACGACAATAAACGCTTCGGTCACGATCAGCTTCCTGTGTTCTGACTTGCAGAGCTTCATCTTGCCTGCATCGTCGCGTCACGGGAACAGTGGAATGTTGGCAACCGCACAATATGTCAGGCATACCCGATCCCTGTAGGAGTGAGCCTGCTCGCGATAGCGGTCTACCTGTCGACATTTGCATTGACTGATACACCGCTATCGCGAGCAGGCTCACTCCTACAAGGGATTTGTGTGGGTCAGAGAATCTGTGGCGTTGCGCGGACGACGATGGCTTCGACGTCCAGCCCACGCGGCAAGGCGCCGTAAACCCGGCCGCCACCGCTCAGTCGGCTGGCAATGAACGCATCGCTGACTACCGAGTTACCCGCCTCCAGCAACAGCTTGGCCTGCAAACCGAGCGCGATATCTTCAGTCAACTGCCGCGCCCGATACTGAATGTCGCTGGTGTCCTTGAACTGCGCCTGCAACTGCTGAATATGCGCAGCCAGACGCTTGTCGCCATGCCCATCACCAAGCTCGCTGAACAACACATCCAGCACACCCGGCTCTTTCGATAACGCGCGAAGCACGTCGAGGCACTGCACATTCCCCGAGCCTTCCCACGTCGAGTTCACCGGCGCCTCGCGGTACAGACGCGGCAGGATGCTCTCTTCGACGTACCCGGCGCCGCCCATGCACTCCGCCGCTTCGTTGATCATCCCCGGCGCACGTTTGCAGATCCAATACTTGCCCACCGCTGTCACCAGCCGCGCGAATTGCGCTTCGTGGCGATCGTCCAGATGATCCAGCGCCTTGCCCATGCGCAAGCTCAGCGCCAGTGCGGCTTCGCTTTCCAGGGCCAGATCGGCCAGGACGTTCTGCATCAATGGCTGTTCGCTGAGCAGTTTGCCGCCGACCTTGCGGTGCGCGCAGTGATGACTGGCCTGGGTCAGCGCCTGGCGCATCAACGCGCTGGAACCGACCATGCAATCGAAACGGGTCATGGCGACCATTTCGATAATGGTCGGTACGCCGCGCCCTTCTTCGCCGACCATCCACGCCAGCGCGCCACGGAATTCCACTTCGCTGGAGGCATTGGACTGGTTGCCGAGTTTGTTTTTCAGGCGCTGGATGTAGAACTGATTACGCGTGTCGTCCGGGCGATGACGCGGCAGCAGGAAACAGCTCAAACCCTTGTCGGTCTGCGCCAGTGTGAGGAATGCATCACACATTGGCGCCGAGCAGAACCACTTGTGCCCGACCAATTCATAAGCCTGCCCCGGGCCACTGGCGCCGACCGGGTAAGCCTTGGTGGTGTTGGCGCGCACGTCGGTGCCGCCCTGTTTTTCGGTCATGGCCATGCCGATGGTCACGCCAGCCTTGTGCGCCATGCCGACGTTGCGCGGGTCGTATTTGGTAGCGAGAACTTTCGGCAGCCATTGCTCGGCCAGATTCGGCTGCAAACGCAGGGCTGGCACGCTGGCGAAGGTCATGGTCAACGGACATCCGCTGCCCGCCTCGGCCTGACTGTGCAGATAACTCATGGACGCGCGGGCGACGTGGGCGCCGTCCTGCGGATGGGTCCACGGCATCGACGTCAGACCGTGTTCGATCGCCGTGCGCATCAACTCATGATAGGCCGGATGAAATTCCACCAGGTCGATGCGATGACCGTAGCGGTCGTGGCTGGCAAATACCGGTTTGTTCTGGTTGGCGAGAAACCCCGCTTCCATCAGCGGCCCGCCAGCGAGCGCGCCGTAAGCATCGATCCGCGACACGGCCCACCCGGCTCCAAAGCGCCGCGACCACTCCTGCAAAGGCAGGTCGATGCGGTACAGGTTGGTGCCGTCCAGCGATGGCGGCTGGTTGGTGACTTCGTGAGTTTCGGCGAACTGATGCAGGTTCATGAGGGGGCTCCTTTGGGCAACCAAGGAACTCAGTTAAGCACCGCACCGCGACGGGTCAAAGTGTCATACCAGCCGAATTTGCGGCGCTTTTACCCTATCAGCAGCACAGGACCCGGCGCTCAAGCGCGGACTGCAAATCTTCGAATTTCACCGGTTTGTTCAAGTAATCGATCGGCGCCCCTGTGGCGCAAAGCTCCCGGTCAGCGGTCAACGCCAACATGAACACCGGCAGATTCGTGCAGCCCGGTAACGCATGAATCTGGCAGCACAACGATGCGCCATCGTGAGCGGGTAGCTGGCAATCGATCAACACGGCGTCGAAGGTTTCACGCTGCAGGCAATCCAGTGCCGCCGCGCCGTTGTCGGCGCTACGCACGCGAAAACCGAGCTTGAGCAACATGCCGCGCATCACCAGTTGGTTAACGCTGTTGTCGTCCACCAGCAACACCGTGCAATCCTGCGGCGCCCGCACGCAATCGCGCGAAGGCGCGCAGATCGGCGCAGATTCGACCTCTGGCAGTTCGAACTCGACGTCCAGTTGGAAGCGGCTGCCACGCCCGGGCTCCGAGCGATGAGTGAGCTTGCCACCGAGCAACTCGACCAACTGTCGGCAAATCGCCAGGCCGACGCCCAGACCGCCATATTCGCGGGTCATCGAGCCGTCGAGCTGGAAAAAACGCTGATACATCGTTGCTTCGCCCAGATCGGTGAAACCGATACCGGTGTCGATCACCGCAAACGACAGCGCCAGACGATTGCCCGTCGACGGCTTGCCGGTGACTCGCAGCGCCAGCCCGCCGACACGGGTGAACTTGATCGCGTTATCCAGCAGGCACTCCAGGCATTGCGCGAGTTTGGCGCTGTCGCCGTGCAGGCGATCCGGCAGGGTTGGCAGTACCTCGACCTTGAAGTCCAGCGACTTGCTCGACGCATTGCCGTCGAACTGCACCCGCAACGCCTCGACCACTGCGCGCAGGCTAAAACTGCCCGACGCAGCCTTGAGCTTGCCGGCCTGCAATTCGGTAAGGGTGAGGATGCCGTTGACCATGCGCATCATGTCCCGCGCGGAGCCGGCAGCGGTCTGCTGGTATTGCTCAAGTTCCGGATCCAGCTCGACGGTTTGCATCAGCTCCAGCGAACCGATCACACCGTTCATCGGCGTGCGCAGTTCGTGGGTCAGGGTCGCCAAAAACTCATCCTTGAGCTTGTTGCTGTGGGCCAGTTGCTGGTTGAGCACTTCGAGTTTCTGCCCGGCGTCGTATAGGGTCTGCGCCTGTTGCTCGCGCATGGCGTTGATGCGGTCGGCCAGCGCGAGCGACAGCAGCGCCACTTCGATGGCCGAACCGATCTGGCTGGCGTACATGGTCAGAAACACGTTCGGCAGCAGGCCCAGCACCATCAGCGTGTTGACGATGCCACCGAGCAGAAACGCCGACCACGCAATGATGAAATAGCGCGCCACGCGCAGGCCGCGCCACCAGGCCAGAATCCCGGCGGCGAAAATCACCACGGTGAAGGTCAGCGCCAGCGTCGTCGCCAGGCGCAGGGCCAGGGCGTAACTGGTCATCAGCGAAAGCCCAATGACTACCGCACTGAACGCGATCAATCCGCTCAGCACACGATCAAGCCCACGGCTGTGGTTGTTGGTCTGCAGGAAACTTCGGGCGAACTGGCTGCCGAACAGGCCGGCGCAGCCAATGAAGAATGGCGTCGCGGCGTTGGCCCACCATGGGTTGTCCGGCCAGAAGTATTCGACCGCGGCACCGTTCACCGACAGTTGATAGAGGCCGAACGAGGCAATGTAGAAGATGTAATAGAGGTAGCTGGTGTCGCGCACGCTGAGGTAGATGAACAGGTTGTAGACCAGCATCCCCAGCAACACGCCATAAATGATCCCGAGCACATACAGGCGCACCGGTTGGTCTTCGAGGTATGCCGTGCTCGACCACAACGTCACCGGTGCCTGGATCGAGCCCTCACTGGCCAGTCGCAAGTACACGGTTTGCTGTTGATCCGGTTTGAATGGCAGGTCGAACAAATAGTTGTTCTGGCGGATCTCGCGGCTGGCGAACGGCCAGGCATCACCGGTCTGGCGGACGAGGCGGTAGTCGCCACTGGCGTCAGGCATATAGAGGTCGAGATGATCGAGCGGTGGATACGCCAGTTCCAGCAGCCAGGTGCGCTGGGCGGCCGGATTGCTCGGGCGGTAATGCAGATCGATCTTCAGCCAGAACGCCGAGCGCGAGTAACCGGCATTGAGCGTGGCTTTATCGTGAGGTTTGAAATTGCCGGCGGCAGCCTGCGCACGAACATCGGCAATGCTCGCCTGACCGCTCGGGTCTTCGAGCACTTGCAGCGACCGGCCCAGAGGCAGGCTCTGGGTAAATTCGTCGAATTCGACGGCGCTCGCCAGGAGGGGCAAGCAGAACAGCAACATCAGCAAATAGCGCATTGAAGCCCCAGCGTGGCTCGTCCGGTTGTGTCAGGAAGCCCCCCATTCCCTTTGAGTAGACGTAAAACCGGTATTACCTGTTATTGGTTTGGATCCAGACTAGCATAGCCGCTGATGGCCATTGAGCACCATTGAAATTTTTCCTACAAAGGCTCTAGAACGGGCGTTCCAGAGCAAAGCAGCGAGCTAGAGCTGTTGAGTTGGTCAGGTTGTGACAGTCCGGTCGGATTCTCTTGCCAGGTTATCGGCCAGGCATAACGGCACTGAACCCGAAAATCAGCTTTGGTGGTAAGCTCGCGCACCATGAATATCTACAGCTCCCGCCCCGTTGTCCTCTGTCTCTCCGGCCACGACCCAAGTGGTGGCGCCGGCTTGCAGGCAGATATCGAAGCCCTGCTCGCGCAGGGTTGCCATGCGGCTCCGGCCGTCACCGCCCTGACCGTGCAAGACACCGTCAATGTCACTGACTTCCGCGTCCTCGACCGTGAGTGGGTACTGGCCCAGGCCAATGCCGTGCTCAACGACTCCGAAGTCGCTGCAGTCAAACTGGGCATGCTCGGTTCGCTGGAAATGGTCGACACCGTTGTCGAACTGCTTTCCGCGCACCCGCACTTGCCGGTGGTCTGCGACCCGGTGCTGCGCGCCGGTGGCGGCGGACGCCTGGGCAAGGACGAGGTCGGCTATGCGATGCGCGAGCGTCTGCTGCCGCTGTCGATCATTGCCACCCCCAACCTTCCTGAAGCCCGCATCCTCGCCGAACTGCCTGAAGGCACCGCGGACGAATGCGCTGAAAAACTCCTGCCGTTCGTCAAAAACCTGCTGATCACCGGCGGCCATGGCGACGAAACTGAAATCCACAACCGCGTGTACAGCCGCGACGGCCTGCGCGAAACCTTTATCTGTCAGCGCCTGCCGGGCAGCTATCACGGCTCCGGTTGCACACTGGCCAGCGCTTTGGCCGGTCGTCTGGCGCAGGGCGAACACCTCGCCAGCGCCGTGCGCAGCGCACTGGATTACACCTGGCGCACCCTGCGCGATGCCGAACAACTGGGCAAAGGCCAGTTCGTCCCGCGTCGCCTGCCGCTGGATTTCTGCTCGTAACGTCGTGAGGTCTGCCCGATGAAACTACGTGGCCTGTATGCCATTACCGACAGCCAATTGCTGGCGGGCAAGTTTCTGTCTTATGTGGAGGCGGCGCTGGAAGGCGGCGTCACCCTGCTGCAATACCGCGACAAGAGCAGCGACGAGGCCCGCCGTTTGCGCGAGGCCGAAGCGTTGCGCGATCTGTGCGAGCGCTACAAGACGCAACTGATCATCAACGATGACGCCGAACTGGCCGCGCGCCTCAACGTCGGCGTGCACCTCGGTCAGACCGACGGCCCGCTGTCGCCGACCCGTGCCCTGCTCGGGTCGAAAGCGATTATCGGGTCAACCTGCCACGCGCAAATCGCGCTGGCCGAACAAGCGGCCAAAGAAGGCGCGAGCTATGTCGCCTTCGGTCGCTTCTTCAATTCCAACACCAAGCCCGGCGCACCGACCTGCAGCCTCGATCTGCTCGACGAAGCCAAACGCACGCTGCACCTGCCGGTCTGCGCGATTGGCGGCATCACCCTCGAAAACGCCGCGCCGCTGGTGGCCCACGGGGTCGACCTGCTCGCTGTGGTCCACGGTCTGTTTGGTGCCGAGAGCACCGCCGAAGTGACCCGCCGCGCCCGCGCGTTCAATGAATTGTTCAAATCCTGAAGATTGAGAGCCCGATCATGTCTCGTTCCGAAACCCTGTTTGCCAATGCTCAGAAACACATTCCCGGTGGCGTGAACTCGCCAGTGCGCGCGTTCAAGAGCGTTGGCGGCACGCCGCTGTTCTTCAAGCACGCTGAAGGTGCTTACGTTACCGACGAAGACGACAAGCGTTATGTCGATTACGTCGGTTCGTGGGGCCCGATGATCCTCGGCCACAGCCACCCGGACGTGCTGGACGCAGTGCGCAATCAACTGCAACACGGCTTGTCGTACGGCGCGCCGACCGCGATGGAAACCGAGATGGCCGATCTGGTCTGCTCGCTGGTGCCGTCGATGGACATGGTGCGCATGGTCAGCTCCGGCACCGAAGCGACCATGAGCGCGATCCGTCTGGCCCGTGGCTACACCGGTCGCGACAGCATCATCAAGTTCGAAGGCTGCTACCACGGCCACTCCGACAGCCTGCTGGTCAAGGCCGGTTCCGGCGCACTGACCCAAGGCGTACCGAGTTCGGCCGGTGTGCCGGCAGCGTTCGCCAAACACACCCTGACCCTGCCGTTCAACGACATCGACGCTGTGGAAAAGATGCTCGCTGAAGTTGGCGAGGAAGTGGCGTGCATCATCGTTGAGCCGGTGGCCGGCAACATGAACTGCGTACCACCGGCGCCGGGCTTCCTCGAAGGCCTGCGTTCGCTGTGCGACAAGCATGGCGTGGTGCTGATTTTCGACGAGGTGATGACCGGTTTCCGCGTCGCCCTCGGCGGTGCTCAGGCGTACTACGGGGTCAATCCTGACCTGACCACCTTCGGCAAGATCATCGGCGGCGGCATGCCGGTCGGCTGCTTCGGCGGCAAGCGCGAAATCATGCAGCGCATCGCACCGCTGGGCCCGGTGTACCAGGCCGGCACGCTGTCGGGTAACCCGCTGGCCATGGCCGCTGGTTTGACCACGCTGCGCTTGATCAGCCGTCCGGGTTTCCACGCCGAGCTGACCGACTACACCACGCGCCTGCTCGACGGCCTGCAACAACGCGCCGACGCCGCTGGCATTCCGTTCGTGACCACCCAGGCCGGCGGCATGTTCGGCCTGTACTTCAGCGGCGCCGACGACATCGTCACCTTTGAAGACGTGATGGCCAGCGACGCTGCGCTGTTCGGGCGCTTCTTCCACCTGATGCTGGAAGGTGGCGTGTACCTGGCACCAAGCGCCTTCGAAGCCGGTTTCACCTCGATCGCTCATGGCGAAGCCGAGCTGAAACTGACACTGGACGCTGCCGAGCGCGCCTTCGCTGCACTGAAGTAATCCCTGTACCGCTGACGTTGGCTATCGCCAGCGTCAGCGTTTACCTACATCCAAGCCGTTTTTCCAACGCTCCTGCTAAAAATCTCCCATAAAGTGGGCGATATATTCCCCGTGCAGCAGAAAAACGAGTAAAGACTTTGTAAGGTTGGCCCTGCTTATTTCATAATGCGCGCTTATTGGATCCCTCGATGGGTCCGCGTGCCCTTCAGAGGTAAGTCGATTCCCATGAACCGCACCGGCCGCACCCTTGCCTTGGGCTGCCTGTTGCTCCTTCAGCCCCTGCTCGCGCATGCACAAGCAGGCGGCAACTCGTTGTTGATC
The DNA here is from genome assembly GCF_034555375.1 of Pseudomonas sp. B33.4. Lineage (NCBI taxonomy): Bacteria > Pseudomonadati > Pseudomonadota > Gammaproteobacteria > Pseudomonadales > Pseudomonadaceae > Pseudomonas > Pseudomonas sp. B33.4. Next base: position 5,734,981 of record NZ_CP140706.1, read on the forward strand.
CCGGCGATGGGTCGTTGCACCCTCAATACTCAGCCGCAAGACGTCACGCAGGCACTGGCCGCCTGCCAGAAAGCGGCGGACGAAGGGGATGCGCAAGCGCAATACGAGTTGGGTGAGTTCTACTACGACGGCAAGAATGCGCCGCGCGACCTCAATCAAGCCCTGAGCTATTTCGAAAAAGCCTCGTTGCAAGGCCACGCTCAGGCGCAATTCAAACTGGGCACCATGTTCTTCCACGGTGAAGGCGTGCAGGCCAACAATATTCAGGCGTACATCGTTTTGAAGATGGCTGCGGTCAACGGCGCTGAAGATGCGCTGGACACGGCCGACGAAGTTTCCGAAAAGATGTCCCGCGAAGACCTCGAGACCGCCACGCAGGTGCTCGGGCAAATTTTCCGTAAATACCTGATGGAATTGCAGAGCGCCGATGGGCGTACACCGTTCTCGCCCCTGCCCTGATTTTTGCGCCGCCCTTTCCGGCCCCTTCGCGAGCAAGCTCGCTCCCACAGTAGATTTCCAGTGTTCAGAAGATCCCCTGTGGGAGCGACGGTGCGACGATTCGACTTGCTCGCGAATGAGGCGACTCGGTTTTAAGGCTTACTTCTCAGGCATCGGCACCGGAAACGGCATGACATTGCCGACCGCGCCACGGGCTTCGCTGATTTTCGGGGTGCCCAGACGTTCCACTTCGTCGATGCGCACGATCGAATGCATCGGCACGAAACTGCGCACCACGCCTTCGAACTGCGCCTTGAGCTTTTCTTCGCTCGGGTCGACGACCACTTGCGTGCGCTCGCCAAAGACGAACTCTTCCACTTCCAGAAAGCCCCACAGATCACTTTGATAGATCTGCTTGGCGTACATTTCGAACACCTGGCCCTGGTTGAGGAAAATCACCTTATAGATTGGAGCTTCGCGTTTGGTCATGGCGGGGGGATAACATCGGGGATAAAAATGAGGGCGCAAACTATAGCATAGCCACTGGACGCGCAGCGGTAGGAACCTGAGGGCTTGTTCCCTATAATGCCGGGTTCTTTGAATCACGTGACGACACTAATCCATGGCCAAGAAGCTTTACATCGAAACCCACGGTTGCCAGATGAACGAGTACGACAGCTCGCGCATGGTCGATCTGCTGGGCGAACATCAGGCCCTGGAAGTCACCGCGCGTGCGGAAGACGCCGACGTGATTCTGCTCAACACCTGCTCGATCCGCGAGCGCGCCCAGGATCGCGTGTATTCGCAGCTCGGCCGCTGGCGCGAACTGAAACTGGCCAACCCGGACATGGTGATCGCCGTCGGCGGTTGCGTGGCCAGCCAGGAAGGCGCAGCGATTCGCGATCGCGCGCCGTATGTCGACGTCGTGTTCGGCCCGCAGACCCTGCACCGTCTGCCGGAAATGATCGACGCTGCACGCATCACCAAGCTGCCGCAGGTCGACGTGTCGTTCCCGGAAATCGAGAAATTCGACCACTTGCCCGAGCCGCGCATTGATGGCCCGAGCGCTTACGTGTCGGTGATGGAAGGTTGCAGCAAGTACTGCACGTTCTGCGTGGTGCCTTACACCCGTGGCGAAGAAGTCAGCCGGCCGTTCGACGATGTCATCGCCGAAGTCATCCACCTCGCCGAAAACGGCGTGCGTGAAGTGACGTTGCTGGGGCAGAACGTCAACGGCTATCGCGGCACCACCCACGACGGTCGTCTGGCCGATCTTGCCGAGCTGATTCGTGTAGTCGCGGCGATTGATGGCATTGACCGCATTCGCTACACCACTTCGCACCCGCTGGAGTTTTCCGACAGCCTGATCCAGGCCCATGCCGACGTGCCGGAACTGGTCAAACACCTGCATTTGCCGGTGCAATCGGGCTCCGACCGGATTCTCGCGGCGATGAAGCGCAACCACACGGCGCTTGAGTACAAATCCAAGCTGCGCAAACTGCGTGCCGCCGTGCCGGGGATTTGCATCAGTTCGGACTTTATCGTCGGTTTCCCCGGCGAGACCGAGAAAGATTTCGAACAGACCATGAAGCTGATTGCCGACGTCGGTTTCGACTTTTCCTACTCGTTCGTTTACAGCCAGCGCCCGGGCACCCCGGCTGCCGATCTGGCGGATGACACGCCGGAGGAGCTTAAGAAAGAACGCTTGAACGCGCTGCAGCACCGTCTGAATCAGCAAGGTTTCGAGATCAGCCGACAAATGGTCGGTTCGATCCAGCGCATTCTGGTGACCGATTATTCGAAGAAAGACCCGGGCGAACTGCAAGGTCGCACCGAGAATAATCGTATCGTCAACTTCCGCTGCGACAATCCAACCCTGATCGGGCAGTTTGCCGACGTGCACATCGACGCGGCGCAGCCGCACTCGCTGCGCGGCTCGCTGATCCAGTAAATGCAAAAGATCGCAGCCTTCGGCAGCTCCTACATGGATTACATTCCCCTGTAGGAGCTGCCGAAGGCTGCGATCTTGACGGTCTCGACGCCGAGAATATTTAAGAGCTTTCGCACCCACGCCTCTGGCGTTATCCTTGATTTCATCTTAATTGCCCCAGGGCGGCTAAATACGACCTTGAACGCACCCATAGAACCACATCGTTTTATCCTCGAGCCCTTTGAGGCTCGCCGCTTCGCCAATCTGTGCGGGCAATTCGACGAGCATTTGCGCTTGATCGAACAGCGCCTGACCATCGAGATCCGCAACCGCGGAAACCAGTTCGAGCTGATCGGCGATCCCAAGCACACCACCTCTGCGGAAAATCTGATTCGTCGCCTGTACCGGGAAACCAAAGGTTCAGAGCTGTCGCCAGATACGGTTCACCTGTTCCTGCAGGAATCGTCCGTCGTCGAGCTGGACAATCACGCCCCCGCCGAAGCCTCCGTCGCCCTGCGCACCAAGAAAGGCATGATTCGCCCTCGCGGCTTGAATCAGTTGCGCTACGTGAAGGAAATTCTCGGCAACGACATCAACTTCGGCATCGGTCCGGCCGGTACCGGCAAGACCTATCTGGCCGTGGCGTGCGCTGTCGATGCACTGGAGCGCGAGCAGATCCGCCGCATTCTGCTGGTGCGCCCGGCAGTTGAGGCGGGTGAAAAACTCGGCTTCCTGCCCGGTGACCTGTCGCAGAAGATCGACCCATACCTGCGCCCGCTCTACGACGCGCTCTACGAAATGCTCGGTTTCGAATACGTGGCCAAACTGATCGAACGCCAGGTGATCGAAGTTGCGCCGCTGGCTTATATGCGCGGCCGCACGCTGAACAACAGCTTCATCATTCTCGACGAAAGCCAGAACACCACCGTCGAACAGATGAAGATGTTCCTGACCCGCATCGGCTTCGGCTCTACCGCAGTCATCACCGGTGACATCACCCAGGTCGACCTGCCGAAAGGCACCAAATCGGGTCTGCACCATGTGATCGAAGTGCTCAAAGACGTGCCGGGCATCAGCTTCACGCACTTCCAGCCCAAAGACGTCGTGCGCCATCCTTTGGTCCAGCGGATCGTCGAAGCCTACGAGCGCTTCGAAAACCGTGACGAAGCGCCCAAGGACACCTCGCGAAATGCTTGAGCTAGACCTGCAAATCGCGACTGACGCGAACGCGCCGAGTGAGGCCGACTTCCGCCTGTGGTGCGAACTGGCCCTGCGCCAGCGCACCGCCGACTCGGAAATGACCATTCGTCTGGTCGACGAGGCAGAAGGTCGCGAGCTCAACCACACCTGGCGCCACAAGGATTACGCGACCAACGTCCTGTCATTCCCGGCTGAAGTGCCCGACGAGTTTCTCGATATCCCGCTGCTCGGCGATCTGGTGATCTGCGTGGCGGTGGTTGAGCGTGAAGCCGCCGAACAAGGCAAGGAACCAAAGGCCCATTGGGCACATCTGGTCATTCACGGCTGCTTGCATCTACTCGGTTACGACCATATAGATGATGAAGAAGCCGAAGAAATGGAAGCATTGGAACGCGAGTTGCTTGCCGAATTGGGCTATCCCGATCCGTACGCGGACGACGAAACCGAAACATCCCCTATCGTTACAACAAAGGATTCAGAGTAATCGCTATGAGCGAAGATCGATCGAGCAACGGGCAGAAGTCATGGCTGGGTAAACTGACCCAGGCTTTTGCCCACGAGCCGAAGAACCGTCAGGAGCTCCTCGAGCTGCTGCGTGATGCACATCAGAACAAACTGCTGGACAGCGAAGCGCTGGCCATCGTCGAAGGCGCCATTCAGGTGGCTGACCTGCAAGTACGCGACATCATGGTGCCGCGCTCGCAGATGATCAGCATCAAGGCGACCCAGACACCCCGTGAATTCCTCCCGGCCGTGGTCGACTCGGCCCACTCGCGCTATCCGGTCATCGGCGAGAGCCATGACGACGTGATGGGCGTGCTGCTGGCCAAGGATCTGCTACCACTGATCCTCAAGGAGAACGGCGACAGCTTCAACATCAAGGATCTGCTGCGCCCGGCCACCTTCGTGCCGGAGTCCAAGCGTCTGAACGTGTTGCTGCGTGAATTCCGCGCCAACCACAACCACATGGCCATCGTCATTGACGAATACGGCGGTGTGGCCGGTCTGGTGACCATCGAGGACGTGCTGGAACAGATCGTTGGCGATATCGAAGACGAGCACGACGTCGAAGAAGACAGCTACATCAAGCCGCTGCCCAGTGGCGACTTCCTGATCAAGGCCCTGACGCCAATCGAGAACTTCAACGAGTTCTTCGACAGCGAATTCTCCGACGATGAGTTCGACACCGTCGGCGGTCTGGTGATGAGCGCATTCGGGCACTTGCCAAAACGCAACGAAATCACTGAAATCGGCGCCTATCGCTTCCGCATTCTGAACGCCGACAGCCGTCGGATTCACTTGCTGCGACTGACCCCAATCGCCCGGTAATAAATCTAAGGACTGAAATGCGCTGGACAACCCGCCCCGGCTGGCCCGGTAACCTGCTGGCCGTGGCGGCCGGTGCAATCACCACCTTCGCTCTGGCACCTTTCAACATCTGGCCGCTGGCTTTGCTGGCGGTCGGTCTGTTCTATGCCGGTTTGCGCGAGCTGAGCCCGCGTCAGGCACTGGGCCGTGGCTGGTGCTTCGGTTTCGGCCTGTTCGGTGCCGGCACCAGCTGGATCTATTACAGCATCCACCACTTCGGCGGTGCTTCGGTGTTGCTGGCCGGGTTCCTGATGCTGCTGTTTACGGCGGCGATTGCCTGGTTCTTCGCGCTGCCGGCGTGGCTATGGGCGCGCTGGTTGCGCCGTAACGAAGCACCGGTGGCGGATGCCTTGGCGTTTGCTGCGTTGTGGGTCGCTCAGGAAATGTTTCGCGGCTGGTTCCTCACCGGTTTCCCTTGGCTGTACTCCGGTTACAGCCAGCTCGACGGCCCGCTGTCGGGCCTCGCGCCAGTCGGCGGCATGTGGCTGGTGTCGTTCGTGCTGGCACTGACGGCTGCGCTGATCTACAACGCACCGCGCTTGCTGCAAACCGGTCGCAAAGCTTTTGTGGTTGCCGGTCTGGTGCTGCTGATCGGGCCGTGGGCAGCGGGCATTGCGCTCAAGGGCTACGCTTGGACCAGTCCGTCCGGCGCGCCGCTGAGCGTTGCCGCGATTCAGGGCAACGTCGCACAGAGCATGAAATGGGATCCGGCTGAGCTCAACGCGCAGTTGGCCTTGTATCGCGATTTGAGCTTCCGTTCGAAACCGGTGGATCTGCTGATCTGGCCGGAAACCGCCGTACCGGTACTGAAGGAGTCCGCCGAGGGCTACCTGAGCATGATGGGCACCTTCGCTGCCGAGCGTAAATCGGCGCTGATCACTGGTGTGCCGATCCGCGAAACGGTTCGTCACGAAAAACGTTTCTTCAACGGCATCACCGTGGTCGGTGAAGGCGACGGCACTTATCTGAAGCAGAAACTGGTGCCGTTCGGCGAGTACGTGCCGCTGCAGGACATCCTGCGAGGCTTGATCGCCTTCTTCGATTTGCCGATGTCCGACTTCGCCCGTGGTCCGGCGGATCAGGCGCTGTTGCAGGCCAAGGGTTACCAGATTGCGCCGTTCATCTGCTATGAAGTGGTGTACCCGGACTTCGCCGCGGGTTTGTCAGCGCGCAGTGATTTGCTGCTGACGATCAGCAACGACACCTGGTTCGGCACCTCGATCGGTCCGCTGCAACATTTGCAGATGGCGCAGATGCGCGCACTGGAGGCCGGACGCTGGATGATCCGCGCAACCAACAACGGCGTGACCGGACTGATCAACCCGTTCGGGCAGATCACCGAGCAGATTCCGCAGTTCGAACAGGGCGTGCTGTACGGCGAAGTGGTGCCGATGCACAACCTGACGCCGTATCTGCAATATCGCTCGTGGCCGCTGATGATTGTCTGCCTGGTGCTGTTTGGCTGGGCGCTGATGGCGAGCCGGATGTCGAAAACCCTTTAAAGCAAAAGATCGCAGCCTGCGGCAGCTCCTACACGGGATTTGTATTCAATCCTTGTAGGAGCTGCCGCAGGCTGCGATCTTTTGATCTTCAGCGGTAAAACAGTGAATACCCCACCTGCCCCACCGCCTCATTCAGCAACTGCCCGCTCTGCCAGATTGATTTGAATTCCGGCAGCCAGCCACCAAAGGGCCTTGCATTATCGGTCCCCAGAAATCCGACCGGCGCCGGTACTACTTCAAATCCCGCCTGCTGAAAACTCCACACCGAGCGCGGCATGTGCCAGGCCTGAGTGACGACAACCACGCGTTTGATCCCTTGCGGCAACAGTATGTCGGCGGTGAATTTGGCGTTTTCCCACGTGGTACGGCTTTCACCTTCCTGCCAGCGCACCGTCACACCGAAATCGTCACGCAATGAATCCGCCATCAACTTCGCCTCGGTCGGCGGCGTACCGTAATGCAAGCCACCCGTGGTCAGAATCGGCAGGCCCGACGCCTTGGCCAGCCGCGCCGCATAACGCTGACGCTCAAGCCCCACGCCAGTCGGCTGATCCTCACCCCACGCCAGATCACCACGCTCGCGCCCGGAGCCCAACACCACAATGGCATCGGCACGTTGTGCCAGCGTTGCCCACTCCTCACGGGTCAATGGCGCTTCGCGCTCCAGCGCTTTGGCGCCCCACTGCACCACGACCGGCAGGCTCATCAGCCACAATCCGCCAAAGCCAAGCGCAAAGCACACGCCAGCCAGGCGCGGCCGCGAGCGGCGCAACCACCACGCAGCCAGCAACAGCAGCAAGAGAATGCCGGGCGGCAATAAAAGTTGTTTGATGAAATAACGAAAGGGCATCGAGCATCTCCAGAGATGCCCGAAGCCTAAGAGTGTTAATAAAGCGTTACAACCAATAGGTGGGATCCTGTAGAAAAAGATCCGGTTCTTGACCTGCCATGCGCTTACTTGGCCTGCAAAGAGCGAACCTTGACGGTGTCTCTGCCGGGCGCCTTGTCCTTGAGCCAGATGACCTTGGCCGAATGTGCTGCATCGAGCTGCTTCACTGCTTGTGACAGGCATCCGTGCGTTTCACGTTCACTACGATCCAGATAGGCCTTGACCAGTTTGAACTCAGCGGGGCTCAAGCCACGCAATTCCAGTTCCAGGGGGCGCTCGTCGCGCAGCCGGTCAGCGGTTTTTACAGCGTCCAGGGCCATACCCAGACGATCGATCAACCTCTCGTACAACTCGGGTTTAGTCACGTTTTTTTGCCGTTGCTCCACCATCCCTCACCTCATTGAAGATAAGACTCACTCCCCAGTTAGAGCTTAGCTTCGCTGCACAAACCGGCTGCACGCCGCGACCAACGGCCCTCGCCACGGATTGGCCGGGAAAAACAGCTGTAATCAGGGTTTCCCTAGGCCAAGCGCGGTCATGTATGCTACGGCGCTTCCTGTAATTCCACTTCCAGCTCGTCCGGGCCAACCCCGGAACCTGCGTTGAAGAGGATTAGGCCACCCCTATCCAGTACAAAAGTAGCCATGCACGAACAATATCAGCCCCGTGAAATCGAAGCCGCCGCCCAGTCGTTCTGGGACGAGCAAAAGTCCTTTGAAGTCAGTGAACAGCCAGGCAAGGAAACCTACTACTGCCTGTCGATGTTCCCTTACCCCAGCGGCAAGCTACACATGGGGCACGTGCGCAACTACACCATCGGCGACGTGATCTCCCGCTACCAGCGCATGCTCGGCAAGAACGTTCTGCAACCGATGGGTTGGGATGCCTTCGGCATGCCGGCGGAAAACGCCGCGATGAAAAACAACGTCGCGCCGGCCAAGTGGACCTACGAAAACATCGCCTACATGAAAACCCAGCTGCGCAGCCTGGGTCTGGCGGTCGACTGGTCGCGCGAAGTCACCACCTGCAAGCCGGATTACTACCGCTGGGAACAATGGCTGTTCACTCGCCTGTTCGAAAAAGGCGTGATCTACCGTAAAAACGGCACCGTGAACTGGGACCCGATCGACCAGACCGTTCTCGCTAACGAGCAGGTGATCGACGGTCGCGGCTGGCGTTCCGGCGCGCTGATCGAAAAGCGCGAAATCCCGATGTACTACTTCAAGATCACCGCTTACGCGGATGAGCTGCTGGAGAGCCTCGACGAGCTGACGGGCTGGCCTGAACAGGTCAAGACCATGCAGCGCAACTGGATCGGCAAATCCCGCGGCATGGAAGTACAGTTCCCGTACAACGTCGACTCGATCGGCGAAGCCGGCACACTCAAAGTCTTCACTACCCGTCCGGACACCCTGATGGGCGCGACCTATGTCGCCGTGGCTGCCGAGCACCCACTGGCCACACTGGCGGCAAAAAACAACACCGAGCTGCAAGCGTTCATCGCTGAGTGCAAGGGCGGTAGCGTTGCCGAAGCCGACGTTGCCACGCAAGAGAAGAAAGGCCTGCCAACCGGCCTGTTCGTCGAGCACCCGCTGACCGGTGAAAAACTCCCGGTCTGGGTCGCCAACTACGTGCTGATGCACTACGGCGACGGCGCAGTCATGGCTGTACCGGCGCACGACGAGCGCGATTTCGAATTCGCTCACAAGTACAACCTGCCGGTGAAATCGGTAGTGCGTACCAGCTCTGGCGACAGCAACCCGGCCCCGTGGCAAGACGCCTACGGCGAGCACGGCACGCTGATCAACTCCGGCGAATTCGACGGCCTCGACTTCGCTGGCGCGTTCGACGCCATGGAAGTCGCCCTGATCAAGAAAGAACTGGGCGCCTCGCGTACCCAGTTCCGTCTGCGTGACTGGGGTATCAGCCGTCAGCGCTACTGGGGCTGCCCGATCCCGATCATCCACTGTGATGCTTGCGGTGACGTGCCGGTGCCGGAAGATCAACTGCCTGTGGTCCTGCCGGAAGACGTGGTGCCGGACGGCGCCGGTTCGCCGCTGGCACGCATGCCCGAGTTTTACGAGTGCAGCTGCCCGAAATGCGGCCAGCCTGCCAAGCGTGAAACCGACACCATGGACACTTTCGTCGAGTCGTCGTGGTACTACGCCCGTTACGCCTCGCCGCACTTTGAAGGCGGCTTGGTGGAAAAATCCGCTGCTGACCACTGGTTGCCGGTCGATCAGTACATCGGCGGTATCGAACACGCCATTCTTCACCTGCTCTACGCGCGTTTCTTCCACAAACTGATGCGTGACGAAGGTCTGGTCAGCTCCAACGAGCCGTTCAAGAACCTGCTGACCCAAGGCATGGTGATCGCCGAGACTTACTATCGTCGCGAAGCCAATGGTGCCTACACCTGGTTCAACCCGGCGGACGTAGAACTCGAGCGCGACAGCAAAGCCAAGGTCATCAGCGCCAAACTGAAGTCCGACGGTCTGCCGGTGGAAATCGGCGGCACCGAGAAGATGGCCAAATCGAAGAACAACGGTGTCGACCCACAGTCGATGATCGATCAGTTCGGCGCCGATACCTGCCGCCTGTTCATGATGTTCGCCTCGCCGCCAGACATGAGCGCCGAATGGTCCGACTCCGGCGTTGAAGGTTCGCACCGTTTCCTCAAGCGCGTCTGGCGTCTGGCGCAAGCCCACGTCAGTCAGGGCTTGCCGGGCAAACTGGATATCGCCGGTCTGAACGACGAGCAGAAAGCCGTTCGCCGTTCGATCCACGTGGCCATCAAGCAAGCCAGCCACGACGTCGGCCAGAACCACAAATTCAACACCGCCATCGCTCAGGTGATGACGCTGATGAACGTGCTGGAAAAAGCCGCACAAGGCACCGAACAGGATCGCGCACTGATTCACGAAGGTCTGGAAGCTGTGACGCTGTTGCTGGCGCCAATCACGCCGCACATCAGCCACGAACTGTGGAACAAGCTGGGTCACGCCGACGCAGTCATCGACGCTGGCTGGCCGGCAGTGGACGAAAGCGCGCTGGTGCAGGACAGCCTGACCCTGGTGATCCAGGTCAACGGCAAGCTGCGCGGTCAGATCGACATGCCAGCCAGCGCAACGCGTGAAGAAGTTGAAGCGGCAGCCCGTGCCAACGAAAACGTACTGCGTTTCGTCGATGGTCTGACTATTCGTAAAGTGATCGTAGTGCCCGGGAAACTGGTCAATATCGTCGCCAGCTAATTGGATCGGGCGTCAGGTTCGCCTGACGCCAAGTAAAACCTTTCGGGCCGTACAGTCGGCCCACGTGGTTTCAAGGGGAGCAACACAATGATCAAACGCAATCTGCTGGTGATGGGCCTCGCCGTTCTGTTGAGCGCCTGCGGTTTCCAGCTGCGCGGTACCGGCACCAACGAACTGTCGATCAAGGAACTCGACCTGAGCGCCCGTAACGCCTACGGCGAGACGGTCACGCAACTGCGTCAGGTGCTGGAGTCGAGCGGCGTCAAGGTTTACAGCGGTGCTCCGTACAAGCTGTACCTGGCTGACCAGCAGGAGAGCCAGCGCATCCTCAGCTACGCTGGTGCCGGTCGTACGGGCGAGTATCAGGTCAACACTGTTCTGAACTATGAGATCCGTGGCGACAAGAACCTGCAACTGCTCAGCGACAAACTTGAAGTTCAGAAAGTGTTTATCCACGACGGCAACAACCTCGTGGGCTCCGATCAGGAAGCCAACGATGCCCGTCGCGAAACCACTCGCGAACTGGTTCAACGCATGATGCTGCGTCTGCAGCAACTGACGCCGGGCCAGCTGCAACAACTGCAGCAAGCTGCCAATGACCGCGCCAAGGCAGAAGCCGATGCGCTGCAAGCGGCGCAAAAGGCTGAAGCGGAAACCCCGCGTCAGTCGCCGCTCGAAATACCGCAGCAGTAAGACGTTCGGGGCGCTCAGGCGCCCCGTTCGGCATTTCTTATGAAGCTCGCTCCCGCCCAACTCGGCAAACACCTGCAAGGCGCTCTCGGCCCGGTCTACATCATCAGTGGCGATGACCCGCTGCTGTGCCAGGAAGCCGCCGACGCCATCCGCAGTGCTGCGCGCCAGCAAGGTTTTGACGAACGCCAGGTCTTTGCCGCCGACGCAAATTTTGATTGGGGCACGTTGTTGCAGGCCGGTGCCAGCATGTCGTTGTTCTCGGAAAAACGCCTGCTGGAACTGCGTCTGCCTTCGGGCAAGCCCGGTGACAAAGGTGCCGCGGCACTTATCGAATATTGCTCGCGCCCCGCTGAAGACACGGTGCTTCTGGTCAGCCTGCCCAAGCTCGATGGCAGTGCGCAGAAAACCAAGTGGGGCAAGGCGCTGGTTGAAGGCCAGCAAACCCAGTTCATTCAGATCTGGCCGGTGGACGCCAATCAATTGCCGAGCTGGATTCGTCAGCGTCTCTCTCAGGCCGGGCTATCGGCGAGTCAGGACGCCGTCGAATTGATTGCTGCACGTGTCGAGGGCAACCTGCTCGCCGCCGCGCAGGAAATCGAGAAGCTCAAACTGATGGCCGAAGGTGGCCAGATCACTGTCGAAACCGTGCAGGCCGCTGTGGCCGACAGTGCGCGCTTTGACGTTTTTGGCTTGACCGACGCCGTGCTCAACGGCGAGCCGGCCCATGCCTTGCGCATGCTGGAAGGCTTGCGTGGCGAGGGTGTCGAGCCACCGGTGATTCTCTGGGCGCTGGCGCGGGAGTTGCGTCTGCTGGCCAACATCTCGTTGCAGTACAGCCAGGGCACGCCGCTGGACAAGTGTTTCAGTCAGGCCAGACCGCCGGTCTGGGACAAGCGCAAACCGTTAATGAGCAAAGCCCTGCAACGCTACTCGGCGCAACGCTGGGCGCAGTTGTTGCTCGAAGCTCAGCGTATCGATGCGCAGATCAAAGGTCAGGCGGCCGGTTCGCCGTGGATGAGCCTGAGCCGCTTGGCGCTGTTGATGTCTGGCCAGCGTCTGACACTCCCCACCGAGTAAGATCAAAAGATCGCAGCCTTCGGCAGCTCCTACACCGATCCCTGTAGGAGCTGCCGAAGGCTGCGATCTTTTGACTTTTCTATAGCATGAGCAGATTATCTGCGGCGCAAAACCTCACTCACTCGAGAGAACCCTAATGAGCAAAAAGCCAGCAAAGCATGGCCCCAACAAGGCCAAATCCATCGTTGCCCAGCCCCTGTTCCGCAGTCGTCAGGAACGACCAACCAAGGGTAAAGGCAGCTACCGCCGCGAAGCCTTCCAGTCTGACAGCTGGGAGGCTTCTTACTTTCTGGCTGCCTGAAGCGCAGTACCCCTCGGTCATGTTAAGGTCTGCACCTGATTCGTATCCCCTGGAACCGTGCATGCCCTTTAGTCTTTCCCGTCGTTGGCCTGTTCGCCAATTGATCGCTGCCTCCAGCTTCATTCTGCTTGTCGCCTGCGCGGAAAAACCCACCGCCGCCGACGCACAACCTCTTCAAGCCGCGCCTGTCGCCACGGCCCCAGCGATCATCCCGCCGGTAGTGCCGTCCGCCGACCCTCTCGATCTGCAACCGACTCAAACCTTCGCTGAATGGCAGGCCGGTTTCCGCAAGGATGCCCTGGCCGCCGGGATTCGCGCCGATCTGTTCGATCGCGCGTTCGCCAATGTCAGCTTCGACGCCAGCGTGATTCGCGCTGACCGCAGTCAACCGGAGTTCTCCCGGCCGGTATGGGAATACCTCGATGGCGCCCTCTCGCCGCTGCGGGTACGCAAAGGTCAGGCACTGATCAGCCAGTACGCCGACATCCTGCAAAGCATCGAACAGCGTTATGGCGTTGACCGTCAGGCACTGGTTTCGGTGTGGGGTATGGAAAGCAATTTCGGTCAGTTTCAGGGCAGCAAGTCGGTGATCAACTCGCTGGCCACCCTCGCCTACGAGGGGCGCCGCCCGGGCTTTGCCCACGCTCAGCTGATCGCCGCCCTGCAGATCCTGCAACAGGGCGATATCACACCGGAGAAGATGCTCGGTTCCTGGGCCGGCGCGATGGGCCAGACCCAGTTCATTCCGACTACCTACAACACCCACGCTGTGGACTTTGACGGCGATGGCCGCCGCGACATCTGGGGCAGCCCAGCGGATGCGCTGGCATCCACCGCGCATTACCTGCAAAGCTCTGGCTGGCAACGTGGCCAGCCGTGGGGCTTCGAAGTACAACTGCCGAGCAGTTTCAATTACACGCTGGCTGACGGCGCGACTCGCAAGAGCGTCGCCGAATGGCGTCAGTTGGGCGTGACTCTGCCGAATGGCGGTCAGGTGCCAGCAGGCTCTGAACAGCTGTCTGCCGCCCTGCTGCTGCCGGCGGGCTATCGTGGCCCGGCGTTCCTGATCCTCGACAACTTTCGGGCGATCCTCAAGTACAACAACTCTTCGTCCTATGCGTTGGCGGTGAGCCTGTTGTCCGAGCGTTTCAACGGCGGCGGCCTGATCAATGGCACCTGGCCGAAAGATGATCTGCCACTGAGCCGCACCGAGCGTATGGAATTGCAGACGCTGCTGAGTGCGCGCAATTACGATGCCGGCACGGCGGACGGGATTATCGGCGCCAATACCCGTAAGGCGATTCGCAGTGCGCAGCAGTCGCTTGGCTGGCCAGCGGATGGCTATCCGACGCACAAGTTGCTGGAAAGTCTTCGGGCTCAGTAAGGCAAAATCAAAAGATCGCAGCCTGCGGCAGCTCCTACAAGGAACGCATTCCAATGTAGGAGCTGCCGCAGGCTGCGATCTTTTGCTTTACCGGGTCACCACATCCTGCTCGAGCATCAATTCCTTCTTGCCGGCGTCCAGCCGCACCAGCGCGCCCATCGGCAGTGTCAGGTTCGGATCGCAATGCCCGCTGCGCCAGCCCGATAGCACCGGAATCCGTAGCGGCGCAAAAGTCTGCTTGAGCAAGCGATTCAGTGCCGCGACGTCCACCCCCGCCACGTCGCCGACCAGCACACCGCGCAGCTTCGCCAGCTTGCCGGCCAGGCGCATCTGGGTCAGCAAGCGGTCGATGCGATACAGCGGCTCGTTGATATCTTCGATCAGCAGAATCACCCCTTCGACATCAATCTCGTAAGGCGTCCCTAACGTAGCGGCAATCATCGCCAGATTGCCGCCGAGCAAGCGTCCATGGGCGATACCGGGCTCCACCGTGGTCAACGGATAAGCCACCGGATGGCTGAGCACACTCCCCGCCTTCAACTGGCCGCGCAGCATGGCGAAGAACGAAGTGACGGTCGGCGGCTGCTTGTCACCGAGCAGATCGGCGTTGAGCAAAGGCCCGTGAAAGGTCACAAACCCTGCGTAGCGGCTGATGGCCAGATGCAGCGCGGTGATGTCGCTGTAGCCGACAAATGGCTTGGCGTTGCGACTCAGCAGATCGTAGTCGATGCGGTCCAGCAGCCGTGGCGTACCGTAGCCACCGCGCAGGCAGATGATCGCGTCGACCTCGGGGTCGGCGAACGCGGCGTGCAGATCGTTGAGGCGCACGTCATCGCTGCCAGCCAGATAGCCGTCCTTCGCGTAGACGCCAGGAAATACTTTCAGCCCATAACCACGGGCGCGCATCCATTGCACTGCCTTGTCAGTATCCAGCGCACCGGGACCGGCCGGTGCGATCACGCCGATCAGCCCTTCTGACGGCAGCGCCGGCACAGGCTTATGCGGAAAAAGGGTATGGGTCGGTCGAACGGTCATCCATGGATCTCCCTGTGTAAAGTCATGCACACACAGTAGTCAGGAACGGGGACAAACAGAAGAGGCTGCGTCGCCCCGCAAGTTGCAGGAAAAGTCGGCGTCTGGCGTAGGACAGGCAAAAAAATGCCCGCCGGGCTGCAAAGCCTCGGCGGGCATCTTTTGATTCAGCGCCGGATCAGGAACCCAGCAGCTCAGCCTTGACCAGCTTCGCCTGCTCGTCGGCATGGTACGAAGAACGTACCAACGGGCCGGAAGCGACGTTCTTGAAGCCCATCTTGTAACCTTCTTCGGCGAACCAGGCGAAGGTGTCCGGGTGCACGAAACGCTGCACCGGCAAGTGGCTGCGCGACGGTTGCAGATACTGGCCGAGGGTCAGCATGTCGATGTCGTGTTCGCGCATGCGCTTCATGACTTCGATAACTTCATCGTCCGTCTCGCCCAGACCCAGCATCAGGCCGGATTTGGTCGGAATGTGCGGCATCATCTGCTTGAAGCGTTGCAGCAGGGTCAGCGACCACTGGTAATCCGAACCCGGACGCGCAGCCTTGTACAGGCGCGGCACGGTTTCCAGGTTGTGGTTGAACACATCCGGTGGCTCGGCTGCGGTGATTTCCAGCGCGACATCCATACGGCCACGGTAGTCCGGGACCAGGGTCTCGAGCTGCACGTTCGGCGACAGCTTGCGGATTTCGCGGATGCAGTCGGCAAAGTGCTGGGCACCGCCGTCACGCAGGTCGTCGCGGTCAACCGAAGTGATCACCACGTACTTGAGCTTGAGGTCGGCAATGGCGATGGCCAGGCTTTCCGGCTCGTTGACGTCCAGTGGCTTCGGACGACCGTGGCCGACGTCGCAGAACGGGCAGCGACGGGTGCAGATGTCACCCATGATCATGAAGGTCGCGGTGCCACCTGAGAAGCATTCACCGAGGTTCGGGCAGGACGCTTCTTCGCAAACACTGTGCAGCTTGTGTTTGCGCAGCAGGCTCTTGATCCGGTCGACTTCCGGCGAAACCGGGATGCGTACACGAATCCAGTCAGGTTTCTTCGGCAGTTCGGTGGTCGGAATGATCTTTACCGGAATGCGTGCAACCTTCTCGGCGCCGCGCAGCTTGACGCCCGCTTCCACCTTGGGACGCGGGGCCGGGCGCTCGGTCACGTCGAGCGTCGGGATCATGGTTTGCACTGCATCAGTAGTCATATCAGTCGATTCCGCCCGTCAGGGTCGTCTGCTCAGCATAGTCGAGGTGTTTGACGAGCTGCGCACGCAGCCGGGCACTTACCTCGGCAAATTCAATCGATCCTGCGTGATCGCTCAGCTGGGTCATCGCCAGCCCGGCATAGCCGCAGGGATTAATCCGTCGAAACGGTTCCAGGTTCATATCCACGTTCAGGGCCAGGCCATGAAAGGAACAACCGTGGCGAATCCGCAAACCCAGAGAAGCGATTTTCGCTCCGTCGACGTACACGCCGGGAGCATCTGGTTTGGCCGCTGCGGTTACACCGTAGCTGGCCAGCAGCTCGATCAGGCAGAGCTCCATGCGACTGACCAGATCACGCACGCCGAAACCCAGCTTGCGTACATCCAGTAACAGGTAAGCCACTAACTGGCCCGGACCATGATAAGTCACCTGGCCGCCGCGATCGACCTGCACCACCGGGATATCGCCCGGCAGCAGCAAGTGTTCGGCCTTGCCGGCCTGGCCCTGAGTGAACACCGGTGGGTGTTCGACGAGCCAGATTTCGTCGGCGGCATCGCTGCCGCGTTCGTTGGTAAAACGTTGCATGGCATGCCAGACCGGCTCGTAAGCCATCTGGCCGAGCTCACGAAAGCCCAGCGTGCCCGGCATCACAACACCATGTGCACGAAACCGGTTGCCCGCAGATCGCTGTTGATGTTGTACAGCTGATCCTGATCGGTCGCGACGATGTGCAACTGAATGGTGGTGTATTTGCCGTTGCTGCTTTGACGCTCGTCGATGCGCTCATCATTGATGGTCGCGTGCTTCAGGACGATCTCGATGATCTTGTCCTTGTTGCCAACACCCGTATCGCTGATCACCTTAATCGGATAATCAGTCTGCGGGAATTCGATCTTTGGCGCCTTTACTTCGGTATCGGTCATGGCGTAACGGCCTCTTGAGCGCAAGCCGTGATAACGCGCATGGCCCCGCACCGGATCGGGGCGGGGCCATGCAGGTCAACACAAATCAGTTGAACAAGCCGTAGAAGAATAGACGGATGCTATCCCACATGCGGCGGAAGATACCACCCTCCTCGACGCCATCCAGAGCGATCAGGTCCGCGCTGTGCACGACCTTGTCTTCCAGTTTGACTTCGACTTTACCGATCACGTCGCCCTTGGCGATTGGCGCGGTCAGTTGCGGGTTCATGGTCATGCTCGCAGCAAGCTTCTTCAGCTGGCCTTTTGGCAGGGTCATGGTCAGGTCTTCAGCCAGGCCGGCCTTGACTTGATTGGTGGTGCCTTTCCACACCGGGGCCTGAGCCAGTTCGGTGCCCTTCTGATAGAAGGTCTGGGTTTCGAAGAAGCGGAAACCGTAGGTCAGCAGCTTCTGGGTTTCAGCGGCGCGAGCCACTTCGCTGTTGGTGCCGAACACCACGGCGATCAGGCGCTGGCCATCACGTACAGCCGAGGACACCATGCAGTAGCCGGCTTCGTCGGTGTGACCGGTTTTCAGACCGTCAACGGTCTTGTCGCGCCACAGCAGCAGGTTGCGGTTAGGCTGCTTGATGCCGTTCCAGAAGAACTCTTTCTGCGAGTAGATCGCGTAGTGAGCCGGGTCTTCGTGGATGATTGCGCGAGCCAGAATCGCCATATCGTGAGCCGACGAGTAGTGCTCAGGATTTGGCAGACCGGTCGGGTTCATGAAGTGGGTATTGGTCATGCCCAGATCGGTGACAGTCTTGTTCATCAGATCGGCGAACGCATCTTCGCTACCGGCGATGTGCTCGGACAGCGCCACGCTGGCGTCGTTGCCGGACTGGATGATGATGCCGTGCAGCAGGTCGCTGACAGTCACCTGCGAGCCAACCTTGATGAACATCCGCGAACCGCCGGTGCGCCAGGCGTTTTCGCTGACGGTCACCGGATCGTTTTCACCGATCTGGCCGCGACGGATTTCCAGGGTCGCGATGTACGCGGTCATCAGCTTGGTCAGACTGGCCGGTGGCAGACGCTGGTCACCGTTGTTCTCTACCAGCACGTTACCGCTGGCGGCATCCATGAGTACGTAGGCTTTGGCGGCCAGTTGCGGTGGCGACGGCATCATCTCGGCCGCGAAGGCGGCTGGCGAGAGGAGCAGCGGGACTAGCAGACACAGGCGTTTGGCAAAGGTGGTGATGTTCATCCGTCTCTCGAAATCGCTAATGGAAACTGTCCTTGCGGACAAAATTTAATCAGATGACTTTCTAACGAGCCATCGCGTGTTCAGTTGCTCACTCCAGTCACCCTTGCCGGGCTTTTGTTCTTCGACGAGCCAACAACCTGATTCACCCCCCAATCGCTGGCGAATCGTCAATCAAGTTCTACGTGTTACTCGGTGACCACACTTGGCGAACCAAGGTTGGCCAGGCGCACGCTGTTCTGCACCTGGGCAATTTCACCCGGCGAACCGATCGGCCCCAGGCGTACCCGATGCAGGGTCTGCTGATTGCGCACGATCGAGCTGATGAACACCGGAGCGCTCACCATCCCGCTGAGCTTCGACCTCAGCAGCTCTGCAGCGTCCGGGTTGGCGAACGCGCCCACCTGCAGATACTGGCCAGTTGCTGTTGCAGAAGCGTTTTTTTTTTGCACTCATCGGCACGGGGACGGTGTCAGAGGCATGTTGTTGCGGTGGCGGCGTCCATTGCTCGACGGTGCCGGCCGAGGCCGTGATCACCGGAGCGCTGTTCTGCGCGACCTGCGGCTCGTTGAGCATCAAGGGTGCCGGACGGCCCTTGGCGGCCCAGTATTGCTGCGGGTCGATGCCTTCGACCTTGACCCGTGCGGTGCCGGTTTCGGCGTAACCGAGTTTTTTCGCGGCGGCGTAGGACAAGTCGATGATGCGATCGGAATAGAACGGCCCACGGTCGTTGACCCGCAGGATTACTGTGCGGTTGTTGTCCAGGTTGGTCACCCGAACGTAACTTGGCAGCGGTAGTGTCTTGTGGGCGGCGCTCATGCCGTACAAGTCGTAGACCTCGCCGTTGGCGGTGTTCTGGCCATGAAACTTGGTGCCGTACCAGGACGCTGTACCCGAAGCGACGTAAGTCTTGGATTCCTGCAGCGGGAAGTAGGTTTTGCCCAGTACGGTGTACGGGTTGGCCTTGTACGGGCCGGTGTGCAGGGTCGGCGTCGCATCGGGGATGCGCGACACGTCGACGTCCCACCACGGCGCGCCGTCTTTGTGCGCACGGTTGATGTCCAGGCCCGGTTGCGCGCGCACAGCAGTATTCGAGGTTTTCGGCGTTGGCGAACGGCTGGTCGAACAACTGGCGACCAGCACTGCCAACGCAGCGAATGCCACCAGCTTCAGGGGTTTACTGTTAGGCAATGCCTGCATTACTTGACGCCCCGTGCTTGTACCAGCTGTTCAGACAGTTGATGTACGGCCATGGCGTACATCACGCTGCGGTTATAACGCGTGATCGCGTAGAAATTCTTCAGGCCCATCCAGTATTCAGGGCCGTTGTCGCCTTCGAGGCGAAATGCAGTAACCGGCATATCATCGCGCAGCGCATCATGACTTGACCAGCCCAGCGCTCGCAACTCTCCGACCGTTTTCGTCGGCTCGATACCGGTGGTCAGGCCTTCGTCGACCTGCTCGCCACGCACATCGGCACGGCTGACCACCGGCTCACCGGCGACCCAGCCGTGACGCTTGAAATAGCTCGCTACGCTGCCGATCGCATCATCCGGGTTGTTCCAGATATTGATGTGGCCGTCACCGTCGAAATCCACCGCATAGGCGCGAAAGCTGCTCGGCATGAACTGCGGCAAGCCCATGGCCCCGGCGTACGAGCCTTTGAGGGTCAATGGATCGACCTGTTCTTCACGGGCCAGCAGCAGGAACTCACGCAGTTCCTTGCGGAAAAATTCGGCACGGGGAGGATAGTCGAAACCGAGCGTCGACAAGGCATCGATTACCCGGTAATTGCCGGTATTACGTCCGAAAAAGGTTTCAACGCCGATGATCGACACGATGACTTGTGCCGGTACACCGTATTCCTGCTCGGCACGGGCCAGGGTCGCCTCGTGCTGACGCCAGAAATCCACACCACGGGCGATACGCGCGTCGGTGATGAACATCGGGCGGTATTCTTTCCACTGTTTGACCCGCTCGGCAGGTCTGGAAATGGCGTCGAGAATCGCCTGTTTGCGCTGAGCCTCGCGGAACACCGCCATCAATTGCTCACCGGCGAAACCGTAGTCGCGGGTCATTTCACCGACGAACTCGGCCACCTGCGGCGAGCCTTCGTATTCGCCGGCCAGCGCTTCCTGAACGCTGCCCAGCAGGCCCATCAGGCCAACCAGCGGCGCGCATCGAGTCGCCCAGCCACGCATTACTTGCATTGAACTCTTCACCTTATTCAAACCTGTGCGATCCACTTGCGATGGGTATGGATCGACATCAAAACCCCAAACGCTGACAGCAGCGTCACCAGCGAAGTTCCTCCGTAGCTAATGAACGGCAACGGCACCCCTACAACCGGCAGCAGGCCACTGACCATACCGATGTTGACGAAAACGTAAACAAAAAACGTCATGGTCAACGCGCCGGCGAGCAATTTGCCGAACAGCGTCTGTGCCTGGGCGGTGATCACCAGTCCCCGGCCAATCAGCAACAGATAGATCAGCAGCAGCGCACAAATGCCCACCAGGCCGAACTCTTCACCGAGTACGGCAATGATGAAGTCAGTGTGGCTTTCCGGCAGGAAGTCCAGGTGCGACTGGGTGCCGAGCAACCAGCCCTTGCCGAACACGCCGCCGGAACCGATCGCGGCTTTCGACTGAATGATGTTCCAGCCGGTGCCCAGCGGATCGCTTTCCGGGTCGAGGAAGGTGAGGATTCGCTGTTTCTGGTAGTCGTGCATGATGAAGAACCACATCGCCACCGACACCGGGATCGCCGCCGCCAATACACTGAGAATCCAGCGCCAGCGCAGCCCGCCCATGAACAACACGAACGCGCCGCCCGCCAGAATCAGCAACGAAGTGCCGAGATCGGGCTGACGCACGATCAGCGCGAACGGTACGCCAATCAGCATCAGGCTGATGCCGACATGCTTGAGTTGCGGCGGCAGCGTACGCTTGGACAAATACCAGGCAATGGTCGCCGGCATCAGGATTTTCATGAATTCCGAGGGCTGGAAGCGGATCACCCCGGGGATATTGATCCAGCGCGTTGCACCCATGGCGTTATGACCCATGATGTCCACCACCAACAGCAGCACCACGCCGATTACATAGCCAAGTGGCACCCAACGCGCCATGAAGCGCGGTTCGAACTGGGCGATGATAATCATCGACACCAGACCGATGCCGAACGAGGTGGCTTGCTTGGCCAGCAGATCCCAGCTCTTGCCGCTCGCCGAATACAGCACGAACAAACTGCCGGCGGCGAGGATCAGCAGCAGGATCAACAGCGGGCCATCGATATGCAGTCTTTGCAGCAACGTCGCGCGGCGACGCATCACATCCTCACTGGAGAGCATGCGATCAAAGTTATTCATCACGGGCCGTAGCCTCCGCACTGATTGGGCTGGCGTATTCGGCCTTCAAACGTCCGTCCTGATCGAGCAGCCAGGCGTCCATGACCTGCCGCACCACCGGTGCCGCAACGCCGGAGCCGGACTCACCGTTCTCGACCATCACCGATACAACGATTTTCGGGTCATCGGCCGGGGCGAAACCGACGAACAAGGCGTGGTCGCGGTGGCGCTCCTGAACCTTGGAGCGGTCGTATTTCTCACCCTGCTTGATCGCCACCACCTGAGCGGTACCCGACTTGCCGGCAATCCGGTATTGCGCGCCGATCGCTGCTTTGCGCGCAGTACCTCGCGCGCCGTGCATCACCTGCTGCATGCCGTGGTTGACCTTGGTCCAGTCGGACGGATCACGCAGGACAATGTCCGGCATCGGATTTTCGTCCACCGGCTTCACCCCTTCGAGGGATTTGGCCAGGTGCGGACGATTCCAGATGCCTTTGTTGGCCACCAGCGCGGTGGCCTGGGCCAACTGCAGCGGGGTTGATTGCATGTAGCCCTGACCGATTCCGAGAATCAGGGTTTCGCCCGGGAACCACGCCTGTTTACGCGTCGCCCGTTTCCATTCGCGGGACGGCATCAGGCCGGGGGATTCTTCGAACATGTCCAGTGAGACCTTCTGGCCGATGCCGAACTTGTTCATATAAGCCGACAACCGATCAATGCCGAGCTTGTGCGCCAGGTCATAGAAGTAGGTGTCGTTGGAACGCATGATCGCCGTATCGAGATCGACGAAGCCGTCACCGGTACGGTTCCAGTTACGGTATTTGTGATCGTAGTTGGGCAGCATGTAGTAGCCGGGGTCGAACACCCGGCTCGACGCTGTCACCACACCGGAATCGAGACCGGCAATCGCCACCGCTGGCTTGATCGTCGAGCCCGGCGGGTACAGACCGCGCAACACGCGGTTGAACAATGGCCGGTCAATGGAATCACGCAGCTCGGCATAAGCCTTGAAGCTGATGCCAGTGACGAACAGGTTCGGGTCGAAACTCGGCTGGCTGACCATCGCCAGCACTTCGCCGGTCTTCGGATCGAGCGCCACCACCGCACCGCGACGCCCGCCCAATGCTGCCTCGGCCGCTTCCTGCAATTTGATGTCCAGGCTCAGGACAATGTCCTTGCCGGGAATCGGATCGGTGCGCTTGAGCACACGCAGCACGCGGCCACGGGCGTTGGTCTCGACTTCTTCGTAACCAACCTGACCGTGCAATTCCGGCTCATAGAAACGCTCGATGCCGGTTTTGCCAATGTGATGGGTGCCGCTGTAGTTGACCGGATCGAGGCTCTTCAGCTCTTTCTCGTTGATCCGCCCCATATACCCCACCGAGTGCGCAAAATGCGCGCCCTGCGGGTAGTGACGAACCAGCTGCGCAACCACTTCCACACCGGGCAGACGGAACTGATTCACCGCGATCCGGGCAATCTGCTCTTCGCTCAGCTCGAACAGGATCGGCACCGGCTCGAATGGCCGGCGCCCCTGACGCATGCGCTTCTCGAAGATCACCCGGTCCTCGGGCGTCAGCTCCAGCACTTCGACGATGACGTCGAGCACTTGCTGCCAGTCGCCGGAGCGCTCGCGGGTCATGCTCAGGCTGAAGCTCGGACGGTTATCCGCCACCACCACGCCATTACGGTCGAAAATCAGTCCGCGCGTCGGCGGAATCGGCTGCACGTGGACGCGGTTGTTTTCCGACAGTGTCGAGTGGTACTCGTACTGGATCACCTGCAAGTAATACAGCCGCGCGATCAGCACGCCGATCAGCAACATGATCGCAATGGCCCCGAACACGACGCGGCTACGCACCAGGCGTGCGTCCTTTTCGTGGTCCTTGATGCGGATCGGCTGAGACATGAGGGCTGGATTACTTGTGGTAAGGGTGACCGGACAGCACGGTCCAGGCACGATACAACTGTTCGCCGATCAGGATCCGCACCAACGGGTGCGGCAACGTCAGCGGCGACAACGACCAGCGCTGATCGGCACGGGCACAGACTTCCGGCGCCAGCCCTTCCGGGCCACCGACCATGAAATTGACCGTGCGCGAATCCAGCCGCCAACGGTCAAGTTCGACCGCAAGCTGCTCGGTGCTCCAGGGTTTGCCGTGGACTTCCAGCGTGACGATCCGCTCGTTCGGCCCGACCTTGGCCAGCATGGCTTCGCCTTCCTGGCGGATGAATCGGGCCACGTCGGCATTCTTGCCACGGGTATTGAGCGGTATTTCCACCAGTTCCAGCGCCAGCTCGGACGGAAGACGCTTGGCATATTCATGCCAGCCTTCTTCCACCCATTTGGGCATGCGTGAACCGACGGCGATCAGGCGCAGTCGCACAGCAATCCCTTACAGCTGGTCTTTGTTGAGCTTGGTGAAGTGCTCGTGGGTGTTTTCCGGGCTGTGGTGTTTGGCATCGGCCGCACGGCTCTGCTCGGCACCGGCCCACAGGCGTTCCAGGTCGTAGAACTGACGTGCCGAGGCAGTCATCATGTGCACGATCACCAGGTCCAGGTCGAGGAGCACCCAGTCGCTGTCGCCCTTGCCTTCTTCGCCCAGCGGCTTGGCGCCCTGCTTTTTGACTTCTTCGCGAACCTTGTCGAGCATCGCGTTGATCTGGCGGTTGGACGTACCGGTGGCGATGATCATGTAGTCAGTGATGCTCTGCTTGTCGCGAACATCGATGATCTGGATGTCTTGCGCCTTGACGTCTTCCAGAGCGGCAACAGCAAGCTTGACCAGTTCGTCGCCCTTCAGCGGCTCGTTGGTATTGGCCACTTCCGGCAGCGGCGCGCTTTTGAATGTGCCTTTGCGTTTTACTTTCGGTAGGTCTTTGTCAGTCATATAAAACTCGTTTTGCTCATATATTCGGCGGCTTGGCGATACGTGGATTCGTATCAGTGAAGCACGCCTTGCTCAGTTCGACGCACGATACAGACCGTGCGCATCGATGTAGGCCAGGACCGCGTCGGGCACCAGGAAACGTACCGACTTACCGCTGGCCAGCAGTTGACGGATCTGGGTGGCGGAAACCGCGAGCGGTGTCTGCCAGACGAATGCAATCTGTCCGCTCGGCCCTTTCAGGGCCAGCGGGTCGCTCACCGAACGCGCTGCCAGCAGGTTGCGCAAGGCATCCGGCGGTTCGCTGTCGGCGTCCGGGCGCTGTAGCACCAGGATGTGGCAATGCTGGAGCAACTCTTCCCAGCGATGCCAAGTGGGCAGGCCGCAAAATGCGTCCCAGCCCAAAAGCAGAAAAACCTGGGTCTCGGCGGGCATTTCAGCCCGCATCGACTCCAGGGTATCAATGGTCCAGGATGGCTTGTCCCGCTGCAATTCGCGGGCGTCCACCACCAGTGGCGGCATTCCGGCCACCGCACACTCGACCATCGCCAGCCGATCCTGCGCCGACACCTGCGGTGTACCGCGATGTGGCGGCCGCGCATTCGGCATCAGGCGCAACTCGTCGAGCGCCAGCGCTTCGGCGACTTCCAGGCCACCGCGCAAATGGCCGATGTGCACCGGGTCGAACGTGCCGCCCAGGACGCCGATTCGCCGAGGGCGGGACTCGCTGCCGGGTGCCGGCGCTGTCAGGTCGAGGTCGGTCAAGTCAGACCGTCGCCTGGCCGCGCAACTGGCCATCACCGACCACGATGTACTTCTCGCAGGTCAGTCCTTCGAGACCCACCGGGCCGCGGGCGTGCAGCTTATCAGTAGAAATGCCGATCTCGGCACCCAATCCGTATTCAAATCCATCGGCGAAGCACGTCGGGGTGTTGACCATCACCGACGCCGAGTCGACCTCCGCCACAAAGCGCCGGGTGTCGGCGAGGTTTTCGCTGACGATCGAGTCGGTGTGATGGGAGCCGTAATGGTTGATGTGTTCGATGGCCTGATCCAGATCGTCGACCACGCGGATCGACAGGATCGGTGCCAGATATTCGGTGTTCCAGTCGTCTTCGCTGGCGGCAACGGCGTCGATGATCGCCCGAGTGCGCTCGCAGCCACGCAGTTCGACGCCTTTTTCGCGGAACTGGGCGGCCATCGACGGAAGGAAATCCTTGGCAACCGTTTGATCGACCAGCAACGTCTCCATCGCACCGCAGATGCCATAACGATAAGTTTTGGCATTGAAGGCAATGCGCTGGGCTTTCGGCAGATCGGCGTGGGCACTGACGTAGACGTGGCAGATGCCGTCCAGATGCTTGATCACCGACACCCGGGCATCGCGACTGATGCGTTCGATCAGGCCACGGCCACCGCGCGGCACGATCACGTCGACGTATTCAGGCATGGTGATCATCGCGCCAACAGCCGCACGGTCGGTGGTTTCGACCACTTGCACCACGGCGGCGGGCAGTTCGGCTTCGGCCAGACCGCGCTGAATGCACGCGGCGATTGCGCGGTTGGAGTGAATCGCTTCGGAACCGCCGCGCAGGATAGTCGCGTTGCCGGATTTCAGGCACAGACTGGCGGCATCGATGGTCACGTTCGGGCGGGATTCGTAGATGATCCCGATCACGCCCAGCGGCACGCGCATCTTGCCGACCTGAATCCCCGACGGACGGAAGCTCATGTCACGGATCGCACCGACCGGGTCCGGCAACGCAGCCACCTGACGCAAACCAACGATCATGCCGTCGATTCGGGCCGGAGTCAGTTCCAGACGTTCCAGCAGAGCGGGTTCCAGACCATTGTCGCGACCGGCTGCCAGATCCAGTTCATTGGCGGCGGCAAGTTCGGCGCGCGCGGCGTCCAGGGCATTGGCAGCGGCCTGCAGGGCGCGGTTTTTCTGCGCGGTGCTGGCACGGCCGATGACCCGGGAGGCTTCGCGGGCGGCGCGACCCAATCGGGTCATGTAGTCAAGAACGGACTCAGTCATGGTCTGCTGGGGTCTTGGCAAAGAGGAAAGCGGCAGATTATAGCTGTCGCGTCCCGGGACTAACAGCGGTGACGGGCGGATGGTCAAAATGAACGCTGATTCGCCGGCGTTCAGGCCCAATTAAGCCGTGCATTGTTATCATCACGACCTCTTGAGCCTGGATAAACATCGCCTGCCATGTCCAACCTGACCGTTCGCAACCGCGCCGAACGCCTGCCGCTGGGGCTGCCGGACGCCTTTTTCGACCGAGATGCGCAAGTACTGGCGCAGGATCTGCTCGGCAAAGTCATTCGCCATCGCGTCGGCGACCTGTGGCTCAGCGCGCGAATCATCGAAACCGAAGCCTATTACTGCGCCGAAAAAGGCAGTCACGCGTCCCTCGGCTATACAGAAAAGCGTAAGGCTTTGTTTCTGGATGGCGGGCACATCTATATGTACTACGCCCGTGGCGGTGATTCGCTGAACTTCAGCGCACAAGGTCCGGGCAATGCGGTACTGATCAAATCCGCCTATCCGTGGGTCGATGAAATCAGCGGACCGGCGAGCCTGGCGCAGATGCTGCTGAACAACCCTGATGCTCAGGGACGTGCGCGCCCTTCGCAAAAGCTTTGCGCCGGGCAGACCCTGCTGTGCAAGGCGCTGGGGCTGAAGGTGCCGATGTGGGACGCCAAGCGTTTCGATCATGAAGTCCTGTTGGTGGAAGACACCGGACCGGCGCCTTCGCACATCATTCAAACCACACGTCTGGGCATTCCCCATGGCCGTGACGAACATCTGATGTACCGCTTTGTCGACGCGACCTATGCGCAATGGTGCACGCGGAACCCGCTGCGACGCGGTCAGGTCGAAGGCCGGGATTATTTTCTGCTGTAAACACAAACCGGTGCAGGAGCTGCCGAAGGCTGCGATCTTTTGATCTCGTTTTCAAGATCAGGATCAAAAGATCGCAGCCTTCGGCAGCTCCTGCATAGGGATCATCAATGATTGGAGTTTTTCTGTATGGGCCCATGGCTCGATAGCGTGACCGGTTGGCTGGCAGCCAATCCACAGTGGCTGGCTGCTGCGGTGTTCATTGTTGCCTTTGTGGAATGCCTGGCGATTGCCGGTTTGATCGTGCCGGGTACCGTGCTGCTGTTTGCCGTGGCCGTTCTGGCCGGCAGCGGCGCACTGTCGCTGAGCGAAACGTTGCTGTTGGGTTTTCTCGGCGGGATTCTCGGCGACGCCGTTTCGTATTTCCTCGGTCGCCACTTCCACCAGAACATCCGGCGCCTGCCGGGCTTGCGCCATCATCCGGAATGGATGGCCGGCGCTGAGTCGTATTTCCAGCGCTACGGCATCGCCAGCCTGCTGGTCGGTCGCTTTATCGGACCGTTGCGGCCGATGCTGCCCATGGTCGCCGGCATGTGCGACATGCCCTTCCCGCGTTTCGCCGCTGTCAGCCTGTTGGCCGCCGCCGGCTGGAGCCTGGCCTATCTGCTGCCGGGCTGGGCCACCGGCGCGGCCTTCCGCCTGCCATTGCCTGAAGGGTTCTGGCTGCAAGCCGGGATTGTCGCTGGCAGCATCGCCGTGATGGTCGGCCTCAGCGTGAACAGCAGCCTGCGTCGTCACCGCCGCGCGACGATCTGGATCAGCAGCATGAGCTTGTTGATACTGATCGGTCTGTTCATCGGCTATCCGTACCTGACAGCACTCGATCAAGGCGTGATGACGCTGGTGCAGGAACATCGCCAACCGGTGCTCGATGAAATCGCGGTCACGCTGACCCTGATTGGCGAATTCCGCAACATGCTGCTGTTCAGCGTCCTGCTGACGGGTCTGTTGCTGCTGTGCCGGCAATGGCGCCAGGCGATTTTCGTCGGCGGCACGTTGCTGGTCACCGCACTGGCGAACACCGGGACCAAATACTTCTTCGCCCGGGTGCGCCCGGAAGTGCTGAGCGATCCGCTGACCACTTACAGCATGCCCAGCGGCCACGCATCAGGTTCATTTGCGCTGTTCCTGACCCTGGCCGTGCTGGCGGGTCGCGGACAGCCACCGCGCATGCGCCTGACCTGGTTGCTGATCGCCTGTATTCCGGCCCTCGCCATCGCGCTGTCGCGGGTCTATCTGGGCGCGCACTGGCCGACCGACGTATTGGCCGGTGCCATGCTCGCCGCCTGCGTCTGCGCAGCAGCACTGTGGCTGAGTCAGCGCAAAAGCCCGCTCAATCCCATGCCGTTCAAGATCTGGTGGTTGATCCTGCCGGCCATGTTGGCGCTGTTTGGTTTTTTCGTCCTGCGGCATCTGCCCCATACGTTGTTGCGTTACGCCTATTGAATGAGGCGATATACAAGCCTTATTCCTTTCGCGCTGCTCTTTTAGGAAATATCCGACAGGAGCAGCGCTGTTCCCTTATTAAAACTTACTCGTCCAAGGTAAAACATCTTATTCACCAAACTGCAACTTCCTACACTTAAAAATAAAAACAATAGAAGTTACACATCACCGGTAAAGCGCTACAACAACGCCTTCCATAACTTGAAAAACCAGTTAGATTAAATCCACAACCCTTGAAACCCTTCGGCAAATTCTCGCCATTAAAGTGAGACTGCTTGCACTTGCCTGCCACACAAACAACTCAACTTACAAATCGAGGGGTTCAATACATCAACTGATTTCGAGTACTCCATGAGTCCAAAGATACCGCGCAAACCGCCCCAGACCTCAACGCAGCAACCTGACTCGAGCACATTCCCGCCCCAGCGAACCGATACACCCTTCACTACAGGTGCGCCTTCAGTTTTCCGGCTACCGGGTTTGCCGATTGGCCAGGCCCCCGCCCACACCACTGGCGGCCGCCCGATCATCGACAACACCCCGCCTGCCGTCGTTATCCAGGCCATGCCAACTACAAATCCTGCCCGCCTCTCCAGCGATAATTCGCCAGACACTTACTGGCTGCGCGACGACTTCCTGCGCGGCATGAAACCGGCGGAGGATGACGGTTTTCGCTGGATCGTCGGACGCCAGTTTGTCGACGTCGAATATGACGGAGGATTGCGCACTACCCATGTCGGCCAGGATGGCGACGGAATTTATCGCTGCAAGCTGGTCACTGAGCGAGCGGCTTCCGGGCCAGCGCTTTACCGGAATGAAGGCCGATTGACCTGGCGCCTGACGAAACATCCGGCGCCTGCCATGGCCTCGACGAAACGACCTGCGCCAGCCCCCGAAACAGACCCCGTCGCGAAACGCCCCCGACCAGCGCCCCTCGATTGGAATCTGTACAAAGCCTCCCTGCGTTCACCGGATGCGCAGGGCTATTACGAGCTGGCACCCGCATTCGGGGCCAACAAGACGGTCACGCAATTTGCCTTCAAGGATCAGTTCGGCAACCGGATCCCGGTCGATCCACCGGCCGGCGGTTTCGGCGCCCTGCCCACACATTTGAAGCACTGGAGCGATCACGAGATCTGGCAGATTTATGACATCCATGGCCAGGACCTCGTGCGTTTTCGCACCGATGCCCAAGCCAGTGGCAAGCGTCCGCACTGGGCGGTTCCCAAAGTCACCAACCCGCACCGTGACTTGCTGCGCGATACACTGCGCTGGCTACACCCGGCCATGAGCCTCACGCAACGCGAGGCATTCCTGCAGTCCTATAACCTGCTGCCCAGCCAACTGGCCCGCTTGCAACAGGACCTGAAGACCGAACTGAAAATGCCGCAATGGGCGCAAGCACACAAACGCCTGATCGACGACGTCGACAATCCGCAGCGCTTTGAGCAACTGAGCCAGGATGCTGTCAAGGAACTCAACCTCAAGCGTGATGCCCGGCATGACTGGTACAGCCCTGAAACCGCCATGACCGCACCCGTGCGCGAAGCGCTGCTGAGCAAACTCGGCTATCTGCGCAACAAGAACAATTGCCTGTACCGCACGGACATTCCGGCGCTGTTCAGGGGCGACGAGCGCACACCGTTCGAACTCGCCAACGACGGCTTCATGCTGCCACGATACAAGCACAAACCGGGGGCTACCACGCATAAACCGATGAGTGCGACCTTCAGCCTCAAAGAAGGAAAGATGTACGCAAGCGAGCCTGATCCAGAGTATTTGCGCTTCAACAGCCAGACCAACAAATACCCGGGGCGGGATGCTGACGATAGCGCCTCGGGCAGTGACACCAGTGACACCAGTGACACAGAAAGCAGCGCATCTTCCGAATGGTCCGAGGCCGCAAGCCCTGTTCCGTGGGATCACGATCGTCGCTATGAATCAACGCGCACACGCCAGCAGGAAATGTTTCTGTATGTGCTCGACACCCGCCACCTGGAAGTGGTGCCTCATGAAGAAAACATGAGCTTCAATTCAACGGCTCGTGACACGCCTCCCACCTGGTTTCCCTCTGACGACTTCGAAGGGTTGATTTCGGTCAGCCGCAGCGGACTGCACGCCGAGCGCATCTGGCTGCTGAATTCTGCCCTGACCAAAGCGGTAAAGATCGACGACATCAAAGACCAGGCAGGTGCAAGCGCAGAACGCATCGAAGGTGCCACCCATGCCGGACATCAGAACCAATTCGAGTACGACCGGTTGATCGACAAAGCCGAGGCCGCCGGCAAACCCGTGCTCAGGCTGTCGGGCCAAGGCGAGGAGTTCGCCTACGACATCAGCTGGCCCGAGTCGGCAACGCCAACGACTCAACCTCAGTGACACACCGGTAGGGACACCGGCCATGCGTTTTCATTAAAGGATTAATGACATGTCAAAACTTATCGCTCCACCTGTGCATCCCGATATCAGTCCCATTCAGGTCACTCCCGTCAGCGCCTCGGCCAACCCCCACGCACCGCAGGCGGGCACGCTCAACAGCGCAACGTTGGCAGACGATGCTGATGCCGCCTATCAGCGCACGCTGAAATCCCTCGACAAACATTTCGGCCCCCTGCGCATCGGTGAAATGCTCACCAGCCGGGCAGAACTCCAGGCCTTGGGCGCGACCGTGCATGGCCAGCCCATCAGCCCGGCGAATGCCGGCATGCAGCGCGTGGATCAAAGCTTTCTCGACGGGCTCAACTTCGACGCAGACCGGGTGCAGGCGCGCTTGCTGTCGGTGGACAGCCCCGACAGCAATGTGCCGGCGATGCTGTTTTATGAAATCGCCTGCAAGCGCTCGATTGACGCCGGTGCACTATTCGTCGCCGATACAGCCATCGCCTCCGGCAGTGCAGTGGATCGCCTGAATCAATTGGGCAAGGCTGCGCAAAAACTGGACATCCATCGCGCTGACGCGCTGGAGAATGCGCCAGGCTGGGTCAGCAAAAACAAAAGCTATCTGATGAGCGGCGCCGGTGTCGGCATGCAGGCATTCGGCATCTACAGTGGCTACAAGGCCATGATCGATGCGATCAAGCACGGCGACACCCTGGAAGCGGCTTTTCAGGGTGGCTCGATCGCGGCCGAATTCGGTTCGTTGATCATCGAGCGGGGGCTGACCAGAACTGGTGAAGCCATGCTCAGGAATGGCGGCACTGCACTGAAGTATTTCCCGCTGACGTCGGTGGGCAAATACATGAGCCGGGGTGCCGGGATGTTCGCCAGCGCAATCACCTTGCCCTTCGACATTGCCGATGCCATCAAATCGTTCAATGCCGCCGCGGCGGCGCAGGGCAAAGAGGCTCAGGATCACTACGTCAGTGGCGGTCTGAGCGTAGCGGGTGCGGGCATCAGCCTGGTGCTGGGCATTGCCGCGCTGGCCGGGTTTGGCAGTGTCGCCGGGCCGGTCGGGCTCGTCGCCGCCGGACTGCTCATCGCCGCCTCGATGATCTACCAGGCCGCCCGCGTCGTGGACGACATCGATGACTACATCGAACTGGCCTTTGAAGAGCGCCTGCGCTCCGGCTGGTTCGCCTTCACCAATCAGGAACTGGACCAGGACGTACTGGATCGTTTCAAGCTTGCCAAGGGCTATCGCGATCACCAGCAGCAGCTCGAATTGTCAGCCAAGGACATGCTGGAGGGCGCCTACAGGCACTCCATCGAACATGTGATCAACGGCGCCTTTCAGATCGAATTGAAGCCTGTTGAAATCTGGCGTTACCAATGGGACGAAAGCGTCGGCCAACAGCCGTACAAACTCGATAACCAGGCCGTCGTTGTCGGTGGTGACGATGTTATCGATGCCGGCAGCGGCCTGCCCGCCAACCTCAAAGGCAAAGTATCGGGCAGTGCCGGTGACGACAAAGGCATTTTCTGGCGCCTGGGTGACGGCAATGACCGGGTCATCGGTGCCCGGGACAAGCCCAACCTGTTCACCTTTCGCGCGGATCACAAAGCACTGACCGGGGGCGACAGGAACGATGCCTTCTATCACGACATTACCGAGCAGGAATTGAACCGGAGCAGCAAACCGGTGCACCTCAATGTGCTGGATGGCGGCACAGGTGCAGACACACTGGCCTTCGAAGGCAGCCGCCCGCTCAGCGACACCCGCCATATCGGCCACGACATCAATCTGCACAGCGGCCGAGTGGCGTTGCGAGGCCTTGACCCTGCCATCGATGCCGTTGAGGTCGCGCAACTCACTTCGATCGAAAACGTCTCGACACTGCGCAAAGGCACCAGCCGTGTCAGCGGAAACGACGAGGCCAACCAGATTTCCGCCAATGGCTACGACCGCATAAACGCCGGCGGCGGCGATGACACGATTGCCCTCTACGGTTTGGACTGTCGGGTCGAAGGCGGCAGCGGCGCAGATCGTTTTTACATCGCCAGCAGCAACGCTCGCACGACCATAATCGAGGACGGTGAACAGTCGAGCCTGATCGAGTTCGGCTGGCCCGCGGACGTCATTCAGCGCTGGCAGATCATCGGCACTTCACTGGTGGTCAGCTCATTGCGCGGCGAGGATGGCAACGACCCCGAACATGTCCTCACGCTGGAAAATGTCTACCAGTGGGTCGATGGCAATCGCCAGTTGAAAAATGATCGATTGCGCTTCAAGACCCAAGATGGTTACGAGCTGCTGGCCCAGCTACCCCAGCAGTTGGGTGAGGCAACGCGTCTGGACATCAAGCCCGCAGTGATCGTCATTGGCCAACCGGCAGCCGCGCCGCAAATCGTTAACGGCGGCATGGTCGAGATCACCGAACAGGGTTTGAAACAGCACTTTGTGTCGCGCACTGACCGACAGGTGGAATTCGTTGCCTCACGCAACACCGCCGAAACGTCCCGCAGCGTTTATCTGGCGTTCGACAGCGCTGAAATCATCGATGTGCAAGTCAGCTATGAAGTGCAGGTGCGCAAAGGCGTCTCCGGCCATACCCACTTGTATTACGCAGACTTCACCCTGTCGCTCAGCCTGCCTTCGAAGGTCGTAGCGTTCAAGGGCATCATCCAGCCCATCGCAGCCGCCACCGGTTACAGCGGCAGAAACAGCCTGAAAGTAACCACGCCACGCCTGCAACAAAACGTTGTGCTGATCATGCAGGACCAGACCTCATACCGGCTCCAGATTCCCACACTGGATTATGAAGACGATGTGAAGAACCCCGGCATCCGCGTACGCAGCACGCGCAGTTGCCTCAAACAACGCAATGGCAATTATCGTTTTGTCAGACCATTGGCCAGCGTGAAGCCGCTTATAACGGCACAACCCAGCCGCATTACGATCGACACCGGTTCGCACACAGGCATTTATGTGCTCGAAGGCCAGAGTTCGACTTACGACCTCCATCTTGCCAGCAACACCATCATTCGCCTGTCTACACCAGGCGCCGCGGCGAAAACCGCCGATGCTTCGACCTGGACGCTGTATACCCACACATTGCAAGAATCGGTCACGCGGGACGATATACGACTGGACGGCAATCGCTTGCGCATCGCCAGTGTCACGATTGAATTGCCCGATATCGAAGACGACGTCCCGGTGGAGTCCATCAACGTGGCGACTTCGGCCGGCAATATTTATGAAGTCTCCCTGCTGTTTGAAGTGCTGCAGCTTTACGTCATCGATGCGCGCGGCTATGCCAGCGTCGAAGCGCTGTTGGCCGAGATCAATCAGCATCAACAACGAAACGAACTGGCGGCCAGGGTTCATGTCACCCACATCGGCTTCAAAGCCGGAGCCATCGGTACGGTGGTTTACAACTCGGTGCGCAAGTACTGGGGTCTGGATAGCGATCCACGCGCGCGGATCAAACCCGCAGAGCTGGTCTTTTCAGGCAACAAGACCTGAACGCGCTACCCGCTTTCATCGACGTGCCCGTGTGGATCTGACCTCCACAGGGGCACCTGCTCACTTCAGCCGACGGACTGGCTGACTCGCAAAAACGGAGTTTATGCATGCGCCAGAAACCGGGGCCACGCCCCAAATCACCGACCGTCGACACGCCTGTGAAAAACCCGATACTTCCCACACCGGAAAGCATTCCGGGCCATTTACCGGTGGATGCGCCCTCTTCACCCAAACGACCTCACGTGGAAGAACTCGCGACCTCCCGACAAAGTACCTCACCTTTCGAAGTGGGTGTCGCACCGAGATCCCCCTCAGATACATCAGCATTTTCACTGACAGCGCTGGAAGATTTCGCCCATCCGTACTTTGGCGCTCTGCCAGCGCCGAATGAATCCGGCATCCGGCGTTATCTCGCCAAGGACTGGGTGGACGTGCACCTTCCAGGCACCGAAGGCCGGCACCACGTTTGCGTTCAATACGATGCCAACCTCAGGGTTTATCGGGTGATGTCCTTCAGGCGCCTGGCACCTGGCCCTCCGATCTATCGAACCACGCAGGACAATCTGTGGAGCCTTGATCGGCACCTCACTTTTCTGAACGGCGACGATTACGCGTTTTCCGCGACAGCCGATGCTGATGGTTATTACGCATATCGCGCCCTCGGAACGAGCAGTGATGGCGCCATCCTGGGCTATGCCTTCAAGCACCCAGAGCATCACTGGATTGCCATCGATCCCGCGCAAGCAAAGCACAAAAGGCTGGCCGATATGCAGCTAGTGCACTGGTCAGATGAGGACATTCAGCGAATGTACATCGTGGATGACACACGGATTTCCGAGTTCCGCACACAAGCGCAAGTGTCCGGCAAGGCGCCGACCTGGGCACCTCGGGCACAGAACACCGAAGACCATCTGTTTGTGGCCGAGTCGTTGAAGTGGCTGCATCCACAACTGCCTTTGGCCCAGCGCCTGGAATTACAGCGCAGCTACAACCTCACTCAGGACCAACTCTGCCGGTTACGCACAGAGTTCAGTGACGGCCAGATACCGCAATGGGCAGAACAGCATAAAAGCCTGACCCTCGACCCGACGAATGACCAGCGCTTCAAACTGATCGCCGAAGAGCTGGACAACTACATTCAAGACTTGAGAACCCACGGCCTGGCCCTCGACCGTCACTGGCCTGCCACCCGCTACAGCGATGCCTTTTTAGCCGACTACGCCGCCCATCTCGGTTACCTGCGTACCAGGCACGACATGTTGTACCGCACCGACATTCCGGCGATGTTCCGCGGCGAAACCCGGTTGCCGTTCGAGTTGGCCAGGGATGGTCGAATGATGTACCGCAAAGGTAATCCCACTGGCACCACCAACAAACGCGCGCTGAGTGCAACGTTCGGACTGCATGACGCCACCGCCTATGCGGCGACAAAGGGCGGTTTCTATCACGAACTGCATTACAACTCGCAGGCCAATCGTTTCCCCGGCGTGAATCCGCAGAGTTCCAAAGGACAAACCGGCGAGTCATCCGATTCGGGGGGCAGTTCAGTGTCGGAGGGCAAACGAACCGGCGACGAGGCCGACTCAGACAGCTCTTTCGTTTTCGATGACTCGAAAGGTTATGAGTCGACGCGCCGCCAGCAAACCACGTCATTTGTCTACGCCATTGATACCCGCGGGCTGGAAGTGGTCCCGGGAGCAGAGAACAAGGCATTCAACCCCGCTAACGGTAAGTTCCTCTTCGACGACATGGAGGCACATATCTCCACGCCCACCCGTGGCATCAGCGCCGAGCGGCTCTGGCTGGTGCGCTCCGACCTGACGCGCGCCGCCCGGGTCAAGGATGTACTGGCACAGGCTGGTGACCGTGTTGCTGCAATCGAACAGGCCACCTGGGCGGGAACCGACAGGCGAGAGACCGGTTACTTTGCCAGTAACGCCTATGACAGCCTGATCGACCAAATCGCGAGTTCAGGCGGCGTCATACTTGATCTGCCAAAAGGCGACAAGACGTACGCCGACGACATCGTCTGGCCGTTGCCCGAGCATGACCGAACCTGACAACAGGAGCCCAGAGTGCAGCTAGGCAAACAGTTCACCCTGTAACTCGTCGAGCAGCGCCTGGATCGCATCCAGTCGCTGCTGGGGATCGTCAAGTTGCAGCAAGTCGATCTTGTCCTCTTCGGCGAATGGCAGCAGATAGGCCAGCTGATTGGCCAGCGATTGCTGACCCAGCGCTTCGCTGCCCATGTTCAGCGCCTCAACCATCGGGTGTTCGGCCAATGCCTTGAGCAGCGCCACCAAGTCGGCGTCTTCGTCCTGCAGCGGTTGCTCGGGCTCGTCATCCAGCCACTCGACTTCAGCGAGGATCAACTGATCGCGCTGCACCTCGGTACGCAATACCGTGAACCGCCGTCCGCCTTGTACCCGAATCCCCAACAAGCCGTTGTCCTGCTGCTGAAAATCAGTGATGCGTGCTTCGCAGCCGACCAGAGCGAATCCTTCTGGCGCGACGCCGACTTCATGGCCATCGAGAATGCACACCACACCGAATCCGCCGCCCTGTTTCATGCAGCGGCCGATCATGTCGAGGTAGCGCGCCTCGAAGATCTGCAAGTCGAGGTTGCAGCCGGGAAACAGCACTGTGTTCAGCGGAAAAAGCGGCAGACTCATAGACATTTCCTTACACCACCATCGACACCGCCAACGGCAGGAACACTGCCGTGGCCACGCCCATCAGACTCATCGCCAGCGCCGCAAAGGCACCGCACTCATCACTTTCCTGCAACGCCACCGAGGTGCCGACCGCGTGTGCGGTCATGCCCAGCGCCATGCCACGCGCCTCGGGGCTGTGCACACCGAGGCGCGTCAACAGCGCCGGGCCGAAGATAGCCCCGATCACGCCGGTGATCAGCACGAACACTGCCGCCAGCGCCGCGACACCACCGATCTGCTCGGCCACCAGCATGGCAATCGGCGAGGTCACCGATTTCGGCGCCATGGTCATCAGGATCATGTGTTCGGCTCCGAACCACCAGCCCAGCAACACCCCCATGCCTGTGGCGACCACCCCGCCTATCACCAGCGTAGTAAAAATCGGCCAGAACAATTGGCGGATGCGTCGCAGATTCAAGTAGAGCGGCACCGCCAGCGCCACCGTTGCCGGCCCGAGCAGAATACTGAGGATCTCGGTGCTCTTGCGGTACTCGGCATAGGTCAGGCCGCAGCCGACCAGCACGCCGATCACCAACAACATGGAGACCAGCACCGGTTGCAGAAAGATCCAGCGGGTTTTCTCGAACGCCGCCAGCACCAGTTGATAGGCACCCAGGGTGATGCCGATACCGAACAGCGGATGATGAATCACCGAAGCCCAGGCGCCCTGCCAGTCGAAAAGCATCAGGACTCCTCCGACGCAGGCGCGTGACGCTTGACCAGTCGCTGCATCAGCACCCCGGCGAAGGCCATCGACAGAATCAGCGACAGCACCAGCGCGCCGACGATCGCCCAGAAATCGGCGGCGATGTCGCTCGCATAAACCATTACGCCCACCGCTGGCGGCACCAGCAGCAACGGCAGGTAGCGCAGCAGACTGCCCGCCGCGAGGTTCAGCGGCTCGCCGACTTCACCGCGAACGATCAGGAAGACGAGCAACAGCAACAGACCGATGATCGGCCCCGGCAGCACCGGCAGCAGCAAATGATTGAGCGCTGTGCCAAGCAGTTGAAACAGCACCAGCAGGGTCAGGCCACGTAGCAACATCCGACATCTCCGTCTTACTTTCCACTGTGCAAGTGGCCCGCATTATAAGCATGCCTGCGCTATGGATCGGCATTCGCCAAAAGCATGGTCGGTTGACCGGAGCAAATCGCCATGATGATCTACAGTGGTTCGCAGGGAGGTCAAATCCCCCCACCTTAAAAACTATAAAACCGATGAACCCAAGGAGAGTCTCAATGCCCTATGTTCCAGTTGCAGAGCTCAAAGATTATGTCGGCAAGGAACTCGGACGTTCCGAATGGCTCACCATCGATCAGGAACGCATCAACCTGTTCGCCGAAGCCACCGGTGATTATCAGTTCATTCACGTCGACCCGGTCAAAGCCGCGCAAACGCCATTTGGCAGCACCATTGCCCACGGTTTCCTGTCGCTGTCGCTGATCCCGAAATTGATGGAAGACATCCTCGTGCTGCCGCAAGGCGTGAAGATGGTGGTCAACTACGGCCTGGACAGCGTGCGTTTCATCCAGCCGGTCAAGGTCAACTCGAAAGTCCGGCTCAAGGTCGATCTGGGCGAAGTGACCGAGAAAAAGCCTGGCCAGTGGCTGCTCAAAGCCACCGCAACGCTTGAGATAGAAGGCTCGGACAAACCGGCCTATATCGCCGAGCCACTGTCGCTCTGCTTCGTGTAAACGTTCCGGATGCGAAGCAGCGCACGCTGTTTCGCGTCACGTCTCTATATATGCCACGCATAGCTGCGGCATACTCGGTCGCCTAATTGCCCGGATCCCGCTATGCGCTCACTTGCTCGTCTTGCACCCCTTGCCTTGACCCTGATGCTCACCGCGTGCGGCGACGGCGAATCGCTGCTGCCACCAGATGCGCGCCTGCCTGACGGCGGGCGCTATCG
Source organism: Pseudomonas sp. B33.4 (assembly GCF_034555375.1). Lineage (NCBI taxonomy): Bacteria > Pseudomonadati > Pseudomonadota > Gammaproteobacteria > Pseudomonadales > Pseudomonadaceae > Pseudomonas > Pseudomonas sp. B33.4. Next base: position 5,774,533 of record NZ_CP140706.1, read on the forward strand.
CGGCGAACTGGTCAATGGTTTGCTGCAAGGTCAGGGCCGTGTCGACTACCCCAACGGCAGTTGGTATGCCGGGCAGTTCGACAAAGGTCAGTGGCATGGTCAGGGCGAATGGCACGGCAGTAATGGCGAGGTCTATCGCGGCCAGTTCCAGCTAGGACTGTTCGATGGACAGGGCAGCCTGACCACCAACGCCAGCAGTTACACCGGCGGCTTCAAGCAGGGTCGCCGCGAAGGCGAAGGCACCCTGAAAGAAAACGCCATGACCTATCGTGGCGAGTTCAAGGCCGATCAGTATTCCGGGCTCGGTCGTCTGGAAATGGACGACGGCAGCTCCTATCAAGGCCAGTTCGCCCACGGCAAACCCAACGGTGAAGGCCAGCGCGGCGATTCCAGTGGCAACACGTTCAGCGGCCATTTCGTCAACGGTCAGCTGGAAGGCAACGGCACGTTCAACAGCGCTGACGGCGACATCTACGTTGGCGGTTTCAAGAACAATCAATTGCACGGCAAGGGCCGCTACGAAAATGCTGACGGCGACGTCTGGCTCGGCCAGTTCAAGGAAGGCGCGCTGACCGGAAAGGGCGAACTGATCGGCGCCGACGGCAGCCATTACATCGGCGCCTTCAGTGACTGGCGCTTCAGCGGTCAGGGTCGGTTGAATTTGTCTGACGGCAGCTTCTACATCGGCGGCTTCGACAACGACAGCTACTCCGGACGCGGCACCCTGGTGCTGACCGATGGTAGCGTCATGAGCGGCACCTGGATCAACGGCCAGCGCGTGCGCGACGCCGATGGCAAATTGCTGCCCGACACCCTCGAACTCGGTTTGCTCGCTCAGGGCCGCCTGCTCGAAGACGCCTTGGCCGCCATCCCCGCGTCAACCCCGGCGGTCGAGCTGTACACCCTGACCCTCGGTGGCGACGGCAAGCAAAGCGTGTTCCTGCGCGAATCCGACTACGTTGCCAATATGCTCAGCACACGCTTCGGTGCTTATGGCCAGATCCGTCTGGTCAACCACCGCGACCACCTCGGCGACCGGCCGATGGCCACCCGCGAAAACCTGCGCCGCGCCGCACAAACCCTCGCCGAACGCAGCGGCCCGGAAGATCTGCTGTTCATCTACCTGACCAGCCACGGCACCGCCGAGCACGAACTGGTGCTCGACCAGCCGCGCATGGAACTGGCCGACCTGCCCGCCGACGAACTCGCCGCCGTGCTGGCGCCGCTGAAAAACCGTGACAAGATCATCGTGATTTCGTCGTGCTATTCCGGCGGTTTCATCCCGGCGCTGAAAGACGAACGCACGCTGATCATGACCGCCTCACGCGCTGACCGGGTGTCATTCGGCTGCTCGGAAGAAGCCAACTTCACCTACTTCGGCGACGCCTTGTTCGCCCAGGCGCTGAACCAGACCGACGATCTGGAGCAGGCCTTCAAACTGGCCAAGGCCACCGTCGCCGAGCGTGAACTGGCGGACAATTTCGAAGCCTCGGAGCCGCAGATCTGGGCGCCGAAAACCGTGCTGTCGCACTGGCAACTGCTGCGCAAACAGCAAGCAAGAAAAGCTTTGCAAAGTGCTGCGTTGAACGACGGAGCGGTAAAGAGCAACTAAGCTGAACAGTATCAAGGGAGAGACACTATGTACTTGACGCCTCAGCACGTATTGCTTGCCGGAGCCACCGGCTTGACCGGTGAACATCTACTCGACCGTTTGCTCAACGAGCCAACGATTTCTCGCGTGCTCGCCCCTTCGCGTCGACCATTGGCCGAACATCCGCACCTGGAAAACCCGGTCGGTGACCCGCAGGCGTTTCTGCCGCAGCTCAGTGGCCGCGTCGATATCGCCTACTGCTGCCTCGGCACCACGATCAAGCAGGCCGGTTCGGAAGCGGCGTTTCGTGCGGTGGATCTGGACATGGTCGTGGCGTTTGCCAAACGCGCGCGGGAGATGGGCGCGCGGCACCTGATCGTGATCAGTGCGATTGGCGCGGATCCGAAATCGTCGGTTTTCTACAACCGGGTCAAAGGCGAAATGGAGCAGGCACTGCGTGCGCAAGATTGGCCGCAACTGACCATTTGCCGGCCTTCGTTGTTGTTGGGTGAACGCACGGAGCCACGTCTGGCCGAGCAGTTGGCCGGGCCGCTGTCGAAGCTGATTCCGGGCAAGTACCGTGGCATCGAGGCCTGCCAACTGGCGCGGGCGATGTGGCGGCTGGCGCTGGAGGAGCAGGATGGCGTGCGGGTGATCGAGTCGGATGATTTGCGCAAGCTGGGCAAATAATCAATTACGCCTGGAAGAAAGCTTTCGCGAGCAGGCTCGCTCCCACATTTGCACCGCGTCCCTCTGCGGGATCGAGCCTGCTCGCGATGGAGTGCGCTGCGCTCCCCTATAATCCACCAGTCGCCTGAAAACTCACGCCAATCACCGTCAGCAAAGACAACGGCAACAACAGCGTATCGAGCAAGGCACTCGCCGGCAGATCCACCCCCGGGTAACTCGGTGCCTCAGCCCCGAATCGATCCATCGCACAACACCCACCATTCATCGCATACAAATCCAGCCGCGTCCCGGAGTACACCACCGGTGCGCCCGGTTTCGCTGCATCCAAAGTGCGTGCCGTGGCGCACCCTGCGAGCAACAACACCAGCCCGAGCACCAGCAGCTTACTCATCACTGCTCAGATGATGCTCACCCCAACGCGGCAGCATGTCCTGGGGAATGCCCAGCAGATTGAGAATCCGCGCCACGACGAAATCGATCAAATCATCGATGGTCTGCGGCTGATGATAGAAACCCGGCGAGGCCGGCAGAATGGTCACGCCCATGTTCGACAGCTTGAGCATGTGCTCCAGATGAATGCTCGAATACGGCGCTTCGCGCGGCACCAGAATCAATTGGCGACGTTCCTTCAACGTGACATCGGCGGCGCGTTCGATCAGGTTGTTGCAGGCGCCGGTGGCAATGGCCGACAGCGTTCCGGTAGAGCACGGCACCACGACCATCGCCGCCGGTGCGCCAGAGCCCGAGGCTACCGGCGACATCCAGTCTTCCTTGCCGTACACGCGGATCTGCCCGGCGGCGGCCCCGGTGTACTCGGTCAGGAATGCCTGCATCATCTGCGGCTTCGGCGGCAACGTCACATCGGTCTCGGTGGCCATTACCAGTTGCGCAGCCTTGGAGATCAGGAAATGCACTTCGCGATCTTCCCGCACCAGACAATCGAGCAGGCGCAGACCGTATTGCGCGCCGGACGCGCCGGTCATCGCCAGCGTGATGCGTTCGGGGCCATTGTTCATATCAGCGCCTCGGCGAGCTTGCCGTGCAGGCCGCCGAAGCCGCCGTTGCTCATGATCACCACGTGCGTGCCGGGCTGGGCCTGGCTCTTCACGCGCTCAATGATGCCTTCCAGCGAATCGCTGACGATCGACGGCACCGTGCACAGCGCGGCAGTGCCGGCCAGGTCCCAGCCGAGGTTGGCCGGGGCGTACCAGATCACTTGATCGGCATCGACCACACTGTCCGGCAAACCATCCCGGTGCGCGCCGAGCTTCATCGAGTTGGAGCGCGGTTCGATGATCGCGATCAGTGGCGCGTCGCCGATGCGTTTGCGCAGGCCGTCGAGGGTGGTAGCGATGGCGGTCGGGTGGTGAGCGAAGTCGTCGTAGATAGTGATGCCGCGTACTTCGGCGACTTTTTCCATGCGCCGTTTGACGTTCTTGAACGCGCTCAGCCCGGCGATGCCCATCGATGGCACCACGCCAACATGCCGCGCCGCTGCCAATGCCGCCAGGGCGTTGGCAACGTTGTGTTGGCCGGTCAGCTCCCACTCGACGGTGCCTTGGGACACGCCTTCGAACATCACTTCGAACGCCGAACCGTCTTCGCTCAGCAGTTTGACCTGCCATTGGCCGCCGGCACCGGTGGTTTGCACCGGCGTCCAGCAACCCATTTCGATCACACGCTGCAAGGCCGGCTCGGTGGTCGGGTGGATGACCAGACCCTCACTCGGAATGGTCCGCACCAAGTGATGGAATTGCCGCTCGATCGCCGGCAGATCCGGGAAGATATCGGCGTGATCGAACTCAAGGTTATTGAGGATCGCGGTGCGCGGACGGTAATGCACGAATTTCGAGCGTTTGTCGAAGAAGGCGCTGTCGTACTCGTCGGCCTCGATCACAAAGAAAGGCGTACCGCCCAGTCGCGCCGACACGGAAAAATTCTGCGGCACGCCACCGATCAGGAAGCCCGGGCTCATGCCGGCGTGTTCCAGTACCCAGGCGAGCATGCTGCTGGTGGTGGTTTTGCCGTGCGTACCGGCCACCGCCAGCACCCAGCGCCCTTGCAGCACATGGTCAGCCAGCCACTGCGGGCCGGAAACGTACGGCAGACCTTTGTTCAGCACATATTCCACCGCCGGATTGCCGCGCGACATGGCGTTGCCGATCACCACCAGATCCGGTGCCGGATCGAGTTGCGCCGGGTCATAGCCCTGCGTCAGTTGAATGCCTTGGGCTTCAAGCTGCGTGCTCATCGGCGGATAGACGTTGGCGTCGGAGCCGGTCACATGATGGCCCAGCTCTTTGGCCAGAACCGCCATCGAGCCCATGAAAGTCCCGCAGATACCCAGAATATGAATGTGCATAGTCGACCTCGTAAAACATGGCCGCAGGTTAGCGTAGGGAGGGGGAAATCGCACTCTTTAGGTGAGGGGCGGGGCTGGTTGGCCGCAGCATCTCGGTTCGGCTGCAGATTGTAGCCCCTCACCCCAGCCCTCTCCCGAGGGAGAGGGAGCCGATCTCGGTCGCTTTCAAATCCTGAGTTCGGTTCGATATTTCAGGTCGGCGTAAATCGCCAAAACACCTCGGTCAGTCCCCTCTCCCCCTGGGAGAGGGCTAGGGTGAGGGCCTTCTAACTGACTCGACGCTCAATGCCATGCTTACGCAGCTTTCTGTAAAGCGTGTTGCGGCTGACGCCCAGTTGCTGCGCCGTATGGGTCATGTGCCAGCGAGTTTGCTCCAGCACATTGAGCAGAGCCGACCGTTCGGCATCTTCCAGCGGATGATCGGACTCCTTATTCGCAAATATTGCCGGACTCCCCTGCCGAATCATCACCGGCAAATCCTCAATCCCGATCCGCCCCTCATCACACAACGCCGCCAACGTGCGCAGCACATTGCGCAACTGCCGCACATTCCCCGGCCAGTTGAACGCCAGCAACGCCTGACGCGCCGCCTCGTCGATCAGGATCGTTTCGCCACCCGCCTCTTCAGCCAGCAGAAAATCCAGCAACTGCGATTTATCGCTACGTTCACGCAACGCCGGCAGCGCCACTTCCAGCCCGTTGAGCCGGTAATACAAGTCTTCGCGGAAGCTGCCATCCGCGACCCGCTCCAGCAGGTTGCGGTGGGTGGCGCTGATGATTCGCACGTTGACTGCCTCGGGCTCGCCACCGATCGGCACCACTTGCCGATCTTCCAGCACCCGCAATAACCGGGTCTGCAAGGCCAGCGGCATGTCGCCGATTTCATCGAGGAACAACGTGCCGCCGTCAGCCTGCTGCAACTTGCCACGCATGCCGTCCTTTCTTGCGCCGGTGAAACTGCCGCCGCGATAACCGAACAACTCGCTCTCGATCAGACTTTCCGGGATGGCCGCGCAGTTCAGCGCTACGAAAGCTTTGTTCGAGCGCTGGCTGGCGTGATGCACAGCCTTGGCAAAGGCTTCTTTGCCAGAGCCGGTTTCGCCGTTGATCAGCAGGGGCACATCGCGTTCGAAGACGCGCAAGGATTTACGGAAGTCTGCCTGCAACGCTTCATCACCGAGGCAGATGCCCGACAGGCGGGGAGCCTGAATCACAACTGGCGCGGGCATGATCGGTGTCGGCTTGCGCGACTCACCACGCAGCACGGCAAACAGATGCCGCCCGTCACGGGTGCGCAGCGGCCAACTGGCGCTGGCATTGGTGCTCGCGCGACCGAGCAATTCATCCAGCGAACAATCGAAAAACGCCTCCACCGGTTTACCCAGCAAGCCGCCACGAATATGCCCAAGCAAATTCAGCGCACTCTGATTGACCGCACTGATCCGACCTTCGCCGTCAAACGCCAGCAAGCCCTCGCTGAACAGCCCGACCGATTCGGCTTGCAGATGAAAACGCAGCAACCATTGGTTATCGAAACAGCGCAGGAAGTAACAGCTCTCGATCATCTTTGCCGACAGATTGACCAGCGCCATGGTGTGGAACTGACTTTGCCGCGAGACATCGTGGCGCGCCGAAGACACGTCGAGCACCGCCAGCAGTTCGCCGTGCGGGTCGAACACCGGGCTCGCCGAACAGGTCAGGCCAGTGTGGCGGCCGCGAAAATGTTCGTCCTGATGAATGGTCAGCGCCTGACGTTCGACCAGGCAGGTGCCGATGCCGTTAGTGCCTTCGCAGGCTTCGCTCCAGTCAGCGCCAAGCCACAGGCCGGCGCGCTCGAAGATCTTGCGCTCGGCTGGTGCGGTGACGCAGTTGAGGATTACCCCGCGCGCGTCGGTCAGCAGCACTGCATGGCCGGCGCCGGAAAGCTGTTGATGCAGGCTGCTCATTTCATTGCCGGCGATCTGCAGCACCTGCTGCAGGCGTTCGCGGCTTTCCAGTACGCGTCCGTGTTCGAGCACGGTCGGCGCGATGGCCAGCGCTGGGTCGAGGTGATAGTCCTCAAGACAGCGCAGCCACGAGCGGGCAATCGACGGGTCGGCACCGGGCCCGTGCACGTGCGGTTTGCCCTGGGTAACGGTGAGAACCTGTTGGGCATGGCGACTCAAATGGTTGTCGTGCATTTCTTATTGTTCTCCATATTCCCCGTGTAGGAGCTGCCGCAGGCTGCGATCTGTTGATCTTGGGTTTCTGAAAATCAAGAACAAAAGATCGCAGCCTGCGGCAGCTCCTACAGGGGTTGCTGTTGGCTGAGGATCCTCCAGGTAAATGTGTATTGCAATGCTGGCAAGACTGCCCGGTCACACGCTGTGCCGAAAGCGGTACAAATTGTCACCATCTCTGTACCGAAACCATCACAGGCGCCATCCACTCGTCCGACACAAACCGCCCAACCCCTTGATTTACAGGCCCCGCACGGCAGTGGCCCGACCTTTGCTCTACGCTTATAGCAAGCGCACTTGCGCGTTTCTCTAATAAGTACAAAGCCAAGGAGAACATCATCATGCGTTACGCTCACCCCGGTACTGAAGGCGCCAAAGTCTCGTTCAAAGCCAAGTACGGTAACTACATCGGCGGCGAGTTCGTCGCGCCTGTCAAAGGTCAGTACTTCACCAACACCTCGCCAGTGAATGGCCAGCCAATTGCTGAATTCCCCCGCTCCACTGCCGAAGACATCGACAAGGCACTGGACGCCGCCCACGCTGCTGCCGACGCGTGGGGCGCAACCTCCGTGCAGGCGCGCTCGCTGATTCTGCTGAAAATCGCCGACCGCATCGAAGCCAACCTCGAATTGCTGGCGATCACCGAAACCTGGGACAACGGCAAAGCCATCCGCGAAACCCTCAACGCCGACATCCCTCTGGCTGCCGACCATTTCCGCTATTTCGCTGGCTGCCTGCGTGCCCAGGAAGGCAGCGCTGCCGAGATCGACGGCAACACCGTGGCGTATCACATTCATGAACCGCTGGGCGTGGTCGGTCAGATCATCCCGTGGAACTTCCCGATCCTGATGGCCGCGTGGAAACTTGCGCCAGCGCTGGCGGCCGGTAACTGCGTGGTGCTCAAGCCTGCCGAGCAAACCCCGCTGGGCATTACCGTGTTGCTGGAACTGATCGGTGATTTGCTGCCGCCAGGCGTGCTGAACATCGTTCAGGGCTACGGCAAAGAAGCTGGCGAAGCGCTGGCGACCAGCAAACGCATCGCCAAGATCGCTTTCACCGGCTCGACCCCGGTCGGCTCGCACATCATGAAATGCGCCGCCGAAAACATCATTCCATCGACCGTGGAACTGGGCGGCAAGTCGCCGAACATTTTCTTCGAAGACATCATGCAGGCCGAGCCGACCTTTATTGAGAAAGCCGCTGAGGGTCTGGTACTGGCGTTCTTCAACCAGGGCGAAGTCTGCACCTGCCCTTCCCGCGCGCTGGTACAGGAGTCGATCTACGACGAGTTCATGGCCGTCGTCATGAAAAAAGTCCTGCAAATCAAACGTGGCGATCCGCTGGACACCGACACCATGGTCGGCGCGCAGGCATCCGAGCAGCAATTCGACAAGATTCTTTCCTATCTGGAAATTGCCAAGGGCGAAGGTGCCGAGCTGCTGACCGGCGGCAAGGTGGAGAAACTCGAGGGCAACCTGTCGACCGGCTATTACATCCAGCCGACCCTGCTCAAGGGCACCAACAAGATGCGCGTGTTCCAGGAAGAAATCTTCGGCCCGGTGGTGAGCATCACCACGTTCAAGGACGAAGCCGAAGCCCTGGCCATCGCCAACGACACCGAGTTCGGCCTCGGCGCCGGTCTGTGGACCCGCGACATCAACCGCGCCTACCGCATGGGCCGCGCGATCAAGGCTGGCCGCGTATGGACCAACTGCTACCACCTGTATCCGGCGCATGCCGCGTTCGGCGGGTACAAGAAGTCCGGCGTGGGCCGTGAAACCCACAAGATGATGCTCGATCATTATCAGCAGACCAAAAACCTGCTGGTGAGCTACGACATCAATCCGCTGGGCTTCTTCTAAGCGGATGGGGGGCGAGGCAGTCACTTCTGCATCGCCCCTCAGATAGCTTTCGCGAGCAGGCTCGCTCCCAAAGGGGAGCTGCGTACACCTGCAATGTTCGACTCGACACAACGCCAATGTGGGAGCGAGCCTGCTCGCGAAAGCGGTGTGGCATTCAACCCCATGGTTCCTGACGGAGCAATCGGGCCAATAAAACAATAAGAACGGTGAAACCTATGCCTAACGAATCCCCGGCTGGCGCTCCGGCGACCGGCGCCTCCGTCGACTTTGAAAAAGTCGGATCGGATTACTTTCAACAACGCGAACTGAAAAAAGGTGCCGCCGGCTGGGTGCTGCTGGTGGGTCTGGGCGTTGCCTACGTGATTTCCGGTGACTATGCCGGCTGGAACTTCGGCCTCGCGCAGGGTGGCTGGGGCGGCATGTTCCTGGCGACACTGCTGATGGCCACCATGTACCTGTGCATGTGCTTTTCTCTGGCCGAGTTGTCTTCGATGATCCCCACCGCCGGCGGTGGCTACGGTTTTGCCCGCAGTGCATTCGGGCCGTGGGGCGGATTTCTCACCGGCACCGCGATCCTTATCGAATACGCCATTGCCCCGGCGGCCATCGCGGTGTTCATCGGTGCCTACTGCGAATCGCTGTTCGGCATCGGTGGCTGGATCATCTATCTGGCCTTCTACATCATTTTCATTGCCATCCACATTTTCGGGGTCGGCGAAGCGCTCAAGCTGATGTTCGTCATCACCGCCATCGCCGCGTTGGCGCTGGGGGTATTTCTGGTGGCGATGGTTCCGCACTTCGACGTCGCCAACCTGCTCGATATCCCGGTGACCAGTGCCGCAGGCGCCAGTCCATTCCTGCCATTCGGTTACGTCGGCGTCTGGGCGGCGATTCCCTATGCGATCTGGTTCTTTCTTGCCGTTGAAGGTGTGCCGCTGGCAGCAGAAGAAACCAAGAACCCCAAGCGTGACCTGCCGCGCGGTCTGATCGGCGCCATGTTGGTGCTGCTCATGTTTGCCCTTTTGATACTGATCGTCGGCCCTGGCGGTGCAGGCGCCAACTCGCTGCTGACCTCCGGTAACCCGTTGGTCGAAGCGTTGAGCAAGGCTTATGGCGGCTCAACCTGGATGGGCAGTTTCGTCAATCTCGTGGGCCTGGCCGGGTTGATCGCCAGTTTCTTCTCGATCATCTACGCGTACTCGCGGCAGATTTTCGCGCTGTCACGGGCCGGCTACCTGCCACGCAAACTGTCCGAAACCAATAAAAGCAAGGCACCGGTCCTGGCGCTGGTGATTCCCGGCATCATCGGTTTCGGCCTGTCGCTGACCGGCCAGGGCGACCTGCTGATTCTGGTGGCGGTGTTCGGCGCAACCATTTCCTACGTGCTGATGATGGCCGCGCACATCACCTTGCGGATTCGTCGCCCCAAAATGGACCGGCCGTACCGCACACCTGGTGGCATCCTCACTTCCGGAGTGGCCTTGGTGCTGGCGTGCATCGCCGTGGTCGCAGGCTTTTTGGTTGATCCACGGGTGGTCATCGGCGCAGCGATCATCTATGGAGTGTTAATTGCTTACTTTGCGTTCTACAGTCGACATCACTTGGTAGCAGGCACGCCGGAAGAAGAATTCGCGGCGATCCAGAAGGCTGAGCAAGCCTTGCACTGAGTGCCGACAATCCCGGCGCAGGCTCGGTCTGCGCCGTCACGGAGAATTGTGTATGGCCAGTTTCGCTCACACGGTCGGCGCCCAAACCTATCGTTTCGACAGCCTCAAGGACGTCATGGCCAAAGCCAGCCCGGCACGCTCCGGGGACTTTCTCGCCGGCATCGCCGCGCTCAATGACGGCGAGCGCGTGGCTGCGCAAATGGCGCTGGCCGACATTCCGCTCACGCATTTCCTGCAGGAAGCGCTGATTCCCTACGAGTCCGATGAAGTCACCCGACTGATCATCGACACCCACGATAAGCAAGCCTTCGCCGTGATCAGCCACCTCACCGTCGGCGGCTTCCGCGACTGGTTGCTCAGCGATGCTGCCGACGAAACCAGCCTGCGCGCCCTCGCCCCCGGGCTGACCCCGGAAATGGTCGCCGCTGTGTCGAAGGTCATGCGCGTGCAGGATCTGGTGCTGGTGGCGCAGAAGATTCGCGTGGTGACGAAGTTTCGCGGCACTCTTGGCCTGCGCGGGCGCCTTTCGACCCGCCTGCAACCCAATCATCCGACCGACGAGCCTTCCGGCATCGCCGCGAGCATTCTCGACGGCCTGCTCTACGGTAACGGCGACGCGATGATCGGCATCAACCCGGCCACCGACAGCATCGCCTCGATTTGCGCGATGCTGGAAATGCTCGACGCGATCATCCAGCGCTACGACATTCCGACTCAGGCCTGCGTGCTGACCCACGTCACCACCTCGATCGAGGCGATCAACCGTGGCGTGCCACTGGATCTGGTATTCCAGTCGATTGCCGGCACCGAGGCGGCCAACGCCAGTTTCGGCATCAACCTCAACGTGTTGCAGGAAGGCTATGACGCCGGCCTGAGCCTGAATCGCGGAACCCTAGGGCAAAATCTGATGTATTTCGAAACCGGCCAAGGCAGCGCCCTGTCGGCCAACGCCCACCATGGCGTCGACCAACAGAGCTGCGAGACCCGGGCCTACGCCGTGGCGCGACATTTCAAGCCGTTTCTGGTGAACACCGTCGTAGGATTTATCGGCCCGGAATACCTCTACAACGGCAAACAGATCATCCGCGCCGGCCTCGAAGACCATTTCTGCGGCAAATTGCTCGGCGTGCCGATGGGCTGCGACATCTGCTACACCAACCATGCCGAAGCCGATCAGGACGACATGGACACCCTGCTGACGTTGCTGGGTGTCGCCGGGATCAACTTCATCATGGGCATCCCCGGCTCTGACGACATCATGCTCAATTACCAGACCACGTCGTTCCACGACGCGCTCTACGCCCGCCAGACCCTGGGCCTGAAACCGGCGCCAGAGTTCGAGCAATGGCTGGCGAACATGGGCATCTTCACGCAAGCGGACGGCAAGGTTCGCTTCGGTAACAACTTGCCGCCGGCCTTCCGCCAAGCGCTGGCGCAACTGGGATGAGTCGCATGGAAAAACCGCCTGTAGACCCGCAGAACCCTTGGCTGGAACTGCGCCGCCTGACCCCTGCGCGGATTGCCCTCGGCCGCACCGGCACCAGCCTGCCGACCACTGCGCAACTGGACTTCCAGTTTGCCCACGCGCAGGCGCGCGATGCCGTGCATCTGCCATTCGATCATGCCGGGCTCAGCTCGCAACTGAGTGAACGCGGGCGCGAAAGCCTGTTGCTGCACAGCGCCGCCGTGGATCGAAACAGCTATCTGCAACGCCCGGACTTGGGGCGCAAGCTCAGCGATGAAGCGGCGCAGACCTTGCGCGAATACGCAGCGGCGCATCCCGGCGGTGTCGATCTGGCGATTGTCGTGGCCGATGGACTGTCGGCGCTGGCGGTGCACCGGCATACGTTACCGTTTCTCAACCGTCTGGAAGATCAGATGAGCGACGACGGCTGGTCTGTTGCCCCCATCATTCTGGTGGAACAGGGCCGCGTCGCGGTCGGTGATGAAATCGGCCAATTGCTCGGCGCAAAAATGCTGGTGATGCTGATTGGCGAGCGCCCTGGGCTGAGCTCACCGGACAGCCTCGGTTTATATTTCACCTACAATCCAAAGGTCGGACTGACCGATGCCTACCGCAATTGCATCTCCAATGTGCGGCTCGAGGGCTTGAGCTACGGCATGGCGGCACATCGCTTGCTCTATTTGATGCGCGAAGCCTGTCGGCGGCAGCTGTCAGGGGTCAACCTGAAGGACGAAGCACAGGTTCAGACGCTGGAATCGGACGCCGGTGTAGACATGAAAGGTAATTTCCTACTCGATCCGCCCACAACCTGAACCGTTTCCGCATTGCGTTTCTGCGCCGGTTTCAGGCAGGATCGATGCACGGCCGCACGGGTTTCCCATCGCCGTCAGAGCAGTTGAAGACAGCCACTTGAAGACGAGACCTATCATGCGGATTATTCAAGCGACCCTCGAACATCTGGATTTGTTGACCCCGTTGTTCGTCAAATATCGCGAGTTCTACGGTTCCCTGCCTTACCCGGATTCCTCCCGCGCCTTTCTTGAAAAGCGTCTGCGTCGCAAGGAATCGGTGATCTACCTGGCTTTGGCCGATGATGACGACAAGAAACTGATGGGCTTCTGTCAGCTGTACCCAAGCTTCTCCTCGCTATCGCTCAAACGCGTATGGATCCTCAACGACATCTATGTCGCCGAAGATGCGCGCCGCCAGCTGGTCGCCGACAACCTGATCCGCACCGCGAAGAAAATGGCCAAGGAAACCCAGGCTGTGCGCATGCGCGTGTCCACCAGCAGCAACAACGAAGTCGCGCAGAAAACTTACGAATCCATCGGGTTCAAGGAAGATACCGAGTTCAAGAACTACGTGTTGCCGATCAGCGAAGAGCTCTGACCGCACAGGCAATGTGTGATGAGGGAGCCCGCTCCCTCAGGCACGCTGGCCGCATCCTGACAATTGTTCACACCCCGACATCCCTCGCTACAAAACCAACGCGCTTTTCGTCTTTCAGACCGTATAATCCCGATCTTTCCGGCTTGTAAGAAAAACTACACCCCGCTGTAGGCTTACACGAAGTCATCCGCACAGGCCTGCCGAGTCGGGCCGCCATACAGGTGCCCCCATGGATTTCAACCCGCTCGACCTTATCCTGCATCTCGACGTCTACCTCGATTTGCTGGTGAACAACTATGGGCCATGGATCTACGCCATCCTGTTTCTGGTGATCTTCTGTGAAACCGGCCTTGTGGTAATGCCCTTCCTGCCGGGTGATTCGTTGCTGTTCATTGCCGGTGCCGTTGCGGCCGGCGGTGGCATGGACCCGGTCCTGCTGGGCGGCTTGCTGATGCTCGCGGCCATCCTTGGCGACAGCACCAACTACGTAATCGGACGAACGGCTGGCGAGAAATTGTTCAGCAACCCGAACTCGAAAATCTTCCGTCGCGATTACCTGCAAAAAACCCACGATTTCTATGACAAGCACGGCGGCAAGACCGTGACGCTGGCGCGTTTCCTGCCGATCATCCGTACCTTCGCACCGTTCGTCGCCGGTGTGGCGAAGATGCCATACCCGCGCTTCTTCGGTTTCAGCGTGTTGGGCACCATCCTCTGGGTCGGCGGTCTGGTGACGTTGGGTTACTTCTTCGGCAACGTACCGTTCATCAAGAAAAACCTGTCGTTGCTGGTGGTAGCAATCATTCTGTTGTCGCTGGTGCCGATGATCCTCGGCGTGGTTCGCAGCCGTTTCGGCGGCACCAAAGCCCAATCGCACTAAGCTGATGTGGTCGCTGAGCGCCTGGCGTCGCCGGCGCATTCTGGCGAAGCACCCGATTGCCAACGACATGTGGCAACGGGTGCGCCATCAATTGAGTTTTCTTGATGGCATCAGCTCTGCCGAAGATCAATGGCTGCGCGAAGCCTGCGTGCTGTTCCTCGACGACAAACACCTGAGCGCCCTGCCCGGCATCGAACTGCATCAGGAACAACGCCTGCTGCTCGCCGCCCAAGCGCAATTGCCGCTGCTCAACCTGGGCGATCTGAACTGGTATCAGGGCTTCCACGAGATCGTCCTGTATCCCGACGACTTTCTAAGCCCGCAACGTCATCGCGACGCCAGCGGTGTCGAGCATGAGTGGGATGGCGAGCACAGCGGCGAAGCCTGGCAGCAGGGGCCGATCATCCTCGCCTGGCCCGGGGTCATGGCCAGTGGCGGTTGGGAAGGTTACAACCTGGTCATTCATGAACTGGCGCACAAACTCGACATGCTCAACGGCGACGCCAACGGCCTGCCGCCGCTGCATGCCGACATGCGTGTCAGCGACTGGGCCGAAGTGATGCAAAAGGCCTACGACGACCTCAATCGCCAACTCGACCATGACCCGGACGCCGAAACCGCCATCGATCCCTACGCCGCCGAGAACCCGGCCGAGTTCTTTGCGGTCACCAGCGAGTACTTCTTCAGCGCCCCGGATCTGCTGCACGAGGCCTATCCACAGGTCTATGCGCAGTTGCAGCTTTTCTACCGTCAGGACCCGTTGGGCAGGTTGCGGCAACTTCAGGCTACAGACCCGGTCTATCAGGCGCACGACTAAGCTTTGCACGACTTTCGGTACATGGCGTCAACGGCAGAATATGCCTATAATCGCCGCCACTTTTTGGTCAATCCGGCCAAGTGTTTTTGGTCAACTACGGGGGCAACGCCCAATGAGCTACAGCAAGATTCCGGCTGGCAAAGACCTGCCGAACGACATCTACGTCGCGATCGAGATCCCGGCCAACCACGCGCCGATCAAATACGAAATCGACAAAGACAGCGATTGCCTGTTCGTTGACCGTTTCATGGCCACCCCAATGTTCTACCCGGCCAACTACGGTTACATCCCGAACACCCTGGCTGACGACGGTGATCCCCTCGACGTGCTGGTTGTGACCCCATACCCGGTTGCTCCAGGCTCGGTGATCCGCGCGCGTCCAGTCGGCATCCTGAACATGACCGACGACGGCGGCGGCGATGCCAAAGTCATCGCAGTGCCACACGACAAGCTGTCCCAGCTGTACGTCGATGTGAAGGAATACACCGACCTGCCGCCACTGCTGATCCAGCAGATCGAGCACTTCTTCGCGAACTACAAAGATCTCGAAAAAGGCAAATGGGTCAAGATCGAAGGCTGGGCCGGTGCAGACGCCGCCCGCGAAGCGATCACCAAGTCGGTTGCCGCCTACAAAGGCTAAGCACCTGCGCTACGCGTGAGGCTTGAAGAAAACCCCGGTTGATCCGGGGTTTTTTGTGCTCGGCAAAAGCCGTCTTAAACAGAGTGTTTACGACGGACTACAGAAAAGTTTTAGCCTGTGTAATTTCCCACAAGACCGTCTTACATCCCGTCGCAAAATTCAGCCCGTTTTTGAACGTCCGGTTTATTCAAACCGCTCTGGCACGGCCGTAGACTCCGTGTTTATGAGAAAGAACACTAGCGGTCCAAGATTCAAGGCACTCCTGGAAGCTGCGAACATCTCGACGACGGGTTTCGCAAAGTTCTGGGGCACGGAAGCCCAAAATGTCCACAACTGGTACACCCGGGGCGTCCCGGCGTATCGCATGGAAGAAGTCTCACGCCTGCTGTCCGTCAACAGCGAATGGCTGAAAACCGGTGAAGGCATCAAAGAGCTGCCAAGCCTGACTCCGCCTGCCAGCAACGGCGACAGCTTTGACGCCCAGGACCCTCAGGGCGCCTATCGATTCATCCACCCCAACGACATCGAACTGGCCTTCTTCAAAGAAACACCACTCACCAACGGCTCCGACAAAACCCATGTCGTTCAGGACCCGGACCAATCCATTCGCCTGCTGCGCGCGCACCTCGACAAACTGGACATTCGCCATACAGACGCCATCTGCGCACACATGATCGGCAACAGCATGGCCGAGCGCATCGAAGACGGCTCCGTCGTCGCCATCGATCGCGGCTTGACCCAAGTGGTGGACGGCGAAATCTACGCCATCGAACACGATGGCATGCTGCGCATCAAATACCTGCACCGCATGCCCGGCAACGGCTTGCGCCTGCGCAGCCACAACAGCGCCGAATACCCGGACGAAGTATTCCGCCCGGCGCAGATCGAGGAGCAACGGATTCATATATTGGGCTGGGTATTCTGGTGGTCGACGGTGAGCAAACGGCGGCCGGTGGTGCCGTTTCTCTAGAAAACGGTAAGGTCTCTCGGCAAACATCGATCCCTGTGGGAGCGAGCCTGCTCGCGAAGAGGCCCGGACAATCGGTACAAATCCCGGATTTCTGGCGTAGAAGTCGCTCTAAACCGCACTTCAGACTGGGAATCCCAAGCAAAACTCAGTATCCTGCGCCCCACATTTGCGCATCGACCCGCCCGCGGCTCAGACAGCGCCCGACACGGCAGACCAACGTCTGACCAAGTCCCACAGCCGGACGCAGATCCGGATGTACGTTTTGAAGGCTGGCAAGGCTTACCAAAAATAGGCCAAGCCAGTCCCCGAGAAGCCGGCCACAAGCCGGCTTTTTAATGCCTGTGAGAAAGTGAACCAGCCAGTATTCGACATATGTGCGAACCGAGACATAGCGACTTACGTTTTCACGCAAACAGTGCTTACTCTCCAAGGCATCCTCAGCGAGCGTTAATTTATACTCGCCCGCCGGTTAGTTAAAAAACCTTCAGCACAGGGATGCGCCTATGTCCGTTCCAACCTACGATCAGTTCATCGAACCGATCCTTCGTTTTCTCGTCACAAAACCCGAGGGTGCGATTGCTCGGGACGCTCACGAAGCGGCAGCAAAAACACTGCAACTGACCGAAGCACAGCGCGAAGAATTGATCGCCAGTGGTCAGGCGACCTACAAAAACCGTTCAGGTTGGGCTCACGATCGACTCAAACGTGCCGGTCTTTCCAGCAGTGCCAAACGCGGGTATTGGAAATTGACCGATGCAGGCTCGCAGTACGCCAAGGAGCATGCATTTCCACTGTCGGCCAAGGACGTGGAGCATTTGGCAATCGGCTACATGAATGTGAAGCTGAAGGTCGCGCCTGATGCTGAACCACTAGACGACCAACCAAACATTGAGCCAGACCTGACCTCCGCCACCGAAAGCCCTGACGACCGACTGGAGCGAGCGCTAAAGGAATTGCGCGATGCCACGGCGGCGGACCTTTTGGACAACTTGCTGCAAGTTAGCCCCAACCGTTTCGAAGTGATCGTGCTGGATGTGCTTCATCGACTGGGGTATGGCGCCAGTCGCAATGATCTGCAACGTGTCGGCGGTTCCGGTGATGCGGGTATCGACGGCATTATCTCGCTCGATAAATTGGGGCTGGAGAAAGTTTATGTTCAGGCCAAACGCTGGCAAAACACGGTTGGCCGGCCTGAACTGCAGGCGTTCTACGGAGCACTCGCCGGGCAAAAAGCTAAGCGCGGCGTATTCATCACCACATCTGGCTTTACCGCACACGCTGTTGACTTCGCTAAATCGGTGGATGGCATTGTGTTGGTAGACGGAACGCGACTGGTGCATCTGATGATGGATCATGAGGTTGGCGTGACATCACGCTTGTTGCGGTTGCCGACTGTGGATCGCGATTACTTTGATGAGGAATAAGGTTTGCCGCTCTCTGATCTGGCTCTTGCTCTGCTAGTCCATGCGCGCCCCAAATGGTATTTCCAATGATCAGATTCACCCAAGGCAACCTGCTGGAAGCCAAAACCGAAGCCCTCGTCAACACGGTGAACACCGTAGGTGTGATGGGTAAAGGCATCGCGTTGATGTTCAAAGAACGCTTTGCGCAGAATTACCGTCTGTATGCAGCAGCGTGCAAGGCCGGTGAAGTAGAAACCGGCAAAATGCACGTGACGGCCACCAATGAACTCGATGGTCCGCGCTGGATAGTGAATTTCCCTACCAAACGTCATTGGCGCTCTCCGTCGCAAATGGCGTGGATTACCGAGGGTTTGCATGATCTGCGTCGTTTCTTGATAGAAAACGATGTGAAGTCTGTCGCTGTCCCGCCGCTAGGTGCTGGTAACGGTGGGCTGAAGTGGCCTGAAGTG
The DNA here is from genome assembly GCF_034555375.1 of Pseudomonas sp. B33.4. Taxonomy (NCBI): domain Bacteria; kingdom Pseudomonadati; phylum Pseudomonadota; class Gammaproteobacteria; order Pseudomonadales; family Pseudomonadaceae; genus Pseudomonas; species Pseudomonas sp. B33.4. The sequence continues at coordinate 5,792,958 of NZ_CP140706.1, forward strand.
CGTGAGCAAATTGTTGAGGTACTGGACGATCTGGACGTGGATGTATTGGTGTTCGAACCCTCCAATCAGTATCTGAATGTCGCTAAACGCAACGGAGTTGAGCAACTCACTCCGGCACGGGCGCTGATTGCAGAGCTGGTACGACGTTATTGGGTTCTGGGGATGGAATGCAGCCTGCTCGAGATTCAGAAACTGGCGTGGTTTCTTGAGCGAGCAATCGAAAAACTTCCTAGTACTGAGAACCCGCTGAATCTTAAATTCGTCGCCCATAAATTCGGACCGTACGCTAATCGATTGGAACATCTGCTCAACAATCTGGATGGCAGCTATCTGCATTGCGACAAGCGCATCAGTGATGCGGGAATCACCGATGTGATTTGGTTTGACCAGGATCGCAAAGCCTTTTTGCAGACCTACCTCAAGACTGAAGCCAAGGAATACTCCCAAGCGTTAGAACGCACGGCTGAGTTGATTGATGGCTTTGAATCACCTTTTGGCATGGAGTTGCTCGCGACTGTCGACTGGTTGCTGATTCAGGACGGCATTGCGCCAACCGTTCCAGCTTTACGCGAAGCGCTGCTGAAGTGGGATGGTGGTTCCAGCGCTGCAGTGCGGAAAAACAAGCTATTTGACGATCAAGCTCTGGGGATCGCAATCGAGCGCCTTACTTCCAGCAGTTTCAGTCCAAACATAGCGGTCTGACGCCGGAGCGAAACAGGGCAATTGCTGCTGCACAATTGCCCCGCTGCCTGTCGCAATGACTTAGGCAATCCGCAGGCCAATGCGCCAACACTTGCAAAACCCAACCCCCACAGTGCTAAATCCCGCCTTGTAACCACCCCTCTGTTTTTACCCGCATCCCCGACCCCGGCCGGATTCCGGTAATGAGCCTCACGGGAATCCATGGAATGGCCCTGCATATCCCGACCCTGCTGGTCGTTTCGGTCTTCGTCTTCTTTTTGATGGGGCTTTTGACGCTACACGCCTGGTATCGCGAAACCCGTGAGCCGCCGCTGGCGTACCTCGGCAGCATGATGTTGCTGGGCGCCTTGGGCGTGGTATTGGTCAGTTGGCGTGATCGAGGCGTCGACTTCATTCCGATTGTGTTCGGCAATGTTGTTCTATTGCTCAGTGCAGCGATGAACTGGACGGCCATGCGCACGCTGGTCGGGCGCAGACCGTCAGTGGCCGGCATTCTGGCGGGGGCGTTCGCCTGGCTGACCTTGTGCCTGATTCCCGCCTTCTACGAGTCGATGCCCAATCGGGTTCTGATCTACTCCTTGCTGGCATTCGGTTACGGCGTGATGACCACGCTGGAGCTCTGGCGCAGCCGCCACACCCTGGACGTCGCGTTTATGCCGGCGCTGGTGCTGACCGTTTTGCACACCGTGTTCTACGCGGTTCGCAGTGCGACCGATGAAGGGCTGCCGTTGACAAAGGCGCTCTTGGGCAGTGGCGAGGGCGTGCCGTTTTTCTCGTTCATGCTGTTCGAGTCGATGCTCTATGTCATCGGCATTGCCTACATCACGCTGGCGATGGTCAAGGAGCGTGCCGAGCTCAAGCTCAAAGCGGCAGCGTTCAGCGATCCGCTGACGGGGATTGGCAATCGTCGCGCTTTCATGATGAACGCCGGGCAATTGCTTGCCGAAAGTCAGCAACACGCGGAACCGGCAGCTTTGCTGCTTTGCGACCTGGATAACTTCAAGCGTCTGAATGACACCTATGGCCATCCCGTCGGGGATCAGGCGTTGATTGCGTTTGGCCGGATTGTGGTCGATAGCCTGCGCAAGGAAGATGTTTGCGGGCGGATCGGTGGTGAGGAGTTTGCTTGCCTTCTCAGCGACTGCGACGAGCAGACTGCACTGGAGATTGCCGAGCGAATCCGCCGTTCCTTCTCGCAATTGTCGATTCTTGAGCCGGGTTTGCTCAGCGTCAGCATCGGCGTGGTGACCACCCGTGAATCCGGCTACGACTTGTCGCGCCTGCTCTCGGAAGCCGATCAGGCGCTGTACGGTGCCAAGGATCAGGGGCGCAATCGTGTGCAGACGTTGCGCTCGTTGTACCTGAGCCTTACCGATAATTAATGCTCAACAAACGACCATTTCAATAAGCCATTAGCACATCCGCCCTAATTGCCCCATTCGGCACCCGCCACTAAATTTCCATTCTGTTTTTGTGCCTCACAAAAGCGCCAAGGAATGGAGCAGCACCATGTCATCGTTTTTCAAACTGAGTAAATCCCTCGCTTTACTGACCGCACTATCGTCAGCCACTTCAGCGTTAGCGGAAGAACCGAACCCCATCGGCGATTGGTGGATCATTTATGGCAACGGCGTCCCGCACAAAAACATCATGTATGTCGCCGACAAAACTTCTGTGGTGCCGTCGACACTTACCAAGGGCGCGCAGATGTTGGCGGTGACGCTGGTGTATGAAGAGCCGGGCAAACCGATGATTGATGCCTACAACCTGGAAGTTCAGTGCAAGACAAACAAGCTGCGGTTTGTTAATGGCCAGTCGGTGGATCGAATTGCCTACATGCTGCGGCACCTGAAAGTGAACGAGCAATGGCAGCAGCCGAAGGAGTTCTGGGTACAGCGCGCCCTCGCTTTCGTTTGCGCCCCGGAGAAAAAAGACATGATTGCCGTGGGCAAGATGGAGCATTTGCAGATGATCCAGGGCATGCAGCAAATGTTCTTCAAACTGGCACCGATTCAAGAGAAAGGCCAAATGATGGACAACCTCGACTTGATACTGGGCAACAAGTAACAGCCTGACTTCTTAACGCAGCAGCGCGCTAATTCGTATCGCACATGACATCGGGAGTCATGATGAATCAATGGACTAAAACGTTACTGACGCTGCTGATGACAGCCTCAACTTTGCTGGTGAATGGCTGCCACCTTGTTGCGCAGTCTCGCTGGGAAGGACGGGATGTTCAGGAAGCACTCGATCTGTTCGGCAAACCTGACTCGATGAAAAAACAGACCGCTGCCAACGGCGAAAATCTCGCCGTCCTGACTTGGTTCAAATCCTCCAGCTGGACAACCACTGAAGCGGCCGGCACTTCCATGAATCACACCGGCAACGGCATGGTTTATACCGAATACTACGAAACGGTCGGGCATAGTTCGGATTGCAAACTGGAAGCCACCGTTAATAAAGCCAAAAAGATTGTGCTGTTCAGGATCGAGGACGGAAAAATCATTCATGGCAAATGCATCAACGTTCCGTTCGTACCCGGTTACATTCCGCCCGGTTTCTAGTCCTGCCCCTGAGGAAGTAACGGCTCACGGATAACTGAACGACTTCACCAACGTCAGTTCCCCCACCGCGCGCATCGGGATCAGAAACGTCTCCATTTTCTCGCTCGGCGTGCCTTCTTCAGTAATCACCGTCACCTGCGCCGTGGTCAGCGGCTGCACCGCCTCATCGCCGCCCTCCTCATCCCCGCGATAGCCACCGCCGTAGTAATTCACATAGACCAGATATTGCCCCTTGATCGGCGCCGGCATGGCGAAGATTTCCGGGCCGTAGCCGGTGGTGACGTCGACGTCGAGCGCGGCGCCGTTGGCGGCGCTGCGGTTGCCGTACCAGATGTGCGCGCCGTCGGGGGTGACGAGGTGCAGGTCGAGGTCGGTGCCGTCGCTGTCCCACGCCAGCAGTACGCGCAATTTCGCCGGGGTGGCGCCGCCGCTGGTGTTGAGGAATTGCGTGCGGTGGCGTTGTTGGCCATCGGGACTGCGCACTTCCACGCTGTTGCTGCCGTTGGGGAAGGAAAACGGGCGGTCAAAGCGGCCGCTGTCGTCGATTTTCAGCGGCATGCTCACGCCATTGACGATCAGCCGCCCGGGTTCGTTGTCCTTCCGCGCCGCTTTGATCTCGCCGCTGATGCGCGCGGTGTTAGCCTGGCCGATCGGGGTGTTGACCGATGAGGCCGGGTAGTTGACGGTCTGGCGAAAGCTTTCGCCCTCGCCTTCGGGAGCGCCACTGCGCCAGCCGCCGACCGGGGTGTCGAGTTTGACGCTGTCAGCGGCCATCGCCGGCGCTAGAGCGGTCAAGGTGCAGAGCAGCAGCAAGACCTGTGGATAACGAAGTGTCATGGTCTATTCCAGCAAAAGGTGACGGGCGAGCCCTTCGATGTAGGTTTCATCCTGGCCATTCGGGTGTGCTTCAAAGGCCAGGTGCAGATATTCGTGGGTCAGGTCGAGGCGATCCTGGAGGGTCAGCACGCCGCGCACGTAGATACGTTGGCGTTCACGGTCGACGAAGGGCCGGCCGAAGGCGAGTTTGCACACGGCGAATGTGCTGACTTCGTTGTAGCCGGTTTCGCTCTCCAGCGTCGGGCGCCAGCCGCGTCGCTGTTTCAGCAGCCAGTCTTGGGCGGCGGGCAGCGCTTCGCAGGAAGCGACCGGGTTGTCCCAACGGCTGAGGCTGGCGCGCGGATAGGCGTGCAGCAGAATGGCGTCGTAACGTTGACCGGCGTTGGCTTGCTCGACGGCTTGTTGCCAGGCGAGTTTGTCGGGGCCGGGTTGATCGGAGTGATAGGTGACGGTGCTGCCGGCCAGCACAAGGTCCGCCGTCCACGCCGCGATGCTGCGTGATTCCATCGAAGCTGGCCGTGGTGCAACGCGCTGGCGATTGCTGCTGTCATCGATGCTCAGGCAGTCGCCGTTGCGTGTGGCGTTTTGCAGCAGATAAGTGCGAATCGCCACGGCGAGGGCTTTGGCTGCTTCGGCAGGTTCCGGTTTGGCTTCGCGCTCCAGTACGCGGGCGACGTACTCTTCGCGATCAAGCCTTGCGACGAGTTTTTCGTTGAGCAGAAACAGTTCGCCATCGCTGTGGATATCCAGCGCGTTGCCATTGGCGAATTCGACGCGGTAGTCGCCCTGCAACGGGCCGGATGTCGCGAGGCGATCACCCGCTAACACCTTCGAAACTGGGTACTTCGAAAACAGGCTGACTTCGACACAACGCCCCGCCTCTGCCGGCCAGGCTGCCGGCAACACGGTCGCCAATGCTTGGCCGTAATGGCGCAAGACCATCTGACTGGTGCCACGCCCGCCAGCCCAGAGCGGCGAGCCGTCCGCCGTCCAACCGGCGAAACCACCCTGCCGCGATTGCGGGTCCTGATCGCCGAGCCAGCTCCAGGTTTTCACCCGCAGGCGCCCGCCCAGCTCGCCGACGACATTGCCATCCGCCGCATTCAGCACCACATCGAGCAACACCCGCCGCGCCTGATCCTGTGCCGGCAACGAGGCCAGGACCTTCAGCAGTTCAACCACGGAAACCCGTTGAGCCGGTTGCACCGACGGCAAATCCAGCAACCACGACGGCGCTTGCCGCGCCTGCCAATAGTTTCGCCAATCCGCCGCTGCAATACCCAGCCGCGCAGGTTCGAAATACAACCCGCAGGATTTCACCAGCGCCTGATCCCGCTCGATCCTGCCGCCCGCCGAGCAGCAATAAACCTCATCCTTCGACTGCCCGCGACATTCATACGCCGGCTCGCGAGCGCCGGTATCAACCAGCCACGCGTAGACAAACAATTTCCACAGACTGCCAAGCGGCGTATCCAGCGATGACGGCAGCGGTTCACGCTTGATCAGTTGTGTCTGACTCAACGACAACAACTCGCCCTTGTACGCCACGCGCAGCGGCTCATCCTGCGCCGTCGCCAGCGCAGGTATCACACACATCAGCAGCCACAGCAGCGGCCGGGTCATATCAGTTGACCGTGACCTGACCGAGGGCGGCTTTCACTTCCTGGGCCTGATGTTGCGGCGCGTACACCTGAGTGAAACGCACCGGCGGCAGGTTGAACTGGCCCTTCTGCGAGAATCGCACCAGATGGCGCAGACGCAACTCGCCGCTCAGCGCATCCACCGGCACGGCGTAAGCCAGTTGCCCCGGTTCGAAGCGCGCCTTCTCCAGCGCAGTCGGTTCGGTGCCGTCCTTGCCCTGCAACTTGATGCCCCAAGTGGTGCGCTCGACATCGGCGCCCGGTGGCAGCGGCACTTCGAGCATGCCGTAGCGCAGCGGTTTCGGCGCTTTGCTGGTGAGGATCACTTCGTCCAGATACAGGCTGTCGCTGGACAACGGCTTGGTCCCGACCGGCTCCAGTTTGAAGGTGAACGCTTCATCGCCCGGCACCAGTCGCGACAGGCGACGGGTGATGGTCACGGCCATCGGATCGACCGCAGGTTGTTGGGTCTGGAAACTCAATGCCGCGCGCAGCGGACGCTCTTGCGTGCCGGACACTGTCAGCACGCTTGGCACGGGCGTGGCGCCCTGCCAAGTCCAGAACATCTCACCGGTTGCACTGTAGTTCTTCTTCCAGCCTTCACCCGGTGTCAGAGCGATGGTCGGCGATGCCTGGGCGATGCTGCGTTGCAACCAGGTCAGCGCCAGCGCACGTTCGAGGGTCGATTGCTGCGGCAACAGTCGTTGCAACAGCGCTTGCGCACGTGCCTGATCGAACGGTTGCAACGACAGGTTCAGCGCTTCGGCAAACGGCTGCGAGCTGACCGAAAGACGCTGTTGTGCAGCAGCCAACTGACGATTGAACGCGTCCGGCAAGGCGACTTTCGACTGCGTGGCCAAAGAGGCGGTCAACGCCCGTGCCGCTGCCAGACCGAGCGCCGAATCCGGATCGCTCATCACCAGACTGTCTTCGCCATCGTCCATCAGGGTTTCGGCGTTACCTTCACCGGCCTTGGCCAGATCCTCCATCAACCCGCTGAGCAAGGTGTTCACTGGCAAATGCATCTGCTTGGCAAACGACAGAATCAGCGCCCGCTGCAGCAATGGCGTGTTCGGCGCTTGCTTGGCGTACACCTCCAGCACCCGCTGCCAATGCTCCGGCGGCAAGGTCAGCTCCAGCACTTGGCTGGCATTCCAGTCGGCGTAGTAGGCGTAAGCAGTGAGGAACGCATCCGGCTCACCGTCATAACCCCACCAGGTGAAGCTTGCCGATGGCCCGGCCATTTGCACCAGACGCAGCCGGCTGTTCTGCATGATCAGACGCAAGCGATCACGAATCTGCGGATTCGATGCCAGCGATGGATAGGCAATGCTTAACGGCAGCAAACGGCTGGCAGTCTGCTCGACGCCGCCATACGGATAGCTGAGCAGATCGTCGAGGGCCGAGCGGAACAACGCTTGCGGACTGTCATCCAGACGCAGGCGAATATCCGTGGCATCCGCCGGCAGACTCAGAGGCGTGTCACCACTGGCAACGTCGAGGCTTTGCGTCTGCGTCACTTGCCAGCCGTCACCGGTCGCACTCAGGCGCACGGCGAGCGAGTCGGCGGTTTTGCCGTCCTGCACCAACTCCGCCGTCCACTCGCCGGAAGCCAGGGCGAACGCCGGCAGCGGCAGGTAGTTGATGCCGTTGTTAAGGGTCACCGGCAGGCGTTGTTCGGCGCCCGCGTAGTGCGTGACGAGTTCTGCCTTGACCGGTTTCTCGGCTTGGCTGAAGGCGAACACGCCGAGTTGCGGCTGATCGCCCTTGCGGAATTTGCTCGGCCCGCTCCACTTCAGATACAGCGGTTTTTCCGAAAGGACGAACTGCTTCTTCTGCCCGACCTGACCGTCATCGGTGATCGCACGGGCAGTGATGCGCCAGCGGGTCAGCGAGTCCGGCATCTTGAAGGTAAAGCGGGTTTTGCCGTCAGCACCGGTCAACAACTCCGGCTGCCACGCGGCGGTGTCGACGTCTTCACGACGCGGCCGCTCCAGCACTTTCACCCCACGCTCGCTGCGGTTGGCTTTGCCCGGCGCGCCGGGGCTACCCGGCAATGCGACGTCGTAGCTGATGAACGACAGGCTGGCACTGGTGCGCACGTTGTTGCGGCGCGGGTGATAGAAGAACTGATCGATGGTCGGCGCGACTTCCGGTTGCAGCGCGTAGACCATTTCATCGACAACACTGACGGTCAGATGCGCCGGAACCGCTTTGCCGGCGAACTGCGTGGTCAGGTCAACCGTGACCGTGTCGCCCGGCAGATAAACCTGTTTGTCAGTGCTGATCGCCACGTCGATTTGCGGCGCGATCACTTTGATCCCGGCGTTCTGGAAACTGTACTGACCGCCCTTGGTGTAGAGCACGGAGAAGGTCAGGTTCGGCGCGAAGTTATCCTTCACCGGGATGCGCGCGCGGTATTGGGTGTCGCTGAGCTTTTCCAGTTTCAACCAGTCGCCGCCCTTGGCCAGCAGCGCGGTGGCTTCGACCTTGTCGCGTTCCAGCGACAGCAACGCATCGCTGACCGGCTCAGGGAAAGTGATCAGCGCCAGCGCTTCATCGCCGGCCTTGTACTCAGGCTTGTCGAGGACGATTTCCACGGTGCCCGGCACCGCTTTTACGCCATCGCCAGTGACCGCATGCCCGGTAGCACCGAGAACGCGACCGTGTTGATCTTTCAGGGTCAGGTTGTAGGTACCTGGCCGTTCGAAAGCCAGACTGAAGCCTTTATCCGTCGCGGCAAGTTTGCCTTCACCGGTGCTCTGGTCTTCCAGACGCACCCAGCCATACGTGCTCGGCGTCACTGCTTTGCTTTGCTCGCTGCCGCCCTCGTTGGCGTAGCTGAACGCAACTTTATCGCCGACCGCGCTGAAGCGTTGCGGCGCGCTCAAGCGGAAGCTTGCGGCGCCACGGTCAATCAGGATTTCCTTGGTGGTCTTGACCCGATACGCCGCGCCATCGCTGGCAAACACGGTGAGCATGTAGCGGCTCGGTTTGTCGGCGGCCGGCAGGTCGAGGCTCGCGTTGCCCTTGCTGTCGGTGGTCAGTTCTGTGCTGGTCAGTTCCACCGGGAATTGCCCGAGGTATTGCAGTTCGTTGTCGACCATCGACAGTTGCTGGGCACGCAGGCTCAGGGTCAGTTTGGCGTTGGCCACCGGTTTGCCGTCCGGGTAGAGCAACACCAGACTGCCTTTGACCGGTTCGCCGGTGCGGTAATCCTGCTTGGCCAGATTCAGCGAAATTTCGAAGTGCGGCTTGATGTATTCCGCCACACGGAAGGCGCTGCTGTAGGCCTGTTCCTTGTAGTTGAAACGAATCTCGTAACCGCCCGCCACCGCGTTGTCCGGCAACTGGAAGCGGCCTTGAGTACCGGCCTTCGAATCGAGCTTCAAATCGAGGTGCTGCAACTCGGTGCCGGTGGCATCGAGCACGCTGACCGTGACATCTGCAGCGCCCGGCAACACCGAGTCCCGCGCATTCTTGAATTCGCGACCGACGATTTTCAGCGACACCCAATCACCCGGGCGATACAGCGGCCGGTCGGTGAAGGCATACAGTTTGGTGTCGTAGATTTCGCTGTCGTAGTAGAAGTTTTCCGAGACGAACACCCCGCCCTCTTCGTCCTCGCCGATGACGAACGAACGCTCCGGGCTAACGTGTTTCAGGCGCAGCAAACCATCGGTATCGGTGGCGCCGCTGCTCATCACGCCGAGGCCGTCAGTCCACAGCACATTGACCTTCGGCACCGAACTGCCTTCGTGTTTGCGCGCCGCCCAGACCAGCAATTCATCACCGGCAATCTTGCTCACTGCCACCGTGTTGGAGACGAAGACCATGGTGGTCGCACGGTATTTACCGATCAGCGCTTCAACCAGATACAGACCCGGTTTCAGATTGCCCAGCGGGATGTAAACGTTACCCGGCGCGACACTGACGAAATCGCTCGAAGACCCGGCCAGATTGACCCCGGTCGGCGGCTGAATCGGCTTGGCCTGCCACAATGGATAACGGAACTGACTGACCACCGGCAGACCCGGGATCAGCGCAAATTGCGGCTGTGCGTCGTACGGCGTCGGCGCGGCAATGGCGTTACCCATCTTCAGCTCCGGCACTTCCTCGGTGACCTGTTTGCGTGACTCATAAGAGAACGCGCGCTGCATCACCCGACGGGATTTGCGGTACCAGTTGTCCCACAGATACGCGAGGGTGTTGGACAGTCCTTCGCCCTTGAACTGGCCGTCGCTGACCACCCGATGCAGGTTCTTCTGACGCTTGAGGAAGTCCAGCGGCTTGTCGATGCGATACACACGAATGTCGGCGCCACCGTACGGTTCCATGCGGAAACGGCGGTAATCACGACCCGGCGCTTCGAGGCGCACCATCGCCTGTTCGTCGGCAGCGAAGCTGCTATCGGCCAGCAGGAAAAAGCTTTCGCCCGAGACCGGCGTGTAGTTGCTCGGCTCGACCGAATCTTCAGCGTTGACGGTGGCCAGTGGCAGCAACAACGCCAGCAGCAAAGGAATTCGGGAACAGAGTCGCAACATGCGGGCACCGGTCATTGGGAGAGAAAGTTCAGTCGATAGACGCCGATGAAGTTGGGGTTGGCTGCGTCGGGTATCCATCGGGTGTCCTTCCATGTCATGAGTTGCTGCAGGCTTGCCGAACGCATGCCGTTGTCAGTCGGGGTGGTGGTGCCGGTGTGATAGGCGATGTAGCGGCCCATCCAGATCATCAGGTGCTGGTCGTCGCCCTGATCGAAAAACATCAAGTCCCCTGGCCGCGCCTGCGACACGTCGCGGCTGACCAGATGGCTGTTGAACTGAATCAGTTTGATCGCGTTGACGTACGGCCCGACCTTGCCGCCACCCTGCTGCCATTGCTGGGCGAGCTTGCGCTGCTCATCGGTCAGCGACAGCTCCGGCGGCAGATAACGATTGGACAGGCCATTGCTGCGCAGCCATTTGTCGTCGTGGACTTTCAGCGCTTCGTTGGCGGCGAAACGCACCAACCCGGCGCAATCCTGCTGATACCAGCGCGGGCTCGGGCCTTGGCTCAGTTGCTCTTGGGCAATACGCACGAACCAGGCGCGAAACACCTGGGACTGCGCCGGATCCAGTGCCGGCGCTTCGACGGCGCGGGCGCCCGCGCTGAGTAACAGCGCGAGCAGGCCGAGGCTGCGGATCAGTGTCGTCACAGCGCTTTCCATTCCAGCGGCAACCACTGCCAGTGGCCGTCAGGCTCGCTGCCTTCGGGCAAGGTCAGGGCATATTTGCCGTAGCCACCGAGGGTGCGCAGTTTCGGAATCAGGTAGGTTTGCGCGGCGTTGTAAAACACCGGTTCCATGTCCTGCGGCAGGCTGTCGAGGGTTTCCTGCTGCATCAGTTGCGCCATCGAATCCGGGCCGAAGTAGATCGGCATCAGCACATCTTTGGGCAGCACGTCGGCCATTGGCGGGAAACGTTTGTCGAGGGTGCCGAGGGCCTTGTCGACCAGTTTGTCATCGAGGGAAAACAACAGCGTCGAGCCGTGACGGGCGAGGCTGACTTTCATGAACGCCTTGCCGGAAATCGCGTCCGGGTTCTCGGCAGTCTTCGCCGCATACGGGCCGAAATTGGAACTGACCTGACGCTGCCAGACGTGACTCTGGCCTTCCTGCTTCTCGACCACCGGGAAGACGTTTTCGTCGACGTTGGCCTCGAACGCACCGACCATCGAGCCAAACAGCTTGCCGAGGTCGCCATCGAGCTTGCTGCTGTCCTCGTCTTTCAGGCTGGCCACCAGCAACGGCGTGTACAAACGCGAATCGGCATACCAACACAGACCAGCCGCGCCAGCCACATGCTCGGTAAGGGTTTGCGCCACAGCTTCTTCAGCGCCGAGTTTTACCAGTAGTGGTTTTTGCGGTTCGGCAGCGACCGGCAAGGTTACACAGGCACTGGCACCCAGTGGCATCGCTTGCCAGACCGGTTTGAAATCGAAGTCGGGCTGGTTTTCCAGCTCGTCCATGGCCAGGTAGCTGTGCCAGCCCTTGTCGTCCATATCGAAGCGCAGCCCGGCGAAGTTCGGGATGAAGCGCTGATACCCCATGGCGAGGACGCTGGAATTGACCGACAGACGCTGTTTGGTTTCCGGGGTTTTCGCCGGCAGGCCGAACGCTTCGGGGAACAGTTTTTCGCCATTGAGCAACGCCGCCAGCGCCTGTGGCGAGACGTGCCCCGACTCTTCGGAGACGCCACTTTCAGGGTCGTAATACTTGGCCGGGTTCGACAGCACCACCAGTTTGTCGCCGTGGGAAGCGAACAGCAGGGCTTTGCTGGCGTTGTAGGTCAGTTGGTACAGCGGCACGCTATCGCCGCCGACTTTGAGTTCGCCCATCTGGCTGAGCTGCGTGTCATCCAGCGCGACTTTCGCCAACGGTTCGAGCAGTTTCGCCAGACCACCGCGATCCATCACCAGCAGGAAATCCTTCAAGCGACCATCCGCCCCGCGCCACAGTGCGACATCGGCCGGCTGATCGAAAAGCTGCTCGATCAGGCTGTCCTGCAACTTCAGGTCATGCTCGTAGATGATCCGGCGCAGACTGCCGATCAAGCCGAGGCGATCAGCATGGGTCTCGTAGTAGAAGACGAAATCTTCGGTGAGCGTGGCCTTGAGGAACGGCACCGTCAGCAGGTCCTTGGGCAACTGGCTCAACGAGCGGGTTTCGAGCAACGCATCCGGACGGCTCAGGCCGAGCTTGTCACTCGCCAGCTCCGCCGGGGGCGCCTTGGGCTTGAGCAGCAGCCAGCCAAAACCACCCGCCACGCCGGCCACCAGGCACAACCCGGCCAGCAGCAACGGCCAGCGTCGCGAAGGTTTGGCCACGGGCGTGTCGGCGGCCGGAGTAACAGTGTTATCGCTCATCTTCTCGCTCATTTCCCAAAGCTCAGGATTTCATCCGTGGCGGAATGCTTACTTAATAGTTGAAAGTCTTGACCAGCAGCAGATCACCGATCGCCCGCAGGGGCACGATGAACGTTTCGCGTTTTTCGTCGACGGTGTTTTCGTTGAGCACCAGCGTGATCTGCGAGGTGATCACCTCGTTCTGGTTGCTGGTCTCCTCGAAGTTATAGCCGCCGTTGCCGAAGTTGCCCCAATAGTTGACGTAAACCAGATAGGTGCCATGCAGCGGCGCGGTCATGGTGAACATTTCCGGGCCCGGGCCATCGACACCATCCGGGTCGAGGCCGCCGCCATTGCTCAGCGCCGGCTGCGCCCAGAACGCATGCTGACCGTCGGGCGTGACAATGTGCAGGTCGAGCTCGGCTTTCGGGTCGTCCCATCCCAAGACAAGACGAATCCGCGCCGGCGTGCGCAAGTTGTTTGCTTCATAAAATTGCACACGCTTGAGCGACTGGCCTTCGGCGCTGATCACCTCGACGCTGTTGGAGCCCGCGCCGAAGGCGTACGGCCGGGCAAAACGACCCTGGTCGTCGGTGTACAGATTCAGTGGATTGCCATTCACCGCAAGGCTGTGCGGCGGGCGCATATGGCCGATGGCCTTGAGCTGACCCTGGATCATCGTGCGATTGCGCTGGATACCGCGATCAATCGGCGGCGTCGGGTAGGCGACTTGCGGGTTTTCCGTGCGATCGAGCAAGCCGTGATAGCGCCAGCCAGCGACCGGCTCCGACAGCTCGGCCGTCGGCGCCGCCAGCAGCGCGGGCGCGCAGGCCAGGCCGATCAGCAGCCAAAGAAATGAACGCATGTAATGCCTCCTGCCATGCCTGAACGAAACCTTGCACCCGATCCTCGGTACTTCACAGCGGTGAAAACTGCGTTTCGTCTGAAAGACCCGTGACTATGGGGTCGTAGAAGGCGCGAAGATTAGCGATTCGGCGGTTTTTTAACAATCGGATACATGTGCTTTTGCTGTAGGAAACCTGCTTTTCAAGGGGCGTGAGCCGAATAGAGAGATTATTCGGCTCACAAAATGAGCCGAATAGGTTTCAGCCTTCCCGAATCGCCTCAGGAAAAAGGGCCGGTCGCACCCCGCTCATTTGCCCATAAACCCCCTATCTGCTAGTGTCGCGCCGGTTTAACGTCAACCGGAAATCGCCGCCATGGCCCGCAAAAAAGCTGCACTGGATTTCGAACAGTCCCTCGCCGACCTGCAAACACTGGTCGAGCGTCTGGAGAACGGTGAATTGTCGCTGGAAGACTCGCTGACCGCTTTCGAGCAGGGCATCGGTCTGACCCGTGACTGCCAGGCAGCGCTGGCGCAAGCCGAGCAGAAGGTGCAAGTGCTGCTGGAGCGCGATGGCGAACTCGCCGAGGAACCCTTCGACGCGGAACAGCCAGAATGATTGCAGCGTATACGGCGACCAGTCAGACCCGGGTTAACGCAGCGCTGGAAACCCTGTTCAACGCGCCGTTGCCGGAACTGGCGCGGCTTTACGAAGCCATGCGCTACAGCGTGATGAACGGCGGCAAACGCGTGCGTCCGCTGCTCGCCTACGCCGCGTGCGAAGCGCTCGGTGGCAAGGCTGAGCAAGCCAACGGTGCGGCGTGCGCGGTTGAGCTGATCCACGCCTACTCGCTGGTTCACGATGATTTGCCGGCGATGGACGACGACGATCTGCGTCGCGGCCAGCCGACCACGCACAAGAAATTCGATGAAGCCTGCGCGATTCTTGCTGGTGACGGTTTGCAGAGTCTGGCCTTCAGCGCCCTGCTCGACCCGCGCCTGAGCGATTGCAGCAGCGACATCCGCCTGCAAATGGTCACTGCGCTGGCACAGGCTGCGGGCCCGGCAGGCATGGTCGGCGGTCAAGCCATCGACCTCGGCTCGGTTGGCCTGAAACTCGATCAGAAAGCCCTCGAACAGATGCACCGGCACAAGACCGGCGCGCTGATCGAGGTCAGCGTCAAACTCGGTGCTCTGGCCAGTGGCCGCGCCGAGAAAGACGAACTGCGTGCCCTGCAGACTTATGCACAGGCTATCGGCCTGGCCTTTCAGGTGCAGGACGACATCCTCGACGTCGAAAGCGATACCGAAACCCTCGGCAAACGCCAGGGCGCCGATATCGCCCGCGACAAGCCGACCTACCCGGCCCTGCTCGGTCTCGACGCCGCCAAGGCCTATGCTTTGGAACTGCGCGATCAGGCCCTGCACGCCCTGCGACCGTTTGACGCGGCAGCCGAGCCTTTGCGCGAGCTGGCCCGGTATATCGTCGAGCGGCGCAACTGACGGCGTATCAGCCAAAAAAGACCAACGCGTGGGCAGGGGGCGATGCATCAGGTAAACTGCCGCATCTTCTATACCTATAACGATTCGCCTGATGCCCACGACGTTTCATGAGATTCCCCGCAAGCGCCCGACCACGCCCCTGCTCGACCGCGCGAACACGCCGGACGGCCTGCGCCGGTTAGGCGAAGCCGAGCTGGAAACCCTGGCCGATGAGTTGCGCCTGGAACTGCTCTACACGGTCGGCCAGACCGGTGGGCATTTCGGTGCCGGCCTGGGCGTGATCGAGCTGACCATCGCGTTGCATTACGTCTTCGACACACCGGACGACCGTCTGCTGTGGGACGTCGGGCATCAGGCGTATCCGCACAAGATCCTCACCGGTCGCCGCGAGCGCATGGGCACCCTGCGCCAGAAGGACGGCATCGCCGCTTTCCCGCGTCGCTCCGAGAGCGAGTACGACACTTTTGGCGTCGGCCACTCCAGCACCTCGATCAGCGCAGCGCTGGGCATGGCCATTGCCGCCCGCCTGCAGAACAGCGATCGCAAGGCAATTGCCGTGATCGGCGATGGCGCGTTGACCGCCGGCATGGCTTTCGAGGCGCTGAACCACGCGCCGGAAGTGAACGCCAACATGCTGGTGATCCTTAACGACAACGACATGTCGATCTCGCGCAATGTCGGCGGCCTGTCGAATTATCTGGCGAAAATCCTTTCAAGTCGCACTTACGCGAGCATGCGTGAGGGCAGCAAGAAAGTCCTGTCGCGCCTGCCCGGCGCCTGGGAAATTGCCCGTCGTACCGAAGAATACGCCAAAGGCATGCTGGTCCCCGGCACCCTGTTCGAAGAGCTGGGCTGGAACTACATCGGCCCGATCGACGGCCACGACCTGCCAACGCTGATCGCCACGCTGCGCAACATGCGTGATCTGAAAGGCCCGCAGTTCCTGCACATCGTCACCAAGAAAGGCAAAGGCTTCGCCCCGGCGGAAGTCGACCCGATCGGTTACCACGCGATCACCAAACTGGAACCACTGGACGCTCCGGCCGCCGCGCCAAAGCAGGCCAGCGGGCCGAAATACTCGGCGGTGTTCGGCGAATGGTTGTGCGACATGGCTGCGGCTGATCCACGTCTGGTCGGGATTACCCCGGCGATGAAGGAAGGCTCGGACCTGGTGGCGTTCAGCGAACGTTTCCCGCTGCGCTACTTCGACGTGGCGATTGCCGAGCAACACGCGGTGACGTTCGCCGCCGGCATGGCCTGTGAAGGCGCAAAACCGGTGGTAGCGATCTACTCGACGTTCCTCCAGCGTGGTTACGACCAGTTAGTGCATGACGTCGCGGTGCAGAACCTCGACGTTTTGTTCGCCATCGACCGTGCAGGTTTAGTTGGCGAAGACGGCCCGACCCACGCTGGCAGCTTCGATCTGTCGTATCTGCGTTGCATCCCGGGCATGGTCATCATGACCCCGAGCGATGAAAACGAACTGCGCAAAATGCTCACCACCGGTCACCTCTACAACGGCCCGGCGGCGGTGCGTTACCCGCGTGGCAATGGACCGAATGCGACCATTGAGAAAGACCTCGAACCGATCGAAATCGGCAAGGGCATCGTCCGTCGTCAGGGCAGCAAAATCGCCCTGCTGGTCTTTGGTGTGCAACTGACCGAAGCGCTGAAAGTTGCCGAGAAGCTGGATGCCACGGTGGTCGACATGCGCTTCGTCAAACCGCTCGATGAAGCGCTGGTGCGCGAGATTGCCGGCAGCCACGAATTGCTGGTGACCATCGAAGAGAACGCGATCATGGGCGGCGCCGGTGGCGCGGTCAGCGAGTTCCTCGCGCGTGAGAACATCCTCAAGTCGATGCTGCATCTGGGCTTGCCGGATGTTTACGTAGAGCACGCGAAACCTGCGCAGATGCTGGCTGAGTGCGGGCTGGATGAGGCCGGGATCGAAGCGTCGATTCGCGAGCGTCTGACCTTACTCGACAAATAAACGCATTACCCTTGTGGGAGCGAGCCTGCTCGCGAAAGCGGACTGTCAGTCAAAGTAGTGCTGACTGATACACCGCATTCGCGAGCAGGCTCGCTCCCACATTTGATTTGTGTACACCTGAAACACCAATGGACTGTCCATGAACCTCACGCGCCTCGCCCTGCCCTTCCTCCTGCTGCCAGCCACCAACGCGCTCGCCGATACCTTCGAACGCGACCAAGCCCTGAAGCTGCCGGACATGCTGATCTCCGCCAACCGCCAGGTCGAAGCACGCAACGACAGCAGCGCCGCCAACACGGTGTTTACCCGCGAAGACATCGACCGCCTGCAACCGAGCGACGTGCCGGATCTGCTGCGGCGCGTGCCCGGTGTGCAAGTGGCGCAGGCCGGCGGGCGCGGCAGTCTGCCGGGCATTTACATTCGCGGCACGCAGTCGGCGCAAAGTCTGGTGCTGGTCGACGGCCAG
This sequence comes from Pseudomonas sp. B33.4, assembly GCF_034555375.1. NCBI lineage: Bacteria > Pseudomonadati > Pseudomonadota > Gammaproteobacteria > Pseudomonadales > Pseudomonadaceae > Pseudomonas > Pseudomonas sp. B33.4. The sequence continues at coordinate 5,810,386 of NZ_CP140706.1, forward strand.
CGCATCGGCAGTTCGACGTCCGGCGACAGCAATCTGCAGCATCTGAACATCGAGCAAATCGAACGCGTGGAAGTGCTGCGCGGTTCGCGCTCGGTCATTTACGGCAGCGATGCGATTGGCGGGGTGATTCAGATTTTCACCCGGCGCGGCACCGAGCAAGGCTTGCAGCCACGGATGCACGTCGGTTTCGGCAGCAACCAGACCTGGGAACGCAGCGTTGGTTTGTCCGGCGGCGATGAGCAAACCCGTTTCAACCTCGGCGCCAGCCTTGATGAAACCGCCGGGATTGACCGTACTCACGAGTCGTACCCGAGCGATGGCGATCACGACGCCTATCGCAATAAATCCGTCAGCCTGAGCCTCAGCCATGCGCTGACCGATGACATCGAAATCGGCGCCAATCTGCTGGATAACCGTGGCAAGGGGGAGTTCGACAATCCGTTCGGCCGCTTCGACATGAATACGTTCGAGTCTGTGCAACAGCAGCCCTACAGCGATTTCAACGTCAGCAGTGTCAGCAGTTACGTCGATGCGCGGATCAACGAGATCTGGAAAACCCGCCTTGAATTCGGCCATACCGAGAACCGCGAGAAGACCCTCGACAAGCTCAGCGACGAACGCACGGTGTTCAATACTTATCGCGACTCGGTGAACTGGCAGAACGACCTGACGCTGGACGCACGCAACAGCCTGATTCTCGGTGGTGACTGGTACGAAGACCGGGTCAACAGCAGCACAGCGTTCGACGAGGACAGCCGCTGGAACCGTGCGGCGTTTATCCAGCATCGCTATCAGGCCGACAGTTTCTCCACCGAACTCGGTCTGCGTCATGACGACAACCAGCAGTTCGGCAGCCAGAACACCTGGAGTGGCACCTTCACCCTGCCGCTGAATCCGGACAATGATCTGTTGCTGAGCTACAGCGAAGGCTTCCGTGCGCCGACCTTCAACGACCTGTACTACCCGGATTTCAGCAACCCGGATCTGAAGCCGGAAACCTCGAAAAGCTACGAGCTGCAATGGCGCAGTCAGTTGACTGATAACAGCCGTCTGGAGGCGTCGATCTACCGTACGGATCTGGAAGACGCGATCATCGTCGGCAGCAACTCACGCCCGGAGAACGTCGCCTCTGCGCGAATCAACGGCTTTGAAGCAGCGCTGAAACAGGAACTGCTCGGCTGGCAAAGCAACCTTGGCGTAGCGATCATCGATCCGCGCGACCGCGATAGCGGCCACACATTGGCGCGTCGCGCACGGCGGACGTTGAGCTGGGATCTGGATCGACAGTTTGACCAAGTCGGCCTCGGTGCCAGTTGGCAGGCGGTCAGCAGCAGTTATGACGATAAGGACAATACGCAGGCGCTGGGTGGCTATGCGCTGTTCGGCTTGCGCAGCAGTTGGGCACTGAACCGCGAGATCAAGCTGGAGCTGAAGGTCGATAACGTTTTCGACAAAGGCTACAGCCGCGCGAACTACAGCTATGACGGTAGCCAGTATGGTTATCGTGAGGAAGGTCGGGCGTGGATGTTTGGGGTCACCTGGACGCCCCAGCTTTGATTTGAATCTTCGATGATTTGACTGGCCCCTTCGCGAGCAGGCTCGCTCCCACAATTTGGAATGCAATCCCCTGTGGGAGCGAGCCTGCTCGCGAAGAAGTCACCCGGTTTCAGCGGTCAGGCGCGATCAACTGGCAGAGTTTGGCGGTGGCATCGATCATTTGGCCGCTTGGGCGCTCAAGGCCTTTATCGGTAACCAACAGCAATTTCCCCTGCTTCACCGCTGCTACTTGCGGCCAGCTTTTCCACGCTTCGAGCTGCGACTGATCCCCAGCCAGAACTACCTCTGGATCGCGCTGCAGCACCGACTCAATGCTCACCTGCGGCGCCGGCAGACTCAGGTCGCCAAACACATTGCGCGCGCCGCACACCTCCAGCGCATCACTGATGATCTGCCCGCCACCGACGGTATACAGCGGCTTGTCCCAGACCTGATAAAACACCCGCAACGGCGCGTCCCGGTGATAGCGCTGGCGTAGCTCGGCGAGTTGTTTGCGCAATGCCGTCGCCCGCGCCATCCCACGCTCGGGTCGCCCCAATTGCGCGGCGATTTCTTCTATCTGGGTAGTGAGCTGTTCGAAGGAATGCGCTTCGGCGACGAAGGTCGGGATGCCCAGGCGCTTCAGCTGATCACGCTGCGCCGGGCCGACGCTGCCGGGCCAGAGCAATAACAAGTCAGGCTTTAGGCTCAGCAACTGTTCCATGTCGAGTTGGCCGTAACGCCCAACCGACGGCACGCTGGCAATCTCGGCAGGGCGCTCACCGGCATCCAGCACGCCGACCAACAGGTCAGCCGAATCCAGTTCGACAACGATTTCAGAAAGGGAGGGTGCGAGACTGACCACCCGCAGGCTCGCCAGCACCGGAACCGAGACGGCCAGCAGCAGAACCGCCAGCCACAGACGGCGCATCAACCGAGTTGACGCGGAATACGGTAGAGGTAGAACAGCACCGCCGTGGACAGTGCCAGCAGCATCAGCGGCACGGCTTCGAGACCGACAAACACCGCCAGCGCACCGATCCACGCCGGTAATGCAGCCGCTAGGAAAGCCGAACGACGACGCGCTGCGAGAGCAATCCACGCGGCCGGTTCATCCGGGGTATCGAGGGCTTTTTGCGTGGCGATCAGCGCGTGTTTGTAACGGCCGAAAAACTTCAGGCTGACAAACATCGACGCGACGCCGGCGATGAAAAACGGCATCGCCAGTACCGGCAGAATCCCTTCGCCCTGACCAAACAGCGCGTTGAGCACGAACAACGGCACCAGCGCCAGCGCGAGGTATTTCCACCAATCGACCGACAACCGGCGCCGCACCTGACCGCGGGTCACGCGCGATCAACCTCGCCCTGATGCTCGTTGCCCATCATGTGGTCGAGCTTGCTGGCCTTGGTTGCCAGGTAGAGTTTGTTGTGCGGGTTGTGCCCGGTGTGCAGCGGCACACGCTCGGCGACGGTAATGCCCATATCGGTCAAGGCTTTAACCTTGCGCGGGTTGTTGGTCATCAGACGCAGGGATTTCACGCCCAGATGCTCGAGCATCGGCAGGCACATCGCGTAATCGCGCTGGTCAGCGGCAAAGCCCAGACGCTCGTTGGCTTCAACGGTGTCGGCGCCGCCGTCCTGCAATTCGTAGGCACGGATCTTGTTCAACAAGCCGATGCCGCGACCTTCCTGACGCAGGTAGAGCAACACGCCCCGGCCTTCACGGGCGATGGCTTTGAGCGCGCCTTCGAGTTGCGAGCCGCAGTCGCAGCGCTGGCTGAACAAGGCATCGCCGGTCAGGCATTCGGAGTGCAAACGGCCGAGAACCGGGGCACCGTCGGCAATTTCACCCAGGCTCAACACGACGTGCTCGCGGCCGGTGGCTTCATCGAGAAAACCGTGCATGGTGAATTGCGCAAAAGGTGTTGGCAGCTTGGAAGCGGCGACAAAGACGACAGGCACCGGTGTGCTCCTGATCTAAAGAGTCTGAAAATTCGCAGGCCGGCATTGTAACAGCAGGTTCCTACAGACGCTTAGGCTGAATTATCGGGCATAACGATCAAAAAGTTTGATAACTACCCGGTCGACATGGATCCCTGTAGGAGCTGTCGAGTGAAACGAGGCTGCGATCTTTTGATCTGGTTTTAGAATCAAGATCAAAAGATCGCAGCGTGCCGCAGCTCCTACAGGGGATTCGTCGCGCCCGTAGTGAAGGGATAGGGCTGCTTCCACTTCTCGAAGATCGGCTTCAACTCGCCGCTCTTCACCAACTGTTCCATGCGTTGGTCATACAGCGCCATCAGCGCCCGTGCCTGTGGAGTGTCGGCAAAGCCAAGAAACAGCGGCAGCTCGGCCAGATGCGAATAGCGATATTGCGTTTGATCGGCCGCCGTTTTCACCACCGCTTCAATCTCGGTCAGCGCATCAATGTAGTAATCCGCCCGCCCCTGCTTGAGCATCGACAGAATGCCGGTACGACGCTCGATCTGGTTATACCGCTTGATGTTCGGCAGGTAGTTTTCGTAACGATAGCCGCGTACCCAGGCCAGTCGATACTTGCCCAGCGTCGCCTGTGTCGGCGAGGGATTGCTCGCCAGACCCAACGCATAGATGTGGTCGGAATCGAAGTTCCAGTGCGGGTACAAGACCTTTTCGGCTTCGTCACGATAAGAGCCGACCAGCGCGTCGACTTCCTTCAACTGCACCAAACCGACCGAACGGGTGTAGGGCACCGTGCGCATATCCAGCTTCACCCCGACCGGTTCGAACACCTTGCGCAACACGTCCCAACCCAGGCCATGGCCGTCGGCGGCGGTGTAGTCTTCCCAGTCTTCGCTGGCCAGATGGATGACCGCCGGCGTCGGCGCAGCTTCCTGCGCACCGGCCACGGTGCCCAGCAAAGCCAAAACCACTAACGCCAACCAGCGTCGAGCCATCCCTAGTCCCCTCACTTGCCCCTGATATCCCTTGGAATCAGGCGAAAACCCACACCAGTCCCTGCATGGCCAGCCAGGCAAATACCCCCGCCAGCACGTCATCGAGCATGATCCCGACGCCGCCGTGAACATGTCGGTCGATCCAGCGAATCGGCCACGGCTTGAGAATGTCGAAGAAGCGGAACACCAGAAAACCCGCGAGCAACCAGTACCAGCCTTCCGGCACCAGCCACAGGGTGATCCACATCCCGACCATTTCGTCCCAGACGATACCTTCGTGGTCGTGTACCCGCAGATCGTCGGCGACCTTGCCGCACAGCCAGAAGCCGAACAGCATGGTGATCCCAAGCATCAGCCAGTAACCCCAGTCGGGCAACATCTGCCACAACGGAATAAAGGGTAGCGCAACTAACGAGCCCCACGTGCCCGGGGCTTTCGGCAAGGTGCCGGAACCAAAGCCGAACGCGAGAAAATGCCAGGGATTGCGCCAGACCGACGGCGGAACGAATTCGGCCGGAACCTGTTTCGGGTGATCTGTCACGGTGTCTCCTGAAAATGTTGATAGCCCCGGATTTGCGGGGTGATGTCGTGCCCTTCGCGATCCAGCAGGACCACGCCCTGACCTTCTGACACACGACCGATCACGTGGATCGGCCAGCCATTGGCCAGCAGCGCCGGCAACTCGACGGACGGTAGGGTGAACGCCAGCACGTAATCATCGCCGCCGCTCAGCGCTGCACGCTCGGCGCCGCGCTGACCGAGAAACGCCACTAATGCATCCGACAGCGGTACGCGCTCGCGTTCAATCTCAAGCCGCACCTTCGATGCCAGCGCAATATGGCCGCAATCGGCGAGCAGACCATCAGAGATATCCAGCGCTGAGGTAGCTTTGCCACGCAGGGCCTGACCAAGGGCCAGTTGCGGTTGTGGCGACCAGTAATGATCGAGCAGCGGCTGGGCGATATCAGGCTCGGCATCACGCTGACCCAACACCAGCGGCAAAGCGCCGGCCGCATTGCCCAACTCACCGCCGACACAGAGCAAGTCGCCCGGTTGCGCGCCGCTGCGGGTCAACGCCTGACCCGCCGGCACTCGACCCAACACCGTTACTGTCAGACTCAACGGCCCGCGCGTGGTATCGCCGCCGACCAGCGCAACGCCGCAGCTCCGCGCCATGCGGTTCAAACCGCGGGCATAGGCTTGCAGCCAATCGGCAGTCACCGTCGGTACAGTCAGGGCAAGGGTAAAGGCAACGGGCGTGGCGCCCATGGCGGCCAGATCGCTGACCGCAACGGCCAGCGAGCGCTGACCGAGCAGAAACGGATCGCAGGGGTCGGCGAAATGCACACCGGCCACCAGCGTATCGGTAGAGATCGCCAACTGCTCCCCAGGGGGAACAGCGAGCAAGGCGCAGTCATCGCCGATCCCCAGAGCAACGCCTTCGCCGCCCTGCGCACAAGGCGCGGCGGCGAAGAAGTTACGGATCAGCTCAAACTCGCCCATTGAAGTATCAAGCGCGTTTCAGCGCTTGAACGCCTTCACTTCAGCTTCACGCAGGCGCGGGGCCAGCTTGTCGAGCACACCGTTGACGAACTTGTGACCGTCGGTGGAACCGTAGACTTTCGCCAGTTCGATCCCTTCGTTGATCACAACACGGTACGGCACGTCGACGCGCTTGAGCAGTTCCCAGGTCGACAGGCGCAGTACGCACAGTTCAACCGGGTCGAGCTCTTCGATGGTCAGGTCCAGGCACGGCGCCAACGCAGTGTCGATCTCGGTCAGACTGGCCGGAACACCGTGCAGGATGTCGTGGAAGTAGCTGGCATCGGCGAAGGTGAAATCGTTATCGACGCGGAACTGCGCTTCGATTTCGTTCAGCGAAGTACTCGCCATGTGGCGCTGGTACAACGCTTGCGTCGCCAACTGACGGGCAGCGCGGCGCTTTTCACTTTTCGAAGGCTTGCCGGCGTCGGTTGGGCGCGGCTCGCGCGGGTTGAAACGATCGCTTTCGTCGCTAATCACTTGGCCTCCAACTGCGCCAGCAGGCTGACCATTTCCAGAGCGGACAGGGCAGCTTCGGCACCTTTGTTACCGGCCTTGGTGCCGGAACGTTCGATGGCTTGCTCGATGGAATCAACGGTCAGGACGCCGAAAGCGACCGGAACACCGAACTCCATGGACACTTGGGCCAGACCCTTGGTGCACTCGCCTGCCACGTATTCGAAATGCGGAGTACCGCCACGAATGACCGCGCCGAGGGCGATGATGGCGGCGAATTCACCTTTCTGGGCGACTTTCTGCGCAACCAGAGGGATTTCGAAGGCGCCAGGAGCGCGGATGATGGTGATGTCGCTTTCGCTCACGCCGTGGCGAACCAGGGCATCAACTGCACCGCTGACCAGGCTTTCAACCACGAAGCTGTTGAAACGGCCCACTACCAAAGCGTAGTGGCCTTTAGGGGCGATGAAGGTACCTTCGATGGTCTTCAGGGTCATTCGTCAGTTCTCTTAAAGAGCCGGGACGCGTCTGCTACGCGTCCCTCAGTGATTTATTTGCCGCGAATTCGGGTCCGGAAACAACCGGTCATTATTCGGAGGGCACGTATTCTACAACTTCCAGATCGAAACCGGATATCGCATTAAATTTCATTGGCGCAGACATCAAGCGCATTTTGCGTACACCAAGGTCACGCAGGATCTGCGAACCGGCACCGACGATGCTGTAAGTCGTCGGTTTTTTCGGCGCTGCCTGATCGCCGGTTTCACGGATATGCGCCAGCAACACATCGCCATCGAGCGGGTGACCGAGCAACAGCACCACACCGCTGCCCGCCTCGGCAACCGCAGCCATCGCGGCGCGCAGGCTCCAGCGGCCCGGCTGCTTGACCATCAGCAGGTCGCGCAGCGGGTCCATGTTGTGCACGCGAACCAGAGTCGGTTCTTCGGCGCAAACAGTGCCCAACGTGAGGGCCATGTGCACATCGCCTTCCACCGAATCACGATAGGTCACCAGGTTGAATTGGCCCAGTTCGCTGTCCAGTGGCTGCTCGGCAATCCGCTGAACGGTACGTTCATGGATCATCCGGTAGTGAATCAGGTCGGCGATGGTGCCGATCTTGATGTTGTGTTCGGCGGCAAACGCTTCCAGTTCAGCACGACGGGACATGGTGCCGTCGTCGTTCATCACTTCGCAGATCACCCCGCTCGGCTCGAAACCGGCCATGCGCGCGAGGTCGCAAGCGGCTTCGGTGTGACCGGCGCGAGCGAGGGTGCCGCCGGCCTGGGCCATCAGCGGGAAGATGTGGCCCGGGCTGACGATGTCTTCAGCCTTGGCGTCCTTGGCGGCAGCCGCTTGCACGGTGCGCGCACGGTCAGCGGCGGAGATGCCGGTGGTCACGCCTTCAGCGGCTTCGATCGAAACAGTGAACTTGGTGCCGAAACCGGAGCCATTGCGCGGCGCCATCAGCGGCAGCTTCAACAGTTCGCAGCGCTCACGGCTCATCGGCATGCAGATCAGGCCACGGGCGTGCTTGGCCATGAAGTTGATGTGCTCGGCCTTGCAGCATTCGGCGGCCATGATCAGGTCGCCTTCGTTCTCGCGGTCTTCGTCATCCATGAGGATGACCATCTTGCCTTGGCGGATGTCTTCAACCAGTTCTTCGATGCTATTGAGCGCCACAAGGCACCCCCCTTCTTTCGAAATTTAGAGCTTCAGGATTTGAGGTAGCCGTTTTGGGCTAGAAAGCTTTCAGTAATACCGCCAGCACTTGGCTCTGCAGCTTTGTCACCGAGGAGCAGACGCTCCAGATAACGCGCGAGCAAATCGACTTCCAGATTCACCCGGCGACCTGGCTTGTAGGACGCCATGATGGTTTCGCTCAGGGTGTGCGGGATGATCGTCAGCATGAATTCAGCGCCATCGACGGCGTTCACGGTCAGGCTGGTGCCGTCGACGGTGATCGAGCCTTTGTGGGCGATGTACTTGGCCAGCTCTTTCGGCGCGCGGATACGAAATTCGACGGCGCGGGCATTGTCGCTGCGCGAGACGATTTCGCCGACACCGTCGACGTGGCCGCTGACCAGATGCCCGCCGAGACGGGTGGTCGGGGTCAGGGCTTTTTCCAGATTGACCGGGCTGCCGCTTTTCAGGTCATTCATGGCGGTGCAATCCAGCGTTTCACGGCTGACGTCGGCGGCAAAGCCGTCGCCCGGCAGCTCAACCGCCGTCAGGCAGACGCCGTTGACCGCGATGCTGTCGCCGAGTTTGACGTCGCTCAGGTCGAGCTTGCCGGTAGCGACGTGGACCCGCACATCACCGCCCTTTGGGGTCAGTGCGCGGATACTGCCGATGGATTCGATGATGCCGGTAAACATGGGGTTCTCCTTGAGAACTAAGCCAGCGCTAACGCGATGGCCGGGAATTATACGCTCGCCGAAAGGACAGGGATGGCAGTGACTCGCCAGTCATCGCCCACCGCGCGAATTTCAGTGATTTTCAGCTCCGGCGCATCCTTCATATAAGCCAGCGGCCAGTCCAGCAGCGGACGCGCCGTGGAGCCGAGGAACTTGCCAGCGATGAAGATCACGAATTCGTCGACCAGACCGAGCTGAGCGAAAGCGCCGGCCAGACGCGGGCCGGCTTCGACCAGCACCTCGTTGACGCCACGATTGGCCAGCTCGATCAGCAATTGATGCAGATCGACCTGACCGTCATCACCCGGCACGATCAGGCATTCAGGGCCGTGAGCGTATTGCTCTTCGATCGCGACGCAGGTGGCGACCAACGCCGGGCCAGCCTTGAAGAACGGCGCATCCAGCGGCACCCGCAGGCGCCCGTCGATCAGCACGCGCAGCGGCGGTCGGCTCATGGCCAACGCGGTCTGCTCGCCATCCAGCCCCAACTCGTCGGCGCGCACGGTCAAACGTGCGCCGTCGGCCAGCACGGTGTCGGCACCGGTCAGCACCACAGCGGCTTGAGCACGCAAACGCTGAACAGCCGAACGTGCGGCCGGGCCGGTGATCCATTGGCTCTCGCCGCTTTCCATCGCCGTGCGCCCGTCGAGACTCATGGCCAACTTGACCCGCACAAACGGCAAGCCGTGTTCCATGCGCTTCAGAAAACCTTGATTGAGCTTGCGCGCCTCGGCTTCGAGTACACCACTTTCAGTGGCGATACCGGCATCGGCCAGACGCTGCAAACCACGACCGGCAACTTGCGGATTGGGATCACGCATCGCCGCAACGACGCGGCCAACACCGGCATTCACCAGCGCATCGGCGCACGGCGGCGTGCGTCCATGGTGGCTGCACGGTTCGAGCGTCACATAGGCGGTGGCGCCTCGGGCCAACTCACCGGCAGCGCGCAACGCGTGGACTTCAGCGTGTGGTTCGCCAGCGCGTTCATGCCAGCCTTCGCCGACAATCTGCCCGTCACGCACCACCACACAGCCAACCCGAGGATTGGGATGGGTGGTGTAGTGACCCTTGCGCGCCAGTTCCAGCGCACGCGCCATGAAGTGGGCGTCGAGGATGGCCTGCTCGGCGGCGGTGGTCATTCTTTCACCGGTTCGCGGGCGAGGCGGTCGATTTCTTCGCGGAACTCGTTGAGGTCCTGGAAGCGCTTGTACACCGAGGCGAAACGGATGTAGGCGACTTCATCAAGCTTCTGCAATTCGGCCATCACCAGTTCGCCGACCACGAGGGATTTGACCTCGCGTTCGCCAGTGGCGCGCAGCTTGTGCTTGATGTGAACCAGAGAGGATTCGAGACGCTCGACGCTCACCGGACGTTTCTCCAGCGCGCGTTGCATACCGGCGCGGAGTTTTTCTTCGTCGAACGGTTGGCGGCTGCCGTCGGTTTTGATCAGGCGCGGCAACACCAGTTCGGCCGTCTCGAACGTCGTGAATCGCTCGCCGCAGGCCAGGCATTCACGCCGGCGGCGCACCTGTTCGCCCTCGGCGACCAGACGCGAGTCGATGACCTTGGTGTCGTTGGCACCGCAGAAGGGACAGTGCATGGTGGCTGGCAACAAAAAAAGGGAGGGCCATGGTAGCGCATCCCGGTGGCAAGACAAGCCATAGGCTTTGCGGTATACAGAACGGCATGATCGTTTGATCCATGGATTTCATTTTGCTGGAGCATCCAATGCCGTTACGTCCGCTCGTTTTGCTCAGTCTTTTCAGCCTGCTGGTGGCCTGTGGCAGCGATGCACCCAAGCCCCAGCCGCCAACACCGGGCCCGGCGCCGCAGCAAGCGCAGAAAAAAGCCAAAGAGGCCGCCGACCTTGGCCCGCTGCCAGCCTATCAACGAGAACTGAGTGGCACCCTGCAAGGCGTGCCGGCCGGTGCCGAAGTCGAACTGGCGCTGCTGGTGATCGACGAGAAGGATCGCCCACAACAATTGCTCGCCAGTTCCAGTCTGATCGGCAACAACCAGATCCTGCCATTCCGCCTACGTTTCAACCCGGATGCTTTTCCGGCCGGTGCACGGGTTGAGCTGCGCGGTCGCGCCAGTCAGTCCGGCCAGTTGATCCTGCATTTGCCGTCGCAGACGATCAGCCAGCCGACCACTCAGGCGTTGGGCCAACTGCAATTTGTCAAAGCACCATGAATGCACCGCTCGACCTGCAATTGGCGTTAGGTGAATTGCTCGGCGACGCCAGACTCAAGGTCTGCGCGTTGCCGGACACTGATCTACAGCTATGGCTGATCGATGGCGACAACATGGATCGCCAATTCAGTCAGGAAGAAATTCAGCGAATTCTGCACGAGCCACCCTATTGGGGTTTCTGCTGGGCCAGCGGTCTGGCGGTGGCGCGTTATCTGGCAGAGTTTCCCGAGTGGGTACGCGGCAAACGCGTGCTGGATTTCGGCGCCGGTTCCGGGATTGCCGGGATCGCGGCGGCCAAGGCCGGGGCGCTGGAAGTGGTGGCGTGCGATCTCGATCCGTTGGCGATTTCCGCGTGCAGGGCGAATGCCGCACTGAATAATGTAGAGATGAGTTATTCGACGGATTTCTTTGCCGAGGCCGATCGGTTTGATCTGATTCTGGTGGCGGATGTGTTGTATGACCGGGCCAATCTGCCCTTGCTTGATGCGTTTTTAAGCCGTGGGCGAGAAGCGTTGGTGGCGGATTCGCGGGTGCGGGATTTTCGCCATCCGTTGTATGAGCGAATTGAAATGCTTGAAGCGATGACGTTGCCGGATCTGGCCGAGCCTGAGGAATTTCGGCATGTCAGCCTTTACCATGCGCGGCGTGATTGAGATCGTTAAAAGATCGCAGCCTTCGGCAGCTCCTACAGTGATCGGTTTTGTCGTCCACATTGCGGGCGGACGCTGAACCTGTAGGAGCTGCCGAAGGCTGCGATCTTTTGCGCCACCGCTTATAGTGCGTTCATTAACGCTTTGACGAGATCCCCCATGAGTGAGCAAACGCCGTACATCTTCGACGCCACGACGGCCGATTTCGACCAGTCGGTGATCGAAGCCTCTTTCAACAAACCGGTGCTGGTGGATTTCTGGGCCGAATGGTGTGCGCCGTGCAAGGCGTTGATGCCAATGCTGCAAGGGATTGCCGAGAGCTATCAGGGCGAGTTGCTGCTGGCCAAGGTCAACTGCGACATCGAGCAGGACATCGTCGCCCGTTTCGGTATTCGCAGCCTGCCGACCGTGGTGCTGTTCAAGGACGGTCAACCGGTCGACGGTTTTGCCGGTGCGCAACCGGAATCCGCCGTGCGCGCCCTGCTTGAGCCGCACGTGCAGATGCCACCACCGGCCGCAGCCGATCCGTTCGAACAGGCTCAGGCATTGTTCGATGACGGCCGTTACGCCGACGCCGAGGCGGCGCTGGTGGTGATGCTCAATGAAGACAACACCAACGCGAAAGCGCTGATTCTCTATGCGCGTTGCCTGACCGAACGCGGCGAACTGGGCGAAGCGCAGACCGTGCTGGATGCGGTCAAGAGCGACGAACCTAAAGCCGCGCTGGCCGGGGCCAAGGCACAGATCAAGTTCCTCGGTCTGGCGCGTGATCTGCCGGATGCCGCTGACCTGAAAGCGCGTTTGGCGAAAGATCCGCTGGACGATGAAGCGGTGTATCAGCTGGCGATCCAGCAACTGGCACGTCAGCAATACGAGGCGGCGCTGGATGCACTACTGAAGTTGTTCATCCGCAACCGCAGCTACAGCGAAGGCCTGCCGCACAAGACCTTGCTGCAGGTGTTTGAGCTGCTGGGCAATGATCACCCGCTGGTGTCGGTGTACCGCCGCAAGATGTTTGCTGCGCTTTATTAAGATCAAAAGATCGCAGCCTTCGGCAGCTCCTACAGGGGTGTACTCCATTCCAATGTAGGAGCTGCCGCAGGCTGCGATCTTTTGCGGTTCATTCGATCCAGCTGTAGAGCGGCGTATCCCCGCCGCTTACCACTTTCACGTCCGCGCTATGGCGCAAACGCACCAGCAAGCGCTTGCCCGCCACCGCGCTGCCGGTCAGCCCTTCCAGTTGATCAAGCAGATCCGGCCCACTGAGCTGCCCCGCCTTGCGCAACAGGTCCTTGGCCACCTGCCACAACGCATCGTCCTGATTCAGCGGTTTTGCCACCGGAGCTGACGCGAGCGCTTCAGATTGCGCAATCGGTGCCTGCGCACTCAGCGCCGAACCGAGCTTCGCCCAGTCGTTGTCATCCAGTTCCACCGTCAAGTCCACCGGCACGTCGCCGACGGTTCCGCGTATCCGCAACATTGAGTTCGCTCCCGCACATTTCTGACCTGCATGCTCCCACGGGACTTGTGCAACGCCAAGCGCACGGGCAAACTCTGCGCACTTTCGTTATAAGATTACATAACAAACTCTTCACTTTACTTCCCGGAGACCGCCATGCGTCGTCTGCTGCTCGCTTTGCCGTTTGCCCTGTTGCCGCTGGCCATCGCCCACGCGGCCGATGAGCATGAACACGATCACGACCATGAACACGGCAGCCTCGGCGCGCATGAACACGGCGTCGGTCGACTGAACGCGGCGCTCGATGGCCAAACCCTGGAGCTTGAGCTGGAAAGCCCGGCAATGAACCTCGTGGGCTTCGAACACGTCGCCACCACGGATGCCGACAAGGCCAAAGTCGCTGCCGCCCGTGCGCAACTGGAAAAACCGCTGGCCTTGTTCAGCCTGCCCGCCGCTGCCGGTTGCAAAGTGGTCAGCCAGGAACTGGAGAGCCCGTTGTTCGGCGACAAGCCAGATGCCGATGATCATGACGATGATGAAGCGGACAAGGACGGTCACGAGCATCACCACGATCACAGCGAAATCCACGCGCATTATCAATTCAGCTGTGCCACGCCGGGTGCGCTGAAGACTCTGGATCTGGCGAACATTTTCAATACCTTCCCGGCGACGCAGAAAATTCAGGTACAACTGATCAGCGCCAGCGGCCAGCAAGGCACTGAAGTGACGGCCAAGGCTGCTGCCCTGAAATTCTGATCACACCGAAAATCCCCTGTGATCCACCGCGATCCAATGTAGGGGCTATGAAAACCCATGAAACTGGTGCCATGACCCAAGCACTCATCGAACTGTCCGACCTGGGCTTCAACTGGCCCGGTCATCCGCCGCTGCTGGACATCCCGGCGTTTCGTCTGGAAGCCGGCGAAACCCTGTTCCTCAAAGGCCCCAGCGGCAGCGGCAAGACCACCCTGCTCGGCCTGCTCGGTGGCGTGCAGAAACCCGGTCGCGGCAGCATCCGTCTGCTCGGCCAGGAACTGACCGAACTCTCCGCCGGCGCCCGCGACACCTTTCGCGTCGATCACACCGGCTACATTTTCCAGCAGTTCAATTTGCTGCCATTCCTCTCGGTGCGCGAGAACGTTGAACTGCCGTGTCACTTTTCCAAGCTGCGTGCGCAACGGGCGAAACAGCGTCACGGCAGCGTCGACCAAGCCGCTGCCACCCTCCTCGCCCACTTGGGCCTGAAGGATGAAAGCATCCTCAGCCGTCGCGCCGATTCGTTGTCGATCGGTCAACAGCAACGGGTCGCCGCCGCGCGAGCGTTGATCGGCCAACCCGAGCTGGTGATCGCCGACGAACCGACCTCGGCGCTGGATTACGACGCCCGGGAAAACTTCATCCGCCTGCTGTTCGCCGAATGCCGCGAGGCCGGCTCGAGTCTGCTGTTCGTCAGCCATGACCAGAGTCTGGCACCGCTGTTCGACCGTCACCTGTCCCTGGCCGAACTCAATCGCGCCGCCACGTCTGCCGAGGTCTGAGATGTATCTGTTTCGTCTGGCCATGGCCAGCCTGGCCAACCGCCGCTTCACCGCATTGCTCACGGCCTTCGCCATCGCCCTGTCGGTGTGCCTGCTACTTGCCGTCGAGCGCGTGCGCACCGAAGCCAAAGCCAGTTTCGCCAGCACCATCAGTGGCACCGACCTGATCGTCGGCGCGCGCTCCGGCTCGGTGAATCTGCTGCTGTACTCGGTATTCCGCATCGGCAACGCCACCAACAACATCCGTTGGGACAGCTTCGAACACTTCGCCAGCAACCCGAAAGTGAAGTGGGCGATTCCGATGTCGCTGGGCGACTCTCATCGCGGCTATCGCGTGATGGGCACCACTGAAGCCTATTTCGAGCATTACCAGTACGGTCGCCAGCAGCATCTGGAGCTGGCTGACGGCCGCCCGTTCGCGACTGATCCGTTTGAAGTGGTGCTCGGCGCAGAAGTGGCCGATGCTCTGCACTACAAACTCGGCGACCAACTGGTGCTGGCCCACGGCGTGGCGGCGATCAGTCTGGTCAAACACGATGACAAACCGTTTACCGTGGTCGGCATTCTCAAGCGCACTGGCACTCCGGTGGACCGCACGCTGCACATCAGCCTCGGTGGCATGGAGGCGATTCACATCGACTGGCACAACGGCGTGCCGGCCCGAGGCAATGGGCGGATCAGCGCTGATCAGGCGCGCAATATGGACCTGACGCCACAAGCGATCACCGCATTCATGCTTGGCCTCAACAGCAAGATTTCCACGTTTGCGCTGCAACGCGAGATCAACGAATTTCGTGGCGAGCCGATGCTGGCGATTCTGCCGGGCGTGGCCTTGCAGGAGTTGTGGAGTCTGATGAGCACTGCTGAAAAAGCGCTGTTCGTGGTGTCGTTATTCGTCGTGCTGACCGGGTTGATCGGCATGCTCACGGCGATTCTCACCAGCCTCAACGAACGGCGCCGCGAGATGGCGATTCTGCGTTCGGTCGGCGCGCGGCCGTGGCATATCGCGAGCCTGTTGGTGCTGGAAGCCTTTGCTTTGGCGTTGACCGGTGTGATTGCCGGACTTGCTTTGCTGTACATCGGCATCGCCGCCGCGCAGGGCTACGTGCAGGCCAATTACGGTTTGTTCCTGCCGCTGGCATGGCCGAGCGAGTATGAATGGACGCTGCTCGGTGGCATTCTGGCCGCCGCGCTGCTGATGGGCAGCGTGCCGGCCTGGCGCGCCTATCGCCAATCCTTGGCCGATGGCCTGTCGATCCGTTTATGAGGATGTTCACCATGCCCCGCGCCGTACTTGCGCTGCTGTTGCTGGTCGCCCTGCCCGTGTGGGCAGCGGCGCCGAAAGACCTGACGTGGTCGGAGATGATCCCGCCGGACGCCGCGCCGGAAGTGCCGAACATGACCCCGCTGCATGACATGTCGAAGATGAGTGATGCGTTATCTGCCGAGGCGGCGCCAGCGGCGAAGCAGGACATGCCGAATGCGCCGGTGGTGCAATCACTCGATGGGCAGAATATTCGCTTGCCGGGCTACATCGTGCCGCTGGAAGTCAACGAAGAAGGGCGCACCACAGACTTTTTGCTGGTGCCGTATTTCGGCGCCTGCATCCACGTGCCGCCACCGCCGTCGAACCAGATTGTGCATGTCAAAAGCGAGTTGGGCGTGAAGCTTGATGAGCTGTATCAGCCGTACTGGGTCGAGGGGCCATTGCAGGTCAAGGCGTCGAGCAGCGAACTGGCGGATGCCGGGTATCAGATGGATGCCGACAAGATTTATGTGTACGAGCTGCCGGAGTAAACCCCGGTAGTTTTGTACTGTTTGTAAGGGCCCCATCGCTGGCAAGCCAGCTCCCACAGTGATTGAGTCGTTCACAAATTTTGTGATCACCAACAAAACCTGTGGGAGCTGGCTTGCCAGCGATGGGGCCCGCAAAGGTTCCGCAAAAGTCTGCCCCTTCACTGTTTCATTGAGCTGAGTCAAAAGACCGTATCAGTTGGCTTCGTACCATAGGACATCGAACATTTTTAACGTCCTTTCGGAGCCCCCATGAACAAGTCCTTGCTCAGCGCCTCGCTGTTTGCCCTCGCGCTCGCAGCCCCGCTCGCCCATGCCCACGAAGCCGGTGACATCCTCATCCGCGCCGGCGCGATCACCGTCAACCCGAAGGCCGACAGCTCCAGCGTCAAGGTCGATCAGGGTCCGTTGAGCGGCACCAACCTGGGCGGCAAGGCGACCATGAGCAGCGACACTCAACTGGGCCTGAACTTTGCCTACATGCTGACCGATCACGTCGGCCTCGAACTGCTCGCGGCCACGCCATTCGAGCATGACGTCAAACTCAAGGGCACTGCCCTGCCAGCGGCCAACGGCAAGCTCGGCACCCTGAAACACTTGCCGCCGACGCTCAGCGTTGTGTACTACCCGCTGGATTCGAAGTCGCCGTTCCAGCCTTACGTCGGCGGTGGCATCAACTACACCTGGATCTATGACGAGCACGTCGGCAGCGAAGCCAGCGCCAACGGTTTCAGCAACTTCAAGGCAAAAAACTCCTGGGGTCTGGCCTGGCAGGTCGGTGCCGACTACATGTTGACCGACAACATCATGCTCAACGCCCAAGTGCGCTACATCGACATCGATACCCGCGCCACCGTGGAGAACAACGCCGTTGCACCGGGCACTCGCGCACGGGTCAACGTGGATGTGGATCCGTTCATCTACATGGTCGGTTTGGGCTATAAGTTCTAAGTCGAGTTACCGAACGTTCACGTGGTGGTGAATGAGGCTTGGTGGTGAGCAGACTTAGAACTGACGGCGACATTACGCAGTTGATCGGGGGATAACATCCCCTCGCCACAGGGATAGCGACATATCCCGGCCGTGAAAAAGGCGCCTGTCAAAGGGCGCCTTTTTCATGTCTGCCTGAAATTTTTTGGCGTGAGCTGGATTTCCCCCTCACCCCAGCCCTCTCCCTCAGGGAGAGGGGGAAAGGGAGCCGATTTTTGTGCTTTTCAAATCCGAGTTCGACTCGATATTTCAGGTCGATGTAACTCGAAAGAACACCTCGGTCAGTCCCCTCTCCCTCTGGGAGAGGGCTAGGGTGAGGGGCTTTTCAGGAGCGCCCCAACAACCGCGCCAGCCCCACACTCATCGGCGTCTGCTCTGGCAGCTTGAAGCGCTCCAGCAAGCGAGCATTGTTCGCCCGCGAATGGCGGATATCACCAGAGCGCGCCGGGCCATAGCTGATCGGCGGCAACTCACCAACCACTGCTTCAAGCGCCCCGAGCATCTGCTTGAGGCTCATCGCCTGATTCCAGCCGACGTTCACCGCACCGACTTCTACCTCAGGCTTTTCGATTGCCTGCACCAGCAGATCGACCAGGTCCTCGACATAGAGGAAATCGCGAGTCTGCTCACCATCACCGAACACGGTAATCGGCAGGCCTTTCTGCGCGCGTTCGCTGAAGATGCTGATCACCCCGGAATACGGCGAGGACGGATCCTGGCGCGGGCCGAAGATGTTGAAGAAGCGGAAAATCACCGGCTCCAGCGTATGCTGACGGCGATAGAAATCGAAATAGTGTTCGCCCGCCAACTTGTCCGAGGCGTAAGGCGTCAGCGGCGCTTTGGGCGTGTCTTCATCAATCGATTCGCCCTCACCGTTGTTGCCGTACACCGCCGCACTGGAGGCATACACCACACGCTTGACCCCGGCCAGGCGCATGGCTTCGCAGACGTTCAGCGTGCCGATGAAGTTGCTCTGATGCGTCTTCACCGGATCGTCCACCGAAGCCTGCACCGAAGCCACGGCAGCCAGATGGGCGACAGCGCTGCAACCTTGCATCGCCCGGGCAACCAGAGCGGCGTCGGCGACGTCACCGACAATCAGTTCAACCTGGGGATTATCCAGTGGCAGATTGCTGCGCTTGCCGGTCGACAAGTCGTCGAGGATGCGTACCGAGTGCCCGGCAGCGAGCAAGGCATCGGTCAGGTGCGAGCCAATGAAACCGGCTCCGCCGGTGATTAATACAGTCCCTTTAGCCATGACGGTAGAACCTATCCAGTAAGCCCGGGAGTGCAGCACGCCAGGCGCGCGGCTTGATCCCGAAAGTGTGCAGAATTTTCTTGCAGGCCAGCACCGCGTGTTGCGGCTCCTCGGCAGCGTCCGGCCGTGCGGCGTGGGCCTGAGCGGTCGGCGCTTCGATCGCCAAAGCATGCAGGCTGCGCGCTTCGGTCAAAATCGCCTGGCCGAGCGCCAGCGGTGTGGTCGCTTCGTGGCCGGCGTAGTGGTAAGTGCCCCACAGCGGCGCGGCGCAATCGAGTTGCTTGAGTACCGAAATGATCACTCGCGCGGCATCATCGACTGGCGTCGGGTTGCCACGACGGTCATCGGCCAGGAGCAATTCTTCCGGTTGTTCGGCGCGGGCGAGGAAACGTCCGAGGGTGCCGTCCGGACTGTCATCGAGCAGCCAGCCGAAACGCAGCAGTACATGCTGCGGGCAAGTGGCGCGAACGCTCTGTTCGATGCGCCACAACGCCTGACCGCGCAAGCCGAGGGGCACCGGTTCGTCTTTTTCGCTGTACGCCGTGGCACGCGAACCATCGAACACCCGATAGCTGGATGGCTGCACAAGAACGATGTTGTGGTGCTGGCATAGTTCGGCCAGACGCTCAACCGCGCGCTCCTGCCCGGCCATGCGACTTTCGCTGACGGTTTCGGCCTGGAACCAGTCGAAATAGTAGGCGAGGTTGATCAACGCATCGGGACGGGTGTCGTCGAGCAATTGGGTCAGGCTCGCGGCATCCCAGCCGTTTTCGGGCGGGCGGGGAGCGAGGAAACCGATGTCTTCCTCCGCACCGAGGCGAATCAGCGCCTGCCCAAGGGCATTTCCGCCGCCCAGTAACATAAGGCGCATTCGCATAGAGTCAGCAGGCCCAGTCTGATTGGAACGATGGCTTTAGCGACGGATCTCGTGGAACCGTCGTCGATAATTACCGGAATCGTTGCATTTTGCGGGTTTAGTGCGCAACCGTCATCCGTAAAGTGAACATCCCCGGGATTTGGGTCATGGCCACTGGCCCCTTCGCTGGCAAGCCAACTCCCACAGGGTTCAGTGCTGACCACAAATTCTGTGAACCACCGCAATCCTTGTGGGAGCTGGCTTGCCAGCGATGAGGCCTTGCCAGACGCTGAAGATCCTGAGCGGTACTTGCATCTTCCTCCCTGCGCCCGCATAACTTAAGCCATGAATCTGCCCATCCCCACGGACGCGGCCCTGGCAGGCTTTCACCCCGCCGTCAGCGCCTGGTTCAGCCACACATTCGCGACGGTCACCGCCGCCCAGGCCCGCGCATGGCCGTTGATCCGCCAGCGCCGCTCGACGCTGATCGCCGCGCCCACCGGTTCCGGAAAAACCCTCACCGCATTTCTCGCCGTGCTCGACGACCTCGTCCACCGTGGCCTGGAAAACCCTGAAGGTCTGCCCGACGAAACACTGGTGGTCTACGTTTCGCCGCTGAAAGCGCTGTCGAACGACATCCGCATCAACCTGCAAAACCCGCTCGCTGGGATCACCGAACAACTGCGGCAGATGAACCTGCCGGAAGTACACATCACCACCGCCGTGCGCACCGGTGACACGCCGCAGAAAGAACGCGCGGCCATGCGCAAATCGGCGCCGCACATTCTGGTGACCACTCCAGAATCTCTTTACGTTCTGCTCGGCTCGGAGTCGGGGCGAAAAATGCTTGGCACCACGCGCACGGTGATCATCGATGAAATCCACGCAATGGCCGCCGGCAAGCGCGGCAGCCACTTGGCCCTGAGCCTTGAGCGCCTGCAAGCGTTATGCGCCGAACCGCTGACCCGCATCGGCCTCTCCGCCACGCAGAAACCGGTCGACGCCGTGGCGCAATTTCTGGTCGGCCATGAGCGCCCCTGCGAGATCATCGATATCGGCCACGCCCGACCAAGGGATCTTGGCATCGAGGTGCCGCCCGTGCCGTTGTCGGCGGTGATGGCCAACGATGTCTGGGAACTGGTCTATGATCGCCTCGCTGAACTCGCCCGGGAACACCGCACCACGCTGATTTTCGTCAACACCCGGCGACTGGCCGAGCGCCTCAGCCGGCACCTCAGCGAACGCCTCGGCAAGCACGCGGTGGCGGCGCACCACGGCAGTCTGGCCAAGGAGTTTCGCCTCGACGCCGAACAACGCCTCAAACGCGGCGAGTTGCAGGTGTTGATCGCCACCGCCTCGCTGGAATTGGGCATCGATATCGGCGAAGTCGATCTGGTCTGTCAGATCGCCTCACCGCGCTCCATTGCCGGTTTTCTGCAACGGGTCGGTCGCTCCGGGCACCAGGTCGGTGGCACGCCAAAAGGTCGATTGTTCGCGACCACCCGCGACGACCTGATCGAATGCACCGCCCTGCTCGACTGCGTGCGCCGTGGCGAACTCGATACCCTGCACATTCCGGTTGCGCCGCTGGATGTTTTGGCGCAGCAGATCATCGCCGAAGTCAGCTGTCAGGAATGGCCGGAGGACGCCTTGCTGGCGATGTTCCGCCAAGCTTCGCCTTACTGTGACCTTGACGAAAGACACTATCAGGCCCTGCTGAGCATGCTCGCCGAAGGCTACAACGGCCGACAGGGCATCCGCAGCGCTTATCTGCATCGCGACGCCGTCAGCCGCACCTTGCGTGGCCGGCGTGGCGCGCAACTGACTGCCGTGACCAGCGGCGGCACCATTCCCGACAACGCCGATTACAGCGTGATGCTTGAGCCGCAAGGCCTGAACATCGGCAGCGTCAACGAAGATTTCGCCGTGGAAAGCATCGCCGGCGACGTGTTCCAGCTCGGCAATACGTCTTATCGGATCCTGCGCGTGGAAACCGGCAAGGTACGGGTCGAAGATGCCCACGGCCAGCCGCCGACCATTCCATTCTGGCTCGGCGAAGCACCGGGGCGCAGCGATGAATTGTCGGCTGCCGTGGCGCGCCTGCAAGCGCAGCTCGACGAACTGCTTGGCGCCAGCCCCGGCGACCTGCAACCGGCGCTCGACTGGCTGATCGACACCCTCGGCCTCAACCGCGCCAGCGCCGAACAACTGGTCGAATACCTCGCCCCCGCCCGGCAGACCCTCGGCGCCCTGCCCTCGCAAGACACGCTGCTGATGGAGCGCTTTTTCGACGAATCCGGCGGCACCCAACTGATCATTCACTCGCCGTTCGGCAGCCGCATCAACCGCGCCTGGGGCCTGGCCCTGCGCAAGCGATTCTGCCGCACCTTCAACTTCGAATTGCAGGCCGCCGCCAGCGAAGACGCGATCGTGTTGTCGCTGTCCACCAGCCACAGTTTTGAACTGGATGACATCTGGCGCTACCTGCACAGCAACAGCGCCGAGCACATCCTCATTCAAGCGGTACTCGATGCGCCGCTGTTCGGCGTGCGCTGGCGCTGGAATGCCGGGGTGGCGTTGGCGCTGCCGCGTTTTACCGGTGGGCGCAAAGTTGCGCCGCAATTGCAGCGGATGAAAAGCGAAGACCTGATTGCCAGCGTGTTTCCCGATCAGATCGCCTGCCTGGAAAACCTCGCCGGTGAGCGGGAAATCCCCGAGCACCCGTTGATCGAGCAGACGCTGGACGATTGTCTGCATGAAGCGATGGACAGCGAAGGCTGGATCAATCTGCTGCGGCGCATGGAGCGTGGCGAAGTGCGTCTGATCAGCCGCGATCTGCCGGCGCCCTCGCCGCTCGCGGCGGAGATTCTCAGCGCGCGGCCCTACACTTTTCTCGACGATGCACCGCTGGAAGAACGTCGCACTCAAGCAGTGATCAACCGGCGCTGGAGCGATCCACAATCGACCGATGATCTCGGCGCCCTGGATGCCGATGCGATTGCCGCTGTGCGCGAAGAAGCCTGGCCGACGCCGAACGCTGTGGATGAAATGCATGAAGCGCTGATGAGCCTTGCATGCGTCAGCGAGGGGGAAGTGCAAGCGAATGAAGGCTGGCGCGCATGGCTGGAAACCCTGGCCCGCAGCGGGCGCGCCTGCCGTTTGCAGATCGACTCCGAGCATGGCTTGTGGCTGGCCCGCGAACGCCTGACCTGTCTGCAAGCGCTTTATCCACAGGCCAAATTGCAAGACGAACTGGAGGCGTTACCGGGGTTCGATGAAGCCTGGACGTTCGATGAAGCGCTGATCGAAGTGATCCGCGCGCGCCTCGGTGCCTTCGGACCGCTGCCGTTATCCGCGATTGCCGAACCGCTCGCGCTGCCGACCACTGAAGTCCATCAAGCCCTCGCGCAACTGGAGCGCGAAGGTTATGTGCTGCGCGGTCAGTTCACGCCCAAGGTCAACGTTGAAGAATGGTGCGAACGGCATCTGCTCGCGCGCATTCATCGCTACACGGTCAAGCGCCTGCGCCGGGAAATCGAACCGGTAGCGCTGCAGGATTTCATGCGGTTTCTGTTCGACTGGCAGCATCTCTCGCCTTCTACTCGCGGTCAGGGTAGAGCCGTGTTGCCGGCGATTATCGGCCAGTTCGAAGGCTACGCGGCGGCGGCTTCGGCGTGGGACAGCGATATCCTCCCGGCGCGATTAAAAGACTATTCGCCAAGTTGGCTGGATGAGCTGTGCCGCAACGGCAAACTGGTGTGGACGCGCCTCAGTGCCCGGCAAAAAATCAGCGGTACGGCGTTGCGCAGCACGCCTATCGTGCTGCTGCCGCGCAGTCAGGTCGGCCTGTGGAGTGCGCTGGCCGAACAGACGCCGGTGAGCGAACTTTCGCCGAAAACCCAGAAGGTTTTTGAAGCCTTGAGCCAGCACGGCGCGCTATTTTTCGATGAGCTGATTCATGAAGCGCACCTGCTGCGCACCGAGCTGGAAATCGCCTTGCAGGAACTGGTCGGCGCCGGCCTGGTGAACGCCGACAGCTTCGCCGGCCTGCGCGCGCTGATCACCCCGGCGAGCAAGCGCCAGCAGCGCAGCAGTCGGCGCGGGCGCGGCGCGTTTGTGGGTGGGATGGATGATGCCGGACGTTGGGCATTGCTGCGGCGCGGGGCGGCTGTGGATAACAGCGAAATCCTTGAACATGTCGCGATGACATTGTTGCGGCGCTATGGCGTGGTGTTCTGGCGTTTGCTGGAGCGCGAGGCGGACTGGTTGCCGAGTTGGCGCGAATTGCTGCGCACGTTTCATCGGCTGGAGGCGCGCGGCGAGATTCGCGGCGGGCGGTTTGTGAGTGGCTTGGCGGGGGAACAGTTTGCCTTGCCCGAAGCGATTCCGCTGCTGCGCGAAGCACGGCGACGGCCGCATGACGGCAGTCTGATTGCGGTGTGTGGGGTGGATCCGCTGAATCTGGCCGGGACGTTGTTGCCGGGGGTGAAAGTGCCGGCGCTGGTGAGCAATCGGTTGGTGTATCGCGATGGTTTGCCAGTAGCAGCCGAGATTGCCGGCAAGCAGCAGTTCTGGCTCGAGCTGGATCAGATCGGCATGGAGCTGGTGCGCAGCAAATTGATCCGGCATTGAGGTTGGCAGGTCTGGCGTCATCGCGAGCAGGCTCACTCCTACAGGGGAACGCATTCCAAAATGTAGGAGTGAGCCTGCTCGCGATGGCGTCGGTAATCCCACCTCAAAATCCGGCAGTTAAGTCCGCGATTCCTGCGGCACCTCGTTCGCCACCACAGCCCCCTCCTGCTGGCGCTTCGGCAACAAAACCTGCTGTGGATAAGTCTGCGCGAAATGCACCACCGGACTGTTATCCACAAGCTTCTTCAAGCGCTGGTTGAACGCGCGGCTCACCGCATATTGCCCACCCGACACCGTCCTGAACTGCGCCGTCAGCACCACACCGTTCAAATCCATCTTGTCGACGCCAAACACATCCAGCGGCCCTTGCAGGTTGTACTTGAGGAACGGGTCTTCGCGGATCGAATCACCGGTCTCGCGGATCAGCTCAATGGCTTTATCCACGTCCGTGTCATAAGTGAACTGCACCGAGAAAAACGCAAAGGCAAACTGCCGCGATTGGTTGGTCACAGCCTTGATCTGGCCGAACGGCACCGAGTGCACAAAGCCCTTGCCGTCGCGCAGACGCAGGGTACGAATGGTCAACCCCTCGACCGTGCCGGCGTGCCCGGAATCGAGCACCACCCAATCACCAATCGACAGGGTGTCCTCGATGATGATGAACAGCCCGGTGATCACGTCCTGCACCAGTTGCTGCGAACCGAAACCGATGGCCAGACCGACCACCCCGGCACCGGCCAGCAGTGGCGCAACGTTGATTCCCAGGTTAGCCATGGTAGTGATCGCGCAAATCACCACAAGGATGATTTTGATCGCGTTGCGCAGCAGCGGCAGAATGGTTTTTACCCGCGTACTTGGCTGGCGTGCGCCGCGCTTGCTGACCGGTGGTTTCAGCGCTTCCTGAATTGCCGTGTCGAGTACCACCCACAGTAACCACGTCACCAGGAAGATCAGACCGATGCTGCTCAGCGCGTTGCTGATGGCCCGACCGACCGTGCTGCTCTGGGCAAAATCGAGCAGCGACACGCCCCAGATCCGCCCGAGGATATCGATGAACGCGATGGCGATGACAATCCTCAGCAAGGCGTGCAGCAGGCTGAGAAAACGCTCCTTGTAGGCACTGCTGCGCTGGATCGCTTCGGCTTTTCGTGACTTGAACAGATGCTGCAGGATCGTGCTGAGGAACACCGTGCCGATCAGCAGCACCGTGGTGAACAGCGCGCAGCGCAAGGCTTTCTGATTGTCCTCGCCGATGCCGATCAGATTGACCGCAGAGACCAGCACCATCAGCACGATCGGCCAATACCACAGCCCGGAAAAAATCCGCAGCGACTCCTGCAACGAGGGCTGTTTCAGCCGCTGGCTCAGCGAGCGATTGCGGATCAGGTGTGCCACCGGGCGACGCAGGCGAATCACCAGCAAACCGAAAATGATCGAGGCGACCAACCCGGTAAACACCGCGATGCTGCTGGTGATATTGCCACCCAATTGACGGGCGATCTGCGGGCTGGTCAGCGCATCGCTGAGAGCAGCGAGGAAGCCGATCAGGAACAGCGGGCGCGGGCAATAATCACGAATGATCCGCGCCGCCGGACGTTTATGGCCGACGTTGAACATCACCACCACGCACAGCAACATCGAAGTCGAAAAGATGCCGCTGCTGGTGGCGTAGGCCAGACACAGCGCCAGCGCGCGTCCGACCGAGGCTTGCAGAAAATGGCTGACATACAACGTCAACGGCAGACAGATCAGCGCCGGCACGGTGTACGGCAGCAAGTAACCGAGCAGATCCTGACTGCGCTGACGGGTGCGCAACCAGCGACCCTCACGCAGGCGTTTGGTCAACAGGCTGCCGAGCACGGTGAGCAGCGCGAAACTGCCGAGCCAAGTGCCGGACAACAAGAGGAAATCCCCGGCGACGCTCCAGCCCGAGCGATTCGACGGCTGGTTGACCAGTTTGTCGACTTCATCGGCGGCGCGATCGGCGCGCAGGCGCCAGGCGTCGACCAGGTGTTCGTTGAGATCGAGCTTGTCCTGGACGTCGTCGATGCTTGAACTGATCGCACCGAGCAGACCACCCTGCACAATCGGTTCAGGTTTGGCCGCTTCTTCGGTGGCGGCCGGGATGCCCGGTAATGCGGCGGCGTCGATTTCACTGGCGCCGAGAAACAACAGTGCTCCCAGCAGCATAGCGATCCTGAACTTGACCAAAACTCCGATCTCCCTTGGCTGAACCTGTAAGGAACTGATCGGTAATTGCACAGCAAGTTCAAGAGCACCCTCACCCCAGCCCTCTCCCGGAGGGAGAGGGAGCTGACCGAGTTGCCTGCGAGAAGTACACCGACTTGCAAATCCGGAGTCGAACTCAAACCCTGAAAACCATGAAGATCTGCTCCCTTCCCCCTCGCTCCCTCTGGGGGAGAGGGTTGGGGTGAGGGGGAGCGCTTTTGATCTTCACCTTAAAGACGTGACCGTCCGTAATACCGTCGAAACTTTCCCGCACCGCCCGCAGTCATCAAAAGATACCGGCAACACGAGGACTTTCGACGGGAGGGTGGCATGGCGACGATTCACATCGGTATTTCCGGCTGGCGCTACGCACCGTGGCGCGGGGACTTCTACCCCAAGGGACTGGCGCAAAAACGCGAATTGCAGTTCGCGTCGCGAGCGGTCAACAGCATCGAAATCAATGGATCGTTCTACGCCTTGCAACGGCCCGAACGCTACGCCCAGTGGTACGCCGAAACACCCGACGACTTCGTCTTCAGCGTCAAGGCTCCACGCTTCATCACCCATATCCGTCGCTTGCGCGAGATCGAAAAACCACTGGCCAATTTCTTCGCCTCCGGGGTGCTGGAACTCAAGGAAAAACTTGGCCCGATCCTTTGGCAATTCCCGCCAAACTTCAAATTCGAACCCGAGCGCTTCGAACATTTCCTCGCGCTACTGCCCCACGACACCGAAGCCGCCGCCACCCTCGCCCATCAGCATGACTCGCACTTGCACGGCCAGGCGAGCATGAAAGCCTGGCGCAAGAAACCGTTGCGCCACGCGGTGGAAATCCGCAACGAAAGCTTCATCGATCCGCAGTTCGTGCGCTTGTTGAAACGCCACAACACCGCGCTGGTGATCGCCGACACCGCCAACAAATGGCCGTACCGCGAAGACCTCACCAGCGACTTTGTCTATTTGCGCCTGCACGGCGCCGAAGAGCTCTACGCCAGCGGCTACACCGCGCCGGCCCTCAAGCGCTGGGCCGAGCGCATCGACGCCTGGCACCACGGCGAGCAACCCAAAGATGCGCATTTGATTGCGCCACGCCTGAAACCACGCGCACGCAAATCCCGCGAAGTGTTCTGCTACTTCGACAACGACATCAAGGTCCGCGCGCCCTACGACGCACGAGATCTGCTGCATCGCTTCGAACTGGATAAAGACCTCGCCACCCGCCCCGGCGAGACGGCTGGCGAAGGAGTGCTGCCATGAGCATTCCAGAACCGGTCGGCTTCACGGATGAAAGATCGGTGGTCGCGCCTTCGGTTCGCACCTTCACGGTGCTGACGGTCAACACTCACAAGGGTTTTACCGCGCTCAACCGACGCTTCATCCTGCCGGAGTTGCGCGAAGCGGTGCGCAGCGTCGCGGCCGACGTGGTGTTCCTGCAGGAAGTCCACGGCACCCATGAACAGCACCCCAAGCGCTACAACAATTGGCCGACGATGCCGCAGTACGAATTTCTCGCTGACAGCCTTTGGCCGCAGTTCGCTTATGGGCGCAACGCGGTGTACCCGGAGGGCGATCACGGCAACGCACTGCTGTCGAAATTCCAGATCATCCGCCACGACAACCTCGATGTGTCGATCAGCGGCCACGAGAACCGAGGCCTGCTGCATTGCGTGCTGCGCCTGCCCGGTGACGGCACCGAAGTGCATGCTATCTGCGTGCATCTGGGCCTGCGCGAAAGTCATCGCAATGCCCAACTCGATCTGCTCATGAAACGCCTGGCGGAATTGCCCGACGACGCGCCGGTGATCGTCGCCGGCGATTTCAACGACTGGCGCCAGCGCGCCGATGCGCAGCTCAAACCTTGTGGCCTGCGCGAAGTGTTTGCCGAGCATCAGGGCAAACCGGCGCGCAGTTTTCCGGCGCGGCTGCCGACGCTGCGCCTCGATCGTATTTACGTGCGCAATCTCAAGGCCAGCGTGCCGAAAGTCCTGGCAAACCGCCCCTGGTCGCACCTTTCCGACCATGTACCGTTATCGGTGGAGATCGAACTATGAGCAGTGCACCACTGGAGAAATCCGCCGTGGAACCGATCGCCATCACCCCGCCGATACGCGAGCCCGGCCACGTTGATGTCGAGTACCGCTGGCAGGGCAACAACCGTGTCGAGCTGCTGGAAAACGGTGAAGAGTTTTTCCCGCGAGTCTTCGAAGCGATGCGCGCGGCGAAGAGTGAGATCCTCCTCGAGACCTTTATCGTTTTCGAAGACAAGGTTGGTGCCGAGTTGCAGGAGATTCTGATCGATGCCGCCCGGCGCGGCGTGCGCACCACCGTCAGCCTCGACGGCTTCGGTTGTGGCGAGTTGACCACCGCTTATCTCACCGCGCTGAGCGAGGCCGGAGTGCATTTGCAGATCTTCGACCCGGCGCCGAAACGCCTGGGCATTCGTACCAACTGGTTCCGCCGTTTGCACCGCAAGATCGTGGTGGTCGACGGCTTGATCGCGTTCATTGGCGGGATCAATTTTTCCGGCGATCACCTGGCCGATTTCGGTCCCGAAGCCAAGCAGGATTACTCGGTGCAAGTACAGGGTCCGGCGGTCGCCGACATTCACCACTTCGCCCTGCTGCAAAGTGGTCGCCCCGGACGCGCACGTTTCTGGTGGCAACGCCGGCGCCAGCGTCGCGCCGAGATGGCCTTCACTGATCACGACGGTCAGGTGCGCCTGGTGTTCCGCGACAACGACCAGCACCACAGCGATATCGAAGACGTGTATTTGCAGGTACTGCGCCGCGCCAAACGCCGCGTGGTGATCGCCAACGCCTACTTCTTCCCCGGTTATCGCTTGCTGCGGGAAATCCGTAATGCGGCGCGGCGCGGGGTGGAGGTACGCCTGATTCTGCAAGGCCAGCCGGACATGCTGGTGGCCAAACTCGCGGCGCGCATGACCTACGATTATTTGCTCAAGGCCGGCGTACAGATCCACGAATATTGCCAGCGCCCGCTGCACGGTAAAGTCGCGCTGGTTGACGACGAATGGAGCACCGTCGGTTCAAGCAATCTCGACCCGCTGAGCCTGTCGCTGAACCTTGAAGCCAACGTGCTGATCCGCGACCGCGCCTTCAATCAGCACTTGTTCGAGCGCCTTGAAGACCTCAGCCAAAACCACTGCAAAGCCATGGACGCCAGCCAGTCACCGCGTGGCCGTATCTGGCACATGACCGTGGGTTTTCTGGTGTTCCACTTTCTGCGGCATTTCCCGGCGATGGCCGGTTGGCTACCGGCGCACAAACCAAGGCTCAAGCCGTTTCGAGGTGACCGTTCATGAACCATGCCGAGGTGCATTCCGCCCAGCCTTCGGGGCCAGCAACGCACTCGAAATGGAGCCGCTGGAAGCGTCCGTTGACGCTGCTGTTTTTCCTCGCGCTGATCGTGTTGCTGACGCTGTTCGCCACGCGCATCGAATGGGCCGAGGTGCTGCAAACCCTTGCCGATTTCAAAGTGCGCACATTGATTATCGCCGCCAGCCTGACCCTGCTGAGTTTTCTCGTGTATGCCAGTTTCGACCTGATCGGTCGCACTTACATTCGTCAGGACCTGACCTGGAAACAGATTCTGCCGGTAGGAATCATCAGTTATGCGTTCAACCTCAATCTCAGCGCCTGGGTCGGCGGCATCGCCATGCGTTATCGGCTGTATTCGCGCCTTGGCGTGAGCAAAGGCAACATTGCCAAGATTCTCGGTTTGAGTCTGGCGACCAATTGGTTCGGCTACATGACCATTGCTGGCGTGGTGTTCAGCAGTGGGCTGGTGACAATGCCGCCAGGCTGGAAAGTCAGCAGCAGTGCGTTGCAAGGCATCGGCGTGCTGTTACTGCTGATCGGCGCGGGATATCTCGCGGCCTGTCAGTTTTCCAAACGTCGCGAGTGGTCGATTCGCGGCGTGGAAATCAATTTGCCGTCGTTGCGCATGGCGGTCCTGCAATTGTTGTTGGGGGCATTGAACTGGTCGCTGATGGCGGCGGTGATTTTCACCTTGCTGCCGAGCAAACTGGATTATCCGTTGGTGCTGGGCGTGTTGTTGATCAGTGCGATCGCCGGGGTCATTACGCATATTCCGGCGGGGCTTGGGGTGCTGGAGGCGGTGTTTGTGGCATTGCTGCAACACGAGGCTTCGCGGGGCAGTCTGGTGGCGGGACTGTTGGCGTATCGGGCGATTTATTTTCTGCTGCCGTTGTTGATCACAGTCGTGATGTATCTGGTGGTTGAGGCCAAGGCCAAGGCACTGCGAATAGAGAAGAAACCCAGACATTAGAATCAAGATCAAAAGATCGCAGCCTTCGGCAGCTCCTACAGGGAGAATACATTTCAAATCTAGGAGCTGCCGAAGGCTGCGATCTTTTGATCTTCAGGATTGGATAATGCTCAACCGCTCACCCACGACCATCTCGGTAATCCAGTCCACCAGAATCGAGGTGTACGCCTGCTGCGACACCGGCTCGCTCAACGCATGATCGGCGCCATCGATAATCCGGTGCGTCAGTGAATGGGTCTGCTGGCACGCCGCGCGGTAACTCATGATCGCCGCGTGTGGCACGTAATCGTCGGTTTCAGACTCCACCAGCAACACATCGCCGGTGAATTGCGAACAGGCATGCAATGCCCGATTAGTGTCAGCCCGCACCAGCGTGCTGCGGTAATCACGCAAATCGGCCTTGTCAAGCTCACGCTTGGGTGTGTGCCATTGCTCGTCGCGGTACAGCGCCGGCACCCGCAACGCCAGCCAGCGCACCGGGCGCAGCGAGGTGAGGATCGCCGCCAGGTAACCGCCATAACTGGTGCCGACCACGGCGATCGCCGAGGTGTCGAGCGCCGGATGCGCGAGCAAGCGGTCATAGGCCGCGAGCAAATCACGCAGGTTATCTTCACGGGTAACGCGGGTCAGCGGGATCCCGGTGCCGCCGGTGTGTCCGCGCAAGTCGAAGGTCAGGCACACGCAACCCAGACCGGCGATGCCTTTGGCGCGCTCAAGGTCGCGCTCCTGACTACCACCCCAACCATGGACAAACAACACCCCCGGCACTTTCGATTTGGGACTGAGAAAGGTCCCGCTCATCTGTTCATCATCAATGTCGATTTGAATGCTTTCGCTTCTAGCCGTCATAGGATTTGACCGTTACGTATTTGAGGAGAAATTCACTGTTTTCAGCCGGTCCGCGATAGACCTCGATGGCGTCCGCCGGCAGCGGCTGATCGATGTAGGTTTCCACCGAAGACACGCGGATCGCGCGCATCCCCGGATCATTGACGAAACTTTGTAGCGCTGCCACTTCGGCGCTGCTGGCACCGCCCATACGCCAGGATTGCTCGAGCACGCCGCTGCGGGTTTTGCCGTTGCTGTCCAGGCCTTGGGCGATGTCATAGTTGCGTCGTGAGGCGTAAAAGCGTGGATAGGCTTCATTCGCCGCACTATCGAAAACCTGCGCCTGCTCGATGGCCAGACGCACATCGTCAGGCAGATCCAGCGTCAGCAGCTCGTCGTAACCACCCTGCACCACGAGCAAGTTCGAGCCGCCGTAAACCTCTTCGCCGCGGGCATCCTTGGTCAAGTATTGATCACCGCAGTAACTCAGCACTCTATCGCCGATGAATGACTGGCCGACGCTGTGGGTGACGACGTCGCTCAAGTCCTGCTCCAGCACCACGCCTTCGCTGAACAACTTCGCGGCTTCAGGTCGAGCGAGCACTTCGTCGAAGGCGTCGAGGCTATTGATCACTTCCTGGCCGCGTCCGGCGCAGGCATGAATCGGCTTCAGGCGAATGGGACCGCTGTAGAGCAGATGCTCGGCGGCGGGCCGCGCATCTGCCAGTGCAAACACACTGAGGCCATCGAGCACGACATTGCGCACCCGCTCGGAAAACAGCGGGGACCAGCCTTGCGGCGCGTGGGCCAGATGACTGCGCAGGCCGTGGCTGATGGCTTTGGTGCAAATAAAATCGTGCTCGACAAAGCCACCCCACAAATCGTCAGGGCCTGTGATACCGAGTTGATGAGCGCTGGCGGCGCCGACGATGGTTTGCGTCGGTAGCAGATACAGGTCACGGCCGCGGTGTTTGTCCGGGTCGTAGCTGCCGCCGAATTTGCATCCGAGAATCTGCGCCAGCCATCGCGCCAGAGACTTGTTGGTCTGTACTTCATGTTGCGGTGCGTCGGCGCGCACCGAGTGGGCGACGACGATTTTCCTGCGGGGTTTCGGGGTCATGCGTCCCCCTTCCATCGGTTCGATGACTGTAGCGGTGAGAGGTGCAGAGATCAGGCCAACGGCCACTCTACGAAAATCCTAGTCCAATCAGAAACTTGCCAGAATCGTGCTGGCACCACGCCTGTTTCAATCTGCACGACCGCGCGTCAAACCCCGGCAAATTGCACGATCTATGCCTCTGAAGCGCTCAATGTGGGAGCGAGCCTGCTCGCGAAGGCGTCGTGTCAGCGGACAGCAATTGCGCAGATCCACCGCTTTCGCGAGCAGGCTCGCTCCCACATTAGATATTCGTCGACTTCGGGTTTGGGGTCACACCAAACCGCGCCCGATAATCACTCGGCGCCAGCCCGGTTATCTTCTTGAAGATCCCGCGAAACGCCCCCGGATCCTGATATCCGACCGTCCAGGCGATGTGATCGATGGTGCCATTGGTGAACTCGAGCATTTCCCGCGCCTTGCCCACCCGCAAGTGCTGGCAATACTCGGTGGGTTTCAACCCGGTCGCCCCGCGAAACCGGCGCAGAAACGTGCGTTCCTCCAGGCCTGCCCGCTCGGCCATCGCCGTCAGCGAAACATCGGTTGCGCCAGTGCTTTGTAGCCAGTGCTGAACCTTGAGAATCGGCGCGTCGCCATGGTTCAGAATCGGCGCGAAATTACTCCCGCACTCACTCGCGCTGTCGCTGTGCTCGATCACCAGGAATCGCGCAGTGGCGGTAGCAATGCTCGGCCCGAGCAGGCGATCGACCAGGCGTAAACCCAGTTCCGACCAGGCCATCAATCCGGCCGTGGTGATCAGGTCGCCGTCATCGACAATCGGCGTATCAGCCTTGAGTTTGATCTTCGGGTAACGCTCGGCAAAGGCCTTGGCGGAAGTCCAGTGGGTGGTGGCGCTGCGGCCGTCGAGCAGACCGCTTTCAGCCAACAGCAGCGAGCCCACACAGACGCCGCCGAGCGTCGCGCCAAGTGCATGTTTATCCCGTAGCCATTGCATCAGGCTGGCCGGGGTTTGCGCCGCCGAAAACCCGCCGATCGATGGCGGAATCAGCACCGCCAGCAAAGCGCCGTTGTCCCCCGCGAGGCTGTTGTAAATACGCCTCGGCGGCTGATCGCCTTCGACCTGCCAATGGCTGATTCGCAGCAGCGGCAATTGCGCAGCCTGATGTTCGGCGGCAATCCGGTTGGCCACCGCAAACAGATCAGTCAGACCATGCACCGCTGCCATCTGCGCGCCGGGATAGATCAGCACGCCCAGATCAGCGATGGCAGCCCTTTCTGCGCCCATTGTCAGTTTTCCCCTGTCTATTGTCGGTGCGGCCAATCCACGAAATGTCGGCCAGCACCAATACTGAAGCCACTTCCAGCCAATCCATCGAGGACACACCCATGGCCAAGCAAGCGCTCATCGTAGTCGATATCCAGAACGACTACTTCCCCCAAGGCAAGTGGCCGCTGGCCGGTGCTGATGCCGCCGCCGACAACGCCGCACGGCTGATCGCCGCGTTCCGCGAGACCGGCGATTCGGTGGTGCACATTCGTCATGAATTCACCTCCGCGGATGCGCCATTTTTCATCCCGGGATCGGACGGCGCCAAACTGCATCCGAAAGTGCTCAACCGCGCTGACGAACCGGTGGTACTCAAGCACTTCGTCAACTCGTTCCGCGAAACCGAACTGCAAGCGATCCTTGATGAACAAGGCATCAAGGAATTGGTAGTCGTCGGCAGCATGAGCCACATGTGTGTTGACGGCATTACCCGTGCGGCGGCGGATTTGGGCTATACCGTCACCGTGATTCACGATGCCTGCGCCAGCCGCGATCTTGACTTCAATGGTCTTACGGTTCCGGCGGCCCACGTCCATGCCGCCTTCATGTCGGCGCTGGGATTCGCCTACGCCAGTGTGGTCTCCACCGACGAATTCCTCGCCGCCAATCGCTGAGTCATATTCTGCAAAAATAGCCGGCCCGCCCTGTTGCGGGCCTTTTTTCGTCTGTCATAAAAATCTCACGCGTGAGCCATTGATGGCACTTTGAATTGGTTGTAGTGTGGCTCACGCGTGAGATTTTCATAACCGAGCCATTGCCATGAACAGCCGTTCCCCCACAGCGAAATCAGAGAGTCCGAAGGGAGAGCGCGCGAAACCGTCAGCGAAAAAACCGTCGAGCTTCTATATGAAGCAGATGCGCGCGGGCCTGGCCGCTGCCGGTTATGTGAAACACGAAACTTGGGTGCTTCCCGAAAACCGAAGCTTGCTCAAGCAAATGGAGCAACAGCTACGCCAACCGATTCTGGCTGGCTCTTTCATGTCGGAGAATTACATGAGCGCAGGCAACAACTGGAACATCGATAGCCTCTTCAACGCCCTCAAGGCTCTGGACGAGGTGGCTTCGCAAGAGATCACGCTGTCGCTGATCCAGAGCTCCGAACCCAGCATCAAGCTGGAAATGAACGAATTCGGCGGTCTGCCGATTCACATCGCCCTGGCCGGCCAGCAGATCATCGTCGACACCGTACTGGTGGACATCGATTCGATCTCGAACGTAGCGGCCTTCAACGACGCCGTGTTGCGCAGCCGGGAAATGTTCCCGCTGTCGTCGATCGGTATCGAGTCGATGCCCAACGGGCAGACCGTTTACAACATGTTTGGTGCCCTCAGCGCCGACTCGAGCCTGACCAACGTCGTCACCGAGGTGAAAACCCTTGTCGACAATGTGCAGCGCGCCAGTGAAGCCTTCGAACACTTCTTCAAGTAATCAACAGGGAATATCCAATGACTCAGTCCATCTGGAGCAAGTTGTTCACCGCACTGCGCGGCGGCGCCAACGAAGTCGGCGAAGCAATCGCCGACCAACAGGCCCTGCGCATCCTCGATCAGGAAATCCGCGATGCCGACAGCGCGCTGTCGAACGCTCGTCGCGAACTGGTCACCATCATGGCCAAGCACAAACTGGCCGCCGACCGCGTGAGCGAGTACGACGCCAAGATCAAGGATCTGGAAGCCAAAGCCGTCTCGGCGCTGAACGCCGGCCGTGAAGACCTGGCGCTGGAAGTGGCCGAAGCGATTTCGACCCTGACCAACGAGCTGGATGTTGAGAAAAAGCAGAGCGACGAATTCGGTACTTACGCCGAAAACATGCGCAAAGACATCAGCAAAGCCGAGTCGCGTATCAAGAGCCTGCGCCAGCAAGTGGACATGGCCAAGGCCCGCGAAAGCGTGCAGAAAGCCCAGGTCAGCGCTTCCATCGCCAGCGGCGGCGCCAACGGCAAACTGGAAACCGCCGTCGGTACGTTGAACCGCCTGCAAGCCAAGCAGCAGCAGCGCGCGGCTGAATTGAGCGCTGCCGACGAACTGGCTGACGCTTCGACCGGCAACGACCTGGAACGCAAACTGCGCGACGCCGGCATCACGCCGAACGAAGGCAGCGCCAACGCGATTCTTGAGCGTCTGAAGCAAAAGTCCGCGCAGTAAGCATTTGCACAAAACCTGTGGGAGCGAGCCTGCTCGCGAAGACGGAGTATCAGTCGGCATATGAGTCAGCTGACATGACGCTTTCGCGAGCAGGCTCGCTCCCGCATGGTTTGTGGCGTGTCGTTGATCGCTCAGCCCGGTACACTAGCCACGCTTTTTTCGCCGACGAACACTTCCACCCGCTTCAAGGAACGTACTCATGGGATGGTTTAAAGACTTGCTGGGCACCAGCAACTGGCAGACCGCTGCGCCAATACCGACCGTTGCCAGTGGCCCACTCGGCATGGCTCAGGGCAAGGCTGTCAGGTTCGATACGACGCTGGCGCTGTTGCTCGACGGTTCGACCACGGTGCGCGTGCCCTTTGATCAGGCGATCTGGAGCCACGGCTGGGTCGACCTCGGCCAGTCCAACAAACTGCACCGCTATTACATGAATGACGAGGATTTCTGGCTGCAGATCCACGTCACCGGTGACGATCAGATCGAATCGGTCACCCTGTTCAACTACCTCAGTTACGTGACGGTCAACAGCGACGCTGAACTGCAGCGTCTCGCCGGCCCCAACAGCGCGATCGGTCTGCCGACCTACACCCTCGAAGGTGTCGAGTACACCCGCGAGTGGGGCACCGAACAAGGCCAGACCGAACTGGTACCGATGACCGAACAAGTGGTCAATCCGGACGAGAGCTACACCATCGAACACCACTCCATGCTTTATGCGCGCGAGACCGGCCTGACCGATCGCCGCGAATTGCTGCTGTTCTCCGTCGAACAGGACGAAGAAGGCACCGTCAGCCTGAGCACCTCGCTCGGCATCTCGCTGTACACGACAGATCTGAGCACCATTTAAAAAAGGAAGTTTTACATGCTGGAAGTGCTGGCCGTTTCCCTGAACAAAACCGCGCTGGTCGGTTTCGTCGTCTACCTCATCGGCGCCGTACTGCTGTTCATGCTGTTTCAATTCGTCTATACGCGTATCACGCCGCACAAGGAGTTCGAGCTGATTCGCTCCGGTAACGTTGCCGCCGCCATCGCCTTGGCCGGCGCGATCATCGGCTTCGCGATTCCGGCGAGTAACGTGATTGCATTTTCGGTCAATGTTCTCGATTTCGTGCTCTGGGCGGTGATTGCCGCCGTCGTGCAACTGCTGGCGTTTCTTGC
Organism: Pseudomonas sp. B33.4; assembly: GCF_034555375.1. Lineage (NCBI taxonomy): Bacteria > Pseudomonadati > Pseudomonadota > Gammaproteobacteria > Pseudomonadales > Pseudomonadaceae > Pseudomonas > Pseudomonas sp. B33.4. The sequence continues at coordinate 5,847,759 of NZ_CP140706.1, forward strand.
CACGGGTCTGGTGCTCAAAGGCACTTCGCAACGCATCGCCAACGGTGAAATCGCTTCGGGTATTTATGTCGCTGCAGTCGCGATCAGCGTCGGCATGCTCAATGCGGCGTGCATGACACCGTCCAACTGATCGGCAGGAAGCCTTCGATGAAACGCAGCAAATACGTTCAGCTGTCCCTCGCGGCCTCGGTGGCCATGGCCATTTCCGGCCAGGTGACAGCCGCGGATCAACCGCGCAATTTCCAGAGCCTGGAACAGTGTGTCGGCGCCGAAGTGGCTGCCGACGTCTGCTCCAGCGCCTACGTCGCCGCCCTGACCGAACACCGGCGCATCGCCCCGGTGTACAACGACAAGGCCAAGTGCGATGCGGACTTTGCCGCCGATTGGTGTCAGAAGAATTCCGACGGCCGCTTCGTGCCGAAACTCGGCGGTTTCAAAGTACCTAAGGAAGGTGAGCCGGCGCAGAACCTCGACGCCATCGCTAATGCCCAAATGCCCGCCGGAAATGCAACGGCGCAGAATGTGCAAAGCACTTCGCACGTCTCCAGCGGTGGCGGAAATGGCTGGCTGACCGGCTGGCTGATCGGCAACGCGATGAGCAACAACGCCGAACGCACGGTTTACCGCGATCGCGAAACGCGCCAGCCCTACAATACCTCGACGCAGTACCGCAGAGCCGACACCACGACGCGCAGCCAAACGGATTACGAAAGCAGTAAAAGCAACCCGGTCAACGTGGCTTCTTCGACCTCACGCGGCGGCTTCGGCAGCCAGTCCAGTGCGCGTAGCGGCTGGGGTGGTTGGGGCAGCAGTTCTGGTTCTGGTCGTTCGAGCAGCTGACGATGAAGAAGATTTTCTGCGCCGAACGCCCCGACTGGAAACAGACCGCCGAGAGCCTCGGTTTCATGTTTCATACCATCGACGACGAGCCGTACTGGGACGAAAGCGCGTACTACCAGTTCACGCTCGCGCAGATCGAAAACGATCTCGAAGACCCGACCACCGAACTGCACGAGATGTGCATGGACCTGGTCGACCGAGTGGTGCACAGCGAAGAACTACTGGATCGCCTGAGCATCCCGGCGCAGTACTACGACATGATCCGCACATCCTGGCTGGAAGGTCATCCGCATCTGTACGGGCGCATGGACTTTTCCTACAGCGGCAACGGCCCGGCGAAGCTGCTGGAGCTCAACTACGACACGCCAACCAGTCTTTATGAAGCGGCGGCGTTCCAGTGGGGCTGGCTGGAACAATGCATCGAGCGCGGCACACTGCCGCGTCATGCTGATCAGTTCAACAGCATCGACACCAAACTGCATCAGGCCTTCGCCGAGTTACAACTGAAGCGGCCGTTCTATTTTGCCTCAATGAAAGACTCGGTCGAAGACAAGGGCACCACGGATTACCTGCGTTTGATCGCCGAGAAGGTCGGCATCGAATCGCGGCACATCGATATTGAAGACATCGGTTTAACGTCTGAAGGTCGTTTTGTCGACCTGGAAGATCGCTGGATCCCGCATCTATTCAAGCTGCATGCCTGGGAGTTTATCTTCCACGAGCCGTTCGGCGCGGCGATTGCCGAGTGCGATACACAGTTTTTCGAACCGGCATGGAAGGCGATTCTGTCGAACAAGGGCGCGTTGCCGTTGCTGTGGGAAATGCACAAGGGCCATCCAAATCTGCTGGCGGCGCATCTTGATCCGAATCCAGCCAATGCAGTGCCCAAAGGCTGGGTACGCAAACCGTACTTCTCCCGCGAAGGCGCCAACATTGAGCTGCAAACGGCTGACGGTCTGACCGTCAAGGAGGACGGCCCCTACACTGATGCGCCGTTTATCCTGCAGGAATTTGCACCGCTGCCGAAATTTGGCGACAGCTACACGCTGATCGGTTCCTGGGTGATTGGCGATCAAGCGGCGGGGATTGGTGTGCGGGAAGACAACAGTCTGATCACTAAAGATTCAAGCCGTTTTCTGCCGCATCTGATCCTCGACTGACCTGCTCGGCAGATGTCTGCCCGACACTAAAAAACCGCAGCGTTTGCGCGCTGCGGTTTTTTCGTTTCTGCGCCGGGTTACGCGATATCCACCGAGCGGGCCGGTGTTTTCACGGGAGGTTTTTCCCTGACCGTTTCAGTTGCGCCGACGCCGGCCATTCTGCGCCGGGCGATCTCTGCCCCACGGCGCCGCAATGGCGTTTCGACGAAGCGGAAATTGAGTTCACTGCACACGACCATGATCACCAGCGAGGTCAGCAGCAGTTCTACCGTAAAGGCAGCCCCCAGCTCCACATCTCTGCTGGCGGCAATGCGTGTCCAGATCTCGGTGCTCAGATGGTAGGCAAAGATGTGCACGACGTATAACGCGTAAGAGCGCGAACCGAGCCACTGGAAAAGACCATTGAGCAGCGCCGGGCAGTAGATGTAGCCCTTCTGATAACTGGCGAGCCAGACAATGATCAACGCCGTGATCGCGATCAGACCGACGGCAATCGGCGCCATGATCATCTGACCGGCGATGGCACCCATCATGTACAGCAGAAACAACGTGATGGCCAGACGCTTGAACCTGCTGCCGCCAAGCCCGACAGGCTCAATATCCTTGTACAACGAGGTGCGGGTGAACAGGCAAAGCAGAATCCCCCACATCATCGCGTCCAGGCGGAACGAGAAAAGCATCGGTGCGGGAGGGGCTGCGAAGGTATCGCGATTGAACGGAAATTGCGCCGCGATCAGCAAGAGCAGAATAGTCACGCGCCAGCGGGGCGACGTCACCAACAGCAGGAACAATGGAAAGATGAAGTAGAACTGCTCTTCCAGCGCCAGGCTCCAATACACGGAATTCGGTCCCAGCAGCACACCGTATTGATTCGCCAGGTTGCCGGAAAACGTCGCCACCGCGGTGAAGCTGCGCAGGTTCTCGTACCAGGACTGGAACGCATTCGACTGGTTGAAAAAAATCGAGAACGCCAGCGGAATCAGCACCCATAGCCAAGCTGTCGGTAGCAGCCGGTAGGCACGCCGGATCCAGAAGGATGTGGCCGCAAGGCCAAAGCGGTTCTGCTCGCGGTTTTTATCGAAGTAATCGAGATAGGCCTTGCTGACGACGAAACCAGAGATACAGAAGAAAAGGTCTACGCCGGTCCACGGCGCATACACATTGAACACCTTCAACAGGTGCAGACCGAAGAACGGTAACAACTGAGGGAGATGGGCAAAAATGGTCATGAGAATGGCCACCCCCCGCAGAAACTCGATTTCCTTGTTTTTGCTACTGCTCATTGGTTTCTCTTGTTTTTTTGAATGAACGGGCGCTGATCGTCGCGCAATCTGTTCTTGAGAAGACCGGCCGGTTCTCCAGCCGCCGGGGCCGATCATGGAATGGCTTGCGATGGCGTTCAAGAGCCCTCGGCAAACTTTACCGGCATGCGCGGCAACACGAAGATTGGTTTTATGTTTCGCCAAAACGACGAAACCCCCGCAATGCGGGGGTTTCGAGCTAAGCCAGGTGATGGCTCAGGGACAAATCAAAACGGAATATCGTCATCAAAGCTGTCGAAATCCGGAGCCGGTTGCGGTGCGGCCTGCTGTGGAGCTGGGGCCGAACGCTGCTGCGGAGCCGACTGCTGCGGACGCGGAGCCTGCTGACGTGGAGCAGGAGCGGACTGCTGATAGTTGTTGCCACCGCCCTGCTGATCGCCCTGTTGTGGACGGCCGCCGAGCAGTTGCATGGTGCCTTGCATGTCGACCACGATTTCGGTGGTGTAACGCTTGATACCGTCTTTTTCCCACTCGCGGGTCTGCAGCTTGCCTTCGATGTAAACCTGCGAACCTTTACGCAGGTATTCGCCGGCGATTTCGGCAACCTTGCCGAACATCGAAACACGGTGCCACTCGGTCTTCTCGACCTTCTGACCGGTTTGCTTGTCGGTCCACTGTTCGCTGGTTGCCAGACTCAGGTTGGTCACGGCGTTACCGTTAGGCAGGTAGCGAACTTCGGGATCCTGGCCGCAAGTGCCGACCAATATGACTTTGTTAACCCCACGGGCCATAACGTTCTCCTAGGCTTCGCAAGCAGCCCCGGCCGGGTTGTTCACCAGGCGTTCGAGGGTGTCGCGATCCACTAATTCTTTGTCCAGTTTGATGTAAACAGCTGCTTCGTCAGCAACTATCACTGCATCGGTTACCCCTACGAGGGCCTTGAGGCGCTCGACCAGACCCGCTTCGCGGATCGCCTCGGGCGACAACGGCAAGCGCAGGCTCGTCACGTAGGGAGGTTCACGCATGGTAACAGCAAAGGCCAGCCAGATGGCAGCCAGACCCGCGCATCCAAGGAACACAACCGACAGACCGCCATGCTGAAACAGCCAGCCGCCGAGTATCCCGCCGAGTGCCGAACCGAGGAACTGGCTGGTGGAATACACGCCCATGGCCGTGCCCTTCCCGCCCGCCGGTGAAACCTTGCTGATCAGCGACGGCAATGAAGCCTCCAGCAGATTGAACGCGGTGAAGAACACCACCGTACCGATCACCAGAGCCCGCAAGCTGTCACCGAACTGCCAGAAGAATAGCTCAGTCAGCATCAGCGTCAGGACGGCGCCAAGCAAAACTCGTTTCATTTTGCGTTTCTTCTCGCCATAGATGATGAACGGGATCATGGCGAAGAACGAAATCAGCAGCGCGGTGAGGTAGACCCACCAGTGCTGTTCCTTGGGCAAACCGGCTTTTTCCACCAGTGCCAGAGGCAATGCAACGAAGCTCGACATCAACATGGCATGTAACACAAAGATGCCCAGATCGAGCCGCAGCAGGTCCGGATGTTTGAGTGTCGGCATCAGCGCCTGACGCGCCACGCCGGACTCACGGTGCGTCAGCGGTCCAGTGGACTTGGGCACCATGAACATCACGATCACGATCCCCACCAATGCCATGCCACCCGTGGCCAGGAACAACCCGGACAAGCCGAACGCGCGCGTCAGCAAAGGCCCCACGACCATAGCCACGGCGAACGACAGACCAATTGTCATGCCGATCATCGCCATGGCCTTGGTGCGGTGTTGCTCGCGGGTGAGATCGGAAAGCAATGCCATGACCGCCGCTGAAATGGCGCCGGCACCTTGCAGGATCCGGCCGGCAATCACGCCCCAGATCGAATCGGCTTGCGAGGCCAGCACGCTGCCAAGGGCGAAGACGATCAGCCCGAGGTAAATCACCGGACGCCGGCCGATGCGGTCGGAAATGATCCCGAACGGAATCTGGAAAATTGCCTGGGTCAAGCCGTAGGCGCCGATTGCCAACCCGATCAGGGCCGGGCTCGCACCTGCCAGATCCATGCCGTAGGTCGCCAGTACCGGCAACACCATAAACATGCCCAGCATACGGAAGGCGAACACCAGGGCCAGACCGCTCGCCGCGCGGGTCTCGCTGCCACTCATGCGTTCGCTGTGGGGATCGTGCATGGAAAAACCTCGTGTGAACCGGCGGCGATTCTACCAGTCCCATCGGAAGACGGGGTAGATCGCGACGCTTTGACGCGTATAGATGAAACTCTCTTCATCCAGGGCGAAAAACCCTTCGTTTGATAGTGTGCATCCATCCAGTATTTGCCCGTATACTCCTACGTTTTCGACGCCCGCCGAGCGAGGCCACTTTGGACAAGATCCTGATACGTGGGGCCCGTACCCACAACCTGAAGAACATCGACCTGACCCTGCCACGGGACAAGCTGATCGTCATCACCGGCCTGTCCGGATCCGGCAAGTCGTCCCTGGCCTTCGATACGCTGTATGCCGAAGGTCAGCGCCGCTATGTCGAATCGCTGTCGGCCTATGCCCGCCAGTTCCTGTCGATGATGGAAAAACCCGACGTCGACACCATCGAAGGCCTGTCGCCGGCAATCTCCATCGAACAGAAGTCGACCTCGCACAACCCGCGCTCCACGGTCGGCACCATCACCGAAATCTACGACTACCTGCGTTTGCTCTATGCACGCGTCGGTACGCCGCGCTGCCCGGATCACGACATTCCACTGGAGGCGCAGACCGTCAGCCAGATGGTTGATCTGGTGTTGGCTCAGCCCGAAGGCAGCAAACTGATGTTGCTGGCGCCAGTGATTCGCGAGCGTAAAGGCGAACACCTTTCGGTCTTCGAAGAGCTACGCGCGCAAGGTTTTGTTCGCGCCCGGGTCAACGGCCGCATCTGCGAGCTCGACGAGCTGCCAAAACTGGATAAACAGAAGAAGCACTCGATTGACGTGATCGTCGACCGCTTCAAAGTGCGCGCCGATTTGCAGCAGCGTCTGGCCGAATCCTTCGAAACCGCGCTGAAACTGGCGGACGGCATTGCACTGGTTGCGCCGATGGACGACGAGCCCGGTGAAGAGATGATCTTCTCCGCGCGCTTCGCCTGCCCAATCTGTGGCCATGCCATCAGCGAACTTGAGCCGAAGCTGTTTTCCTTCAACAACCCGGCCGGCGCCTGCCCGACCTGCGATGGTCTGGGGGTGAAGCAATTCTTCGACATCAAACGACTGGTCAACGGTGATCTGACGCTGGCCGAAGGCGCGATACGTGGCTGGGACAGGCGTAACGTATATTACTTCCAGATGTTGGGCTCACTGGCCTCGCATTATGGGTTCAGCCTCGAGGTGCCGTTCAACGAACTGCCCGCCGATCAGCAGAAATTCATCCTGCATGGCAGCGGCTCGCAGAACGTCGACTTCAAATATCTCAACGACCGTGGCGACATCGTCAAACGCTCGCACCCGTTCGAAGGCATCGTGCCGAACCTGGAACGTCGCTACCGCGAAACCGAGTCGGCGAGCGTGCGTGAAGAACTGGCCAAGTTCCTCAGCACCCAGTCCTGCCCGGATTGCCGTGGCACTCGTCTGCGCCGTGAAGCGCGGCATGTCTGGGTTGGCGAGAAAACGCTGCCGGCAGTGACCAACCTGCCGATCGGCGATGCGTGCGTGTACTTCGGCGAACTGAAGATGACCGGCCGTCGCGGCGAGATCGCTGACAAGATTCTCAAGGAAATCCGTGAGCGTCTGCAGTTCCTCGTCAACGTCGGTCTCGACTATCTTTCGCTGGATCGCAGCGCCGACACGCTGTCCGGTGGCGAGGCGCAGCGGATTCGTCTGGCCAGCCAGATCGGTGCCGGTCTTGTCGGCGTTCTGTACATCCTCGACGAGCCGTCCATCGGCTTGCACCAGCGAGACAACGATCGACTGCTCGGCACACTCAAGCACCTGCGCGATATCGGCAACACGGTGATTGTGGTCGAACACGATGAAGACGCGATTCGTCTGGCTGACTATGTCGTCGACATCGGCCCGGGCGCCGGTGTGCATGGCGGGCAAATCGTTGCCGAAGGTACGCCGGCTGAAGTCATGGCGCACCCGGACTCACTGACCGGCAAATACCTGTCGGGCCGGGTGAAGATCGAAGTGCCAGCCAAACGCACCCCGCGCAACAAGAAGCTCAACCTGTCGCTCAAAGGGGCGCGCGGCAATAACCTGCGCAATGTCGATCTGGACATCCCGATCGGTCTGCTGACTTGCGTCACCGGCGTGTCCGGCTCGGGCAAGTCGACGCTGATCAACAACACGCTGTTCCCGCTGAGCGCCACGGCGCTCAATGGTGCGACCACCCTGGAAGCGGCAGCGCACGACAGCATTAAAGGCCTGGAGCATCTCGATAAAGTCGTCGATATCGACCAGAGCCCGATCGGTCGTACACCGCGCTCCAACCCTGCGACGTATACCGGGCTGTTCACGCCGATCCGTGAACTGTTTGCCGGCGTACCCGAGTCACGCTCGCGCGGTTACGGCCCGGGGCGTTTCTCGTTCAACGTCAAGGGCGGTCGCTGCGAAGCGTGCCAGGGCGATGGCTTGATCAAGGTGGAAATGCACTTTCTGCCGGACATCTACGTGCCGTGCGACGTGTGCAAGAGCAAGCGCTACAACCGCGAAACCCTCGAGATCAAATACAAGGGCAAGAGCATCCACGAAACCCTCGAGATGACCATCGAGGAGGCGCGGGAGTTCTTCGACGCGGTGCCGGCGCTGGCGCGCAAGCTGCAAACATTGATGGATGTCGGCCTGTCGTACATCAAGCTTGGACAGTCGGCGACCACGCTGTCTGGTGGCGAGGCGCAGCGGGTCAAGCTGTCTCGCGAACTGTCGAAGCGCGATACCGGCAAGACCCTGTACATCCTTGATGAGCCAACCACCGGTTTGCACTTCGCGGATATTCAGCAATTGCTCGACGTGCTGCATCGTCTGCGCGATCACGGCAACACTGTCGTGGTGATCGAACACAACCTCGACGTGATCAAGACGGCTGACTGGCTGGTCGATCTCGGGCCTGAGGGCGGTTCAAAAGGTGGGCAGATCATTGCCACTGGCACCCCTGAGGACGTGGCCGAGATGAAGCAATCTCACACCGGTCACTACCTTAAGCCGCTACTGATCCGCGATCGGGCTTAAACGCGAGACATAAAAAAGCCCCTGTCACTTGATCTGTGACAGGGGCTTTTTTGTATCTTTTACAATCAGGACGTGTGGGATTGCAGGTAGTTCTCGAGACCGATCAGCTTGATCAGGCCCAACTGCTTTTCCAGCCAGTAGGTGTGATCTTCTTCGGTGTCGTTGAGCTGAACCCGCAGGATCTCACGGCTGACGTAGTCCTTGTGCTGCTCGCACAGTTCAATGCCTTTGCACAGGGCAGCGCGAACCTTGTATTCGAGACGCAGATCCGCTTCGAGCATCTCCGGCACAGTACTGCCGACATCCAGATCATCCGGACGCATGCGCGGCGTACCTTCGAGCATCAGAATCCGGCGCATCAATGCATCAGCGTGACCCGCTTCTTCTTCCATCTCGTGGTTGATTCGCTCGTAGAGCTTGGTGAACCCCCAGTCCTCATACATCCGCGAATGAACGAAATATTGATCACGCGCGGCCAGTTCGCCGGTCAGCAACGTGTTGAGGTAATCGATTACGTCTGGGTGGCCTTGCATCGCCCTACATCTCCCTACTTGAAAGTCTGTAGTTTGAACCAACCTGACTGGAAGGTCACCCGTTTCGCGCAATAAAAGCGAAGATATTCTGAGAAAACCAGCCTAAATAACGCAAAAACCGCCCAAATGAGGGCGGTTCTGCTTCTCGTTTAGACTTCGTTAAGCTGTACGTTGAGCAGCTTTGCGATTGCTTCTCCATACGCCGGGTCGGCTTTGTAGAAATGCTGCAACTGGCGGTCAACCACATCACTTGAAACGCCACCCATCGCACCGGCAATGTTGCTGACCAGCAACGCTTTCTGCTCGTCGCTCATCAAGCGGAAGAGTGCACCGGCGTGACTGTAGTAATCGGTGTCTTCACGGTGATCGTAGCGATCGGCCGCGCCGCTCAGGGCCAGGGCAGGCTCAGCGTAATGCGGAGCTTGTTTCGGCGATTCGATGTAGCTGTTTGGCTCGTAGTTAGGCGCAGCCCCACCATTGCTGCCAAACGCCATCGAGCCGTCGCGCTGGTAAGTGTTGACCGGGCTGCGTGGCGCATTCACTGGCAGTTGCTGGTGATTGGTGCCCACACGGTAGCGGTGAGCATCGGCGTACGCAAACACACGACCTTGCAGCATGCGATCAGGCGAAAGACCGACGCCCGGCACCATGTTGCTCGGACCAAACGCAGCTTGCTCGACTTCAGCGAAGTAGTTCTGCGGGTTGCGGTTCAGTTCCAGTTCGCCGACTTCGATCAACGGGAACTCCTTCTGCGACCAGGTTTTGGTCACGTCGAACGGGTTCTCGTAATGCGCTGCCGCCTGGGCTTCAGTCATGATCTGAATGCACACGCGCCATTTTGGGAAATCACCGCGTTCAATCGCCTCGAACAGATCGCGCTGGGCGTAATCCGGATCGGTACCGGCAATACGAGCAGCATCCGCTGGTGCGAGGTTCTTGATGCCCTGCTTGGTCTTGTAATGCCATTTGACCCAGTGACGCTCGCCTTGCGCGCTGATCAGGCTGTAGGTGTGGCTGCCGAAACCGTGCATGTGACGGTAGCCGTCCGGGATGCCCCGATCGGAGAACAGAATGGTGACCTGGTGCAGCGCTTCAGACGAATGCGACCAGAAGTCCCACATCATCTGCGCGCTTTTCAGGTTGCTTTGCGGCAGGCGCTTTTGGGTGTGGATGAAGTCAGGGAATTTCAGTGGATCACGGATGAAGAATACAGGCGTGTTGTTGCCAACGATGTCCCAGTTGCCTTCCTCGGTGTAGAACTTCAGCGCGAAACCACGCGGATCTCGCTCGGTGTCAGCCGATCCGCGTTCGCCACCCACCGTAGAGAAGCGCAGGAAGGTCGGGGTTTGCTTGCCGACGGATTCAAACAGCTTGGCGCTGGTGTATTCAGTGATATCACGGGTCACGGTGAACGTGCCGTAAGCACCCGAGCCTTTCGCATGCACGCGGCGTTCAGGGATATTTTCACGGTTGAAGTGGGCAAGCTTCTCGAGCAAATGAAAATCGTCGAGCAGCAGCGGGCCACGCGGGCCGGCGGAGCGAGAATTCTGATTATCAGCGACAGGTGCGCCACTGGCGCTCGTAAGCGTTTTGATCTGGCTCATACGGTCTTCTTCCTCTGTCAGTCTTGAAACTGCCGGCTAATCGGCTTGATGGGAAGTATTGATCATCCATGTGACAGCCACAAATTCATTAACCTGCAGACATCGATAGATAATTACTAATTATGTTTCCCAGCACATAGTGACAACAGGCCAGTGTCAGAAGCTTGTACGAACAGATCATTTTCTTACACGCACAAAAAACCGGGCACTAGGCCCGGTTCTTTGTTTCAGACTGTCGTCTTACTCGGCGGATACAGCTTCGCCAGCAGTAGCACGATCAACCAACTCGACGTACGCCATAGGCGCGTTGTCGCCAGCGCGGAAACCGCACTTGAGGATGCGCAGGTAGCCACCCTCACGGGTAGCGTAACGCTTGCCCAGGTCGTTGAAGAGCTTACCAACGATAGCTTTCGAACGAGTACGGTCGAAAGCCAGACGGCGGTTAGCCAGGCTGTCTGTCTTGGCCAGAGTGATCAGCGGCTCAGCAACGCGGCGCAGTTCTTTGGCTTTTGGCAGAGTAGTTTTGATCAGCTCGTGCTCGAACAGCGACACCGCCATGTTTTGGAACATGGCCTTGCGGTGCGAGCTGGTGCGGCTCAGGTGACGACCACTTTTACGATGACGCATGGTTCATTCCTTACCAAACACTACGTTCGGTGATTACGACGATCAGGCAGTCGCCTTGTCGTCCTTCTTAAGACTTGCAGGCGGCCAGTTGTCGAGGCGCATGCCGAGGGACAGACCGCGGGAGGCCAGAACGTCCTTGATTTCAGTCAAGGATTTCTTGCCCAGGTTCGGAGTCTTCAACAGCTCTACTTCGGTACGCTGAATCAGGTCGCCGATGTAGTAGATGTTTTCCGCCTTAAGGCAGTTAGCCGAACGTACAGTCAGTTCCAGATCGTCAACCGGGCGAAGCAGGATCGGATCGATCTCGTCTTCCTGCTCGACAACCACTGGCTCACTGTCACCTTTGAGGTCGACGAACGCAGCCAACTGCTGTTGCAGAATGGTTGCAGCGCGGCGGATAGCCTCTTCAGGATCCAGAGTACCGTTGGTTTCCAGATCAATAACCAGCTTGTCCAGGTTGGTACGCTGCTCGACACGGGCGTTTTCCACCACGTATGCGATACGGCGAACCGGACTGAACGAAGAGTCAAGCTGCAAGCGACCGATGCTGCGGCTTTCGTCTTCATCGCTCTGACGCGAGTCGGCTGGTTCATAACCACGACCACGAGCTACGGTGAGCTTCATGTTCAGGGCGCCGTTAGACGCCAGGTTAGCGATTACGTGATCGGGATTAACGATCTCGACATCATGATCCAGCTGAATATCGGCAGCGGTAACCACCCCCGAACCCTTCTTCGACAAGGTCAGCGTAACTTCGTCACGACCGTGCAGCTTGATGGCCAGACCTTTAAGGTTCAACAGGATTTCAATTACGTCTTCCTGTACACCTTCGATGGCGCTGTACTCGTGGAGCACACCGTCAATCTCGGCCTCGACTACTGCGCAGCCGGGCATTGAGGACAACAGGATGCGTCGCAGCGCGTTGCCCAGGGTGTGGCCAAAACCACGCTCGAGAGGCTCGAGAGTGATCTTGGCGCGGGTTGGACTGACAACCTGCACATCAATGTGGCGGGGTGTCAGGAACTCATTTACCGAAATCTGCATGGATGCACCTATTTTCTAGCCCTTACTTGGAGTAGAGCTCGACAATCAGGCTTTCGTTGATGTCGGCGGACAGATCACTGCGAGCAGGAACGTTCTTGAAAACGCCCGACTTCTTCTCAGTGTCTACTTCTACCCATTCTACGCGGCCACGTTGGGCACACAGATCGAGAGCTTGGACAATGCGAAGTTGGTTTTTTGCTTTCTCGCGAACTGCAACCACGTCACCAGCACGAACCTGATACGACGGAACGTTTACGGTCTGACCGTTAACGCTGATCGACTTGTGCGATACCAGCTGACGGGATTCGGCACGAGTCGAACCAAAGCCCATACGGTATACAACGTTGTCCAGACGGCATTCGAGCAGTTGCAGCAGGTTTTCACCGGTTGCACCTTTCTTGCCAGCAGCTTCTTTGTAGTAGCCGCTGAATTGACGCTCGAGAACGCCGTAGATACGACGGACCTTCTGCTTTTCACGCAGTTGGGTGCCGTAATCGGACTGGCGACCGCGGCGTTGGCCGTGGATACCAGGTGCTGCTTCAATGTTGCACTTCGATTCGATCGCGCGCACGCCGCTCTTCAGGAAGAGATCGGTGCCTTCGCGACGAGCGAGTTTGCATTTTGGACCAATGTAACGAGCCATTCTTTACAATCTCCTGGATTACACGCGGCGCTTCTTCGGCGGACGGCACCCGTTGTGCGGGATTGGCGTCACGTCGGTGATGCTGGCGATCTTGTAGCCACAGCCGTTCAAAGCGCGGACTGCGGATTCACGACCTGGACCTGGACCTTTGACGTTAACGTCGAGGTTTTTCAGGCCGTATTCCAGCGCAGCTTGACCAGCACGTTCAGCAGCTACTTGAGCAGCAAACGGGGTGGACTTGCGGGAACCGCGGAAACCCGAACCACCGGAGGTAGCCCAGGAAAGAGCGTTACCTTGACGGTCGGTAATGGTCACGATGGTGTTGTTAAAAGATGCATGGATGTGGGCGATGCCATCAACCACTGTCTTTTTAACTTTTTTACGAGGACGAGCAGCAGGTTTTGCCATGATTAAATTCCTGTCGATTCGCTGGGGCGATTACTTGCGGATCGGCTTACGCGGACCTTTACGGGTACGCGCGTTGGTCTTGGTACGCTGACCGCGTACTGGAAGACCACGACGATGACGCAGACCGCGATAGCAACCGAGGTCCATCAAGCGCTTGATTTTCATGTTGATTTCGCGACGCAGGTCACCTTCAGTGGTGAACTTCGCCACTTCGCCACGCAGCTGTTCAATTTGCTCGTCGCTCAGATCTTTGATCTTTGCTGCTGGGTTTACCCCAGTCACTGCACAGATCTTCTGCGCAGTAGTGCGACCAACACCATAGATGTAGGTCAGCGAGATAACAGTATGCTTGTTATCTGGAATGTTAACGCCTGCAATACGGGCCATTCAGTGGGACTCCAATTGACAGCTACCTACGCCCCGGAAGCCAAGAAATAGGGCGCGAGATAATATCGCTGTAATAACAAATAATCAACCCGGTAGCGCACTAGCTACCGGGCTTGAAGCACAATCACACTCAGCCTTGGCGCTGTTTGTGACGCGGTTCCGCGCTGCAAATTACTCGAACAACACCTTCGCGGCGAATAATCTTGCAGTTACGGCACAGCTTTTTCACCGATGCACGAACTTTCATCACCAACTCCTCGAACCTTATGGGTACTCAGCGCAACATGCCGCTGCCGTAACCCTTCAGGTTGGCTTTCTTCATCAGGGATTCGTACTGGTGCGAAACGAGGTGCGATTGTACTTGGGACATGAAGTCCATCACAACCACGACCACGATCAGCAACGAGGTCCCGCCAAGGTAGAACGGAACGTTTGCTGCAACCACCAGGAACTGGGGCAACAGGCACACGGCCGTCATGTAAAGAGCACCGAACATGGTCAAGCGGGTCAGAACGCCATCAATATAGCGTGCAGACTGCTCACCTGGACGGATGCCCGGAATAAAGGCACCGGACTTCTTCAGGTTTTCCGCTACGTCTTTCGGATTGAACATCAACGCCGTATAGAAGAAGCAGAAGAAAATAATCCCTGCACTAAACAGCAGAATATTCAACGGCTGACCAGGAGCGATCGACTGCGAGATGTCCTGCAACCAGCCCATACCTTCAGACTGACCGAACCAGGCACCCAACGAAGCCGGGAACAGCAAAATGCTGCTCGCGAAAATAGCCGGAATAACACCGGCCATGTTCACCTTAAGCGGCAAGTGGCTTGTCTGCGCAGCAAAAACCTTGCGGCCCTGCTGACGCTTGGCGTAGTGAACAGCAATACGACGCTGACCACGCTCAATGAACACCACAAAACCGATAATCGCTACTGCCAGCAAACCGATGGCAACCAAGGCGAAGATGTTGATATCACCCTGTCGCGCAGACTCGAAAGACTGCCCGATTGCTCTCGGAAGACCGGCGACGATACCCGAAAAAATCAACATCGAGATACCGTTGCCTACACCACGCTCAGTAATCTGCTCACCCAGCCACATCATAAACATCGCACCAGCCACAAACGTGGATACCGCGACGAAATGGAAGCCAAAGTCACCAGTGAACGCAACGCCCTGCCCCGCCAGACCAATGGACATGCCAATAGCCTGAACGAGAGCGAGGACGACGGTGCCGTAGCGGGTGTACTGGCTGATCTTGCGACGGCCAGCTTCACCTTCCTTCTTCAACTGCTCCAGCTGCGGGCTGACGGCGGTCATCAATTGCATGATGATCGATGCCGAAATGTACGGCATGATCCCCAGTGCAAAGATGCTCATCCGTTCCAGCGCGCCGCCGGAGAACATGTTGAACAAGCTAAGAATGGTCCCCTCATTCTGTCGAAACAGGTCTGCGAGTCGGTCCGGGTTGATACCTGGAACCGGGATGTGTGCGCCTATTCGGTAGACGATAATCGCCAGGAACAGAAAACGCAGACGAGCCCAGAGTTCAGACATACCGCCTTTGCCGAGCGCAGAGAGAGCACCTTGCTTAGCCATTTATTCCTCGAACTTGCCGCCAGCTGCTTCGATAGCCGCACGCGCACCTTTGGTGGCGCCGATTCCCTTGCCGATAGTGACAGCGCGAGTCACTTCACCGGACAGCATGATTTTCACACGCTGTACGTTGACGTTGATCACGTTGGCATCTTTCAGGGACTGCACGGTGACGATGTCGCCTTCCACTTTAGCCAGCTCGGACAGACGCACTTCTGCGCGATCCATGGCTTTCAGGGAAACGAAACCGAACTTCGGCAGGCGACGATGCAGCGGCTGTTGACCGCCTTCAAAGCCTGGAGCAATGGTGCCACCGGAGCGGGAGGTCTGACCTTTGTGACCACGGCCACCAGTCTTACCCAAACCGCTACCGATACCACGGCCCGGACGATGCTTTTCGCGACGGGAACCCGGCGCTGGACTCAGATCATTGAGTTTCATCGATTAACCCTCGACACGCAGCATGTAGTAAGCCTTGTTGATCATCCCGCGATTCTCGGGAGTATCCTGGACTTCTACAGTGTGACCGATGCGACGCAGACCCAGACCCTTAACGCACAATTTGTGGTTAGGGATGCGGCCGGTCATGCTTTTGATCAGCGTTACTTTAACGGTAGCCATGATCAGAAGATCTCCTTGACGCTTTTGCCACGCTTGGCGGCAATGGATTCAGGAGACTGCATTGCTTTCAAACCTTTGAAAGTGGCGTGAACCACGTTTACCGGGTTAGTCGAGCCGTAGCACTTGGCCAGAACGTTCTGAACGCCAGCAACTTCGAGGACAGCACGCATAGCGCCGCCAGCGATGATACCGGTACCTTCAGAAGCAGGCTGCATGTACACCTTCGAAGCGCCGTGAGCGGACTTCATTGCGTACTGCAGAGTGGTGCCGTTCAGATCAACTTGGATCATGTTGCGGCGAGCAGCTTCCATTGCCTTCTGGATCGCAGCAGGCACTTCACGCGACTTGCCACGGCCGAAGCCAACACGCCCTTTACCATCACCAACCACGGTCAACGCGGTGAAAGTGAAGATACGGCCGCCTTTAACGGTTTTGGCTACGCGGTTAACTTGAACCAGCTTCTCAATGTAGCCTTCGTCGCGCTTTTGGTCGTTATTTGACATAACTTAGAACTCCAGCCCAGCTTCACGAGCAGCATCAGCCAGCGCTTTCACGCGACCGTGGTACTTGAAGCCAGAGCGGTCGAAAGCCACTTGCGAGACGCCAGCGGCCTTAGCACGCGTAGCGACCAGCTGGCCAACCTTTGTGGCCGCGTCGATGTTGCCAGTGGCACCATCACGCAGTTCTTTATCCAAAGTCGAGGCGCTTGCCAGGACCTTGTTGCCGTCGGCCGAGATGACCTGGGCGTAGATGTGCTGCGACGAGCGGAACACGCAGAGACGCACGACTTCGAGTTCGTGCATTTTCAGGCGTGCTTTGCGAGCGCGACGCAGTCGAGTAACTTTTTTGTCGGTCATTTGCTATGCCCTACTTCTTCTTGGCTTCTTTACGACGGACGACTTCGTCCGCGTAGCGCACACCTTTGCCTTTGTACGGCTCTGGTGGACGGAAGTCGCGGATCTCAGCGGCCACTTGACCTACCAGCTGCTTGTCGATGCCCTTGATCAGGATATCGGTCTGGCTAGGAGTCTCAGCGGTGATGCCTTCCGGCAGTTCGTAATCCACTGGGTGCGAGAAGCCAAGGGCCAGGTTCAGAACCGAGCCTTTTGCTTGCGCTTTGTAACCAACACCGACCAGCTGGAGCTTGCGCTCGAAGCCTTGGCTTACGCCTTGGACCATGTTGTTTACCAACGCACGCGTGGTACCGGCCATTGCGCGAGTTTGTTGATCGCCATTGCGAGCAGCGAAACGCAGCTCACCAGCTTCTTCAACGATCTCAACGGACGAATGGATGTTCAGTTCAAGAGTACCCTTGGCACCCTTCACCGAAAGCTGTTGGCCTGCGAATTTTACTTCGACACCGGCTGGCAGCTTAACGGGGTTCTTAGCGACGCGAGACATGCTTATCCCCCCTTAGAACACAGTGCAAAGAACTTCGCCGCCGACACCGGCAGCGCGCGCAGCACGATCCGTCATCACACCTTTGTTGGTGGAGACGATAGACACGCCAAGACCGCCACGAACTTTCGGCAGATCTTCAACGGACTTGTACTGACGCAGGCCTGGACGACTAACGCGCTTCACTTCTTCGATAACCGGACGGCCTTCGAAGTACTTCAGCTCGATGGACAACGACGGCTTAGCGTCGGTGGTGATCTGAAAATCCGCGATGTAACCTTCGTCCTTCAGGACTTTTGCTACAGCCACCTTCAACGTGGAAGACGGCATGCTTACGACAGACTTTTCAGCCATCTGGGCATTACGGATTCGAGTTAGCATGTCCGCTAACGGGTCCTGCATACTCATGGGCTAGACGCTCCTAATACAGAAAAATTAGCCTTGCGGCTACTACTTGTCGCCGAGAACTTCCGGGCATGAAAAACACGGGCTCAGGCGAGCCGGTCATTCTAGACACACCCCAGAAATGAATCAAGCCCCAAAAGGGGCTTGATTCAGATTCAAGGCCACCGATGGTCAGGTTCTTGCGAACCCGAACATCGAGACTTTGACAGCAATTACCAGCTGGCTTTAACCAGACCTGGTACGTCACCACGCATTGCAGCTTCACGCAGCTTGTTACGGCCAAGGCCGAACTTGCGGTAAACGCCGTGCGGACGACCAGTCAGGCGGCAACGGTTACGCATGCGCGAGGCGCTTGCGTCACGTGGTTGCTTCTGCAGAGCTACGGTAGCTTCCCAACGCGCTTCTGGACTTGCGTTCAGATCGACGATGATAGCTTTCAGCGCTGCACGCTTGGTGGCGTACTTGGCAACAGTGAGCTGACGCTTCAGCTCACGGTTTTTCATGCTCTTCTTGGCCATTTTCCTACTCCAATCAGTTGCGGAACGGGAATTTGAAAGCACGCAGCAGAGCGCGGCCTTCATCATCGTTCTTGGCAGTGGTGGTCAGGGTAATGTCCAGACCGCGGAGAGCATCGATCTTGTCGTAGTCGATTTCCGGGAAAATGATCTGCTCTTTCACGCCCATGCTGTAGTTACCACGACCATCGAAGGACTTGGCATTCAGGCCGCGGAAGTCGCGAACCCGAGGCAGGGAGATCGACAGCAGACGATCCAGGAACTCATACATACGCTCACGGCGCAGAGTCACCTTGACGCCGATCGGCCATCCTTCACGGACTTTAAAGCCAGCGATGGATTTACGAGCGTAGGTCACAACGACTTTTTGGCCGGTGATCTTTTCCAGGTCAGCAACAGCATGCTCGATGACTTTTTTGTCACCAACAGCTTCGCCCAGACCCATGTTCAGGGTGATTTTTGTAACGCGTGGAACTTCCATCACGTTCGAAAGCTTAAGTTCTTCCTTAAGCTTCGGTGCGATTTCCTTCCAGTAAATCTCTTTTAGTCGTGCCATGGTCTTCTACCTAGCAGTGTTCAAGCATCAACCGCTTTTTGGGTCGACTTGAAGACACGAATTTTCTTGCCGTCTTCTACTTTGAAACCAACGCGGTCAGCCTTGTTGGTTTCGCCGTTGAAAATGGCGACGTTAGAAGCGTCCAGTGGAGCTTCTTTTTCGACGATACCGCCTTGCACGCCCGACATCGGGTTAGGCTTGGTATGACGCTTGACCAGGTTCAAACCGCTAATAACCAGACGGTTATTAGCAAGAACCTTGAGCACCTTACCGCGCTTACCTTTGTCTTTGCCGGCGATCACGATGATCTCGTCGTCACGACGAATCTTTTGCATGTCGGATCTCCTTACAGCACTTCTGGGGCGAGCGAGACGATCTTCATGAACTTCTCAGTACGAAGTTCACGGGTCACTGGCCCAAAGATACGGGTGCCGATCGGCTCTTGCTTGTTGTTCAGAAGAACAGCAGCGTTGCCATCAAAGCGGATAATGGAGCCATCAGCACGACGTACGCCGTGACGAGTGCGGACTACAACAGCAGTCATCACTTGGCCTTTTTTCACTTTACCGCGAGGAATTGCTTCCTTCACGGTAACTTTGATGATGTCACCGATACCAGCGTAACGACGATGGGAGCCACCCAGCACCTTGATGCACATAACACGGCGAGCGCCGCTGTTATCGGCCACATCGAGCATGGATTGAGTCTGAATCATATAATTTCTCCGACCCCTAGTCCTTAGACTTCCACAGCGCGTTCGAGAACATCAACCAGCGCCCAAGACTTGGTCTTGGCCATAGGACGAGTTTCACGAATAGTGACTTTGTCGCCGATGTGGCACTGGTTGGTTTCGTCGTGCGCGTGCAGCTTAGTCGAACGCTTAACGTATTTACCGTAGATCGGGTGCTTTACGCGACGCTCGATCAATACGGTGATGGTTTTGTCCATCTTGTCGCTGACAACACGGCCAGTCAGCGTACGGACAGTTTTTTCGGCTTCAGCCATGATCACTTACCTGCCTGCTGGTTGAGCACAGTCTTCACGCGAGCGATGTCACGCTTAACTTGCGAGAGCAGATGAGACTGCCCCAACTGGCCAGTTGCTTTCTGCATACGCAGATTGAACTGGTCGCGCAGCAAGCCGAGCAGTTGCTCGTTCAGCTGCTGTGCGGATTTTTCACGAAGTTCATTCGCTTTCATCACATCACCGTCCGTTTAACAAAGGCGGTGGCGAGCGGCAGCTTTGCAGCAGCCAGGGCAAAAGCCTCACGCGCCAGCTCTTCAGAAACACCCTCGATTTCATACAGGACTTTGCCTGGCTGAATCTGGGCAACCCAGTACTCCACACTACCCTTACCTTTACCCATACGAACTTCGAGGGGCTTTTTGGAAATAGGCTTGTCCGGGAATACACGGATCCAGATCTTGCCGCCACGTTTAACGTGACGGGTCAGAGCACGACGCGCTGACTCGATCTGACGAGCGGTGAGACGACCACGAGCTACAGACTTCAGCGCGAACTCGCCGAAGCTGACTTTGCTACCGCGCTGAGCCAGACCACGGTTGTGGCCTGTCATCTGCTTGCGGAACTTCGTACGCTTAGGTTGCAACATTTGGCGTACCCCTTACTTAGCAGCTTTTTTACGAGGCGCTGGTGCTTGTGGTTTCAGCTCTTCTTGGCGACCACCAATTACTTCGCCTTTGAAGATCCAAACCTTTACACCGATCACACCGTAAGTGGTGTGAGCTTCGTAGTTGGCATAGTCGATGTCGGCACGCAGGGTGTGCAATGGCACACGACCTTCGCGATACCATTCAGTACGTGCGATTTCAGCACCGCCGAGACGACCGCTCACTTGGATTTTGATGCCCTTGGCACCAATGCGCATGGCGTTCTGAACTGCGCGCTTCATAGCGCGACGGAACATTACACGACGCTCCAGCTGCTGAGCTACGCTCTGCGCAACCAGCATACCGTCGAGCTCCGGCTTGCGGATCTCTTCGATATTGATGTGCACAGGCACACCCATTTGCTTGGTCAGGTCCTGACGCAGTTTCTCAACATCTTCACCTTTCTTCCCGATAACGATACCTGGACGAGCGGTGTGGATGGTGATACGTGCAGTTTGGGCCGGACGATGGATATCGATACGGCTTACGGACGCGCTTTTTAGTTTGTCTTGGAGATACTCACGCACTTTCAGATCTGCGAACAAGTAGTCCGCATAAGTCCGACCGTCTGCGTACCAGACGGAGGTGTGCTCCTTGACGATTCCCAGGCGAATGCCAATGGGATGTACTTTCTGACCCATCTCTTCGACTCCGTTACTTGTCAGCAACCTTGACAGTGATATGGCAAGACCGCTTGACGATGCGATCAGCACGGCCTTTGGCACGTGGCATGATGCGCTTCAGCGAACGCCCTTCGTTGACGAAAACGGTGCTGACCTTCAGGTCATCAACGTCTGCGCCTTCGTTATGCTCGGCGTTGGCTACGGCCGACTCCAGCACTTTCTTCATGATCTCGGCGGCTTTCTTACTGCTGAAAGCCAACAAGTTGAGCGCTTCGCCCACCTTCTTCCCGCGGATCTGGTCGGCGACCAAGCGGGCTTTCTGGGCGGAGATTCGAGCGCCCGACAACTTAGCGGCTACTTCCATTTCCTAACCCCTTAACGCTTGGCTTTCTTGTCAGCCACGTGCCCGCGATAGTTGCGGGTACCGGCGAACTCGCCCAGTTTGTGGCCGACCATGTCTTCGTTAACGAGAACTGGGACGTGCTGACGACCGTTGTGTACTGCGATGGTCAGACCGACCATTTGTGGCAGGATCATCGAACGACGCGACCAAGTCTTAATTGGTTTGCGATCGTTCTTTTCCGCCGCCACTTCGATCTTCTTCAGTAGGTGAAGATCAATAAAAGGACCTTTTTTCAGAGAACGTGGCACTGTCGTATCCCTCTATTTACTTGCGACGACGGACGATCATTTTGTCGGTACGCTTATTACCACGAGTCTTCGCGCCCTTAGTCGGGAAGCCCCATGGCGATACCGGATGACGACCACCAGAGGTACGACCTTCACCACCACCATGTGGGTGGTCAACCGGGTTCATGGCAACACCACGAACGGTTGGGCGAACGCCACGCCAGCGCTTGGCACCAGCTTTACCCAGCGAACGCAGGCTGTGCTCGGAGTTCGAGACTTCGCCCAGGGTCGCACGGCATTCAGCCAGGACTTTACGCATTTCACCGGAACGCAGACGCAGGGTAACGTAAACGCCTTCACGAGCGATCAGCTGAGCCGAAGCACCAGCGGAACGAGCGATCTGTGCGCCTTTACCTGGCTTCAGTTCGATGCCGTGTACGGTAGAACCCACTGGAATGTTGCGCAGTTGCAGAGCGTTGCCTGGCTTGATTGGAGCCAGAGCGCCTGCGATCAGCTGGTCGCCAGCACTCACGCCTTTAGGGGCGATGATGTAGCGGCGCTCGCCGTCTGCGTAGCAGAGCAGTGCGATGTGAGCAGTACGGTTTGGATCGTATTCGATACGCTCGACAGTGGCGACGATGCCATCTTTGTCGTTGCGACGGAAATCGACCATACGATAATGCTGCTTATGACCACCACCGATGTGACGCGTGGTAATACGGCCATTGTTGTTACGACCACCAGTCTTCGATTTTTTCTCGAGCAGCGGTGCGTGAGGAGCGCCTTTATGCAGCTCCTGGTTGACCACCTTGACCACAAAACGGCGGCCAGGGGAAGTCGGTTTGCATTTAACGATTGCCATGATGCACCCCTTCCTTACTCAGCACTGCTGCTGAAATCGAGATCTTGGCCTGGCTGAAGGGAGATAACTGCCTTCTTCCAGTCATTACGCTTGCCCAGACCGCGAGCAGTGCGCTTGCTCTTACCCAGAACATTCAGGGTAGTGACGCGCTCTACTTTCACGCTGAACAGGCTTTCGACGGCCTTCTTGATTTCCAGCTTGGTTGCGTCAGTAGCAACCTTGAAAACGAACTGGCCTTTCTTGTCTGCCAGAACCGTAGCCTTCTCGGAAACGTGCGGGCCAAGCAGAACTTTAAATACGCGTTCCTGGTTCATCCCAGCAGCTCCTCGAATTTCTTCACGGCCGACACGGTGATCAACACCTTGTCGTATGCGATCAGACTAACTGGATCGGAACCTTGGACGTCACGTACATCTACGTGCGGCAGGTTACGAGCAGCCAGGTACAGGTTCTGATCAACAGCGTCCGACACGATCAAAACGTCGGTCAGGCTCATGTTGTTCAGCTTGCCCAGCAGATCTTTGGTTTTCGGAGTTTCAACAGCGAAATCCTGAACCACGACCAGACGATCAGTACGCACCAGCTCAGCAAGGATGGAACGCATTGCTGCGCGATACATCTTCTTGTTCAGCTTCTGGGAGTGATCCTGTGGACGTGCTGCAAAAGTGGTACCGCCGCCACGCCAGATTGGGCTACGGATAGTACCGGCACGAGCACGGCCAGTACCTTTCTGACGCCATGGGCGCTT
Source organism: Pseudomonas sp. B33.4 (assembly GCF_034555375.1). Lineage (NCBI taxonomy): Bacteria > Pseudomonadati > Pseudomonadota > Gammaproteobacteria > Pseudomonadales > Pseudomonadaceae > Pseudomonas > Pseudomonas sp. B33.4. Next base: position 5,871,119 of record NZ_CP140706.1, read on the forward strand.
ACCGCCACCACGAACGTCGGAACGGGTCTTTTGCTGCTTGGTACCTTGACGGCCGCCGGCCATGTAGGCCACGACTGCTTGGTGAACCAGCGTCTCGTTGAATTCGCCGCCAAATGTCAGTTCGGAAACTTCGATCGCTTGAGCGTCATTTACATTTAATTGCATGTCAGCTTCCCCTTAACCGCGAGCCTTGGCTGCTGGACGTACAACCAGGTTGCCGCCAGTAGCGCCAGGAACAGCACCCTTGACCAACAACAGATTGCGTTCAGCGTCCACGCGCACTACTTCCAGGGACTGCACGGTCACGCGCTCAGCGCCCATATGACCGGACATTTTCTTGCCCTTGAATACACGACCAGGAGTCTGGCACTGGCCGATAGAGCCTGGGACGCGGTGGGATACGGAGTTACCGTGGGTGTTATCTTGCCCGCGGAAATTCCAACGCTTGATCGTACCCTGGAAGCCTTTACCTTTGGACTGACCGGTTACATCAACCAGTTGGCCAGCGGCGAAGATTTCAGCGTTGATCAGATCGCCAGCCTGGTACTCGCCTTCTTCAAGGCGGAATTCCATGGTAGTGCGACCAGCGGCAACGTTCGCTTTAGCGAAGTGGCCAGCCTGAGCTGCTGTTACACGCGAAGCACGACGCTCGCCGACAGTGACTTGCACTGCACGATAGCCATCGGTCTCTTCAGTTTTGAACTGGGTGACGCGATTCGGCTCGATCTCAATGACCGTGACCGGAATGGAGACACCTTCTTCGGTGAAAATACGGGTCATACCGCATTTACGACCGACTACACCAATAGTCATGTTGTAAACCTCATGAGTGTACGGGGCTTTCACCCGCTATGGCCGCCCATTTCAGAGCGTTACACGACTAAGACCGAGTCTTAGCCGAGGCTGATCTGCACTTCCACACCGGCCGCAAGATCAAGCTTCATAAGTGCATCAACGGTTTTATCCGTTGGCTGAACGATGTCCAGAACGCGCTTATGAGTGCGGATCTCGTACTGGTCACGCGCGTCTTTGTTGACGTGCGGGGAAACCAGAACGGTGAACCGCTCTTTACGGGTAGGCAGTGGAATTGGACCACGCACTTGAGCACCAGTACGTTTCGCGGTTTCCACGATTTCCTGGGTTGATTGGTCGATCAGGCGATGGTCAAAAGCCTTCAACCTGATACGGATTTGCTGATTTTGCATTGGATTTCAGACTCCGGCTGCTATTCCCACCGAGCGCAATACGCCCGTTAAAAGGAGGCGCAATTCTATAGACGCCCCAGATAGGTGTCAACCCAATAAAAAAGCCCCCGCTGAGCGGGGGCTTTTTCAAAGCATCAAGCAAACTCTAAAAAGAGAATTACTCGATGATTTTGGCTACGACGCCAGCGCCGACGGTACGACCGCCTTCACGGATAGCGAAACGCAGACCGTCTTCCATCGCGATGGTTTTGATCAGGGTAACAGTCATCTGAATGTTGTCACCTGGCATTACCATTTCAACGCCTTCTGGCAGCTCGCAGTTACCAGTCACGTCAGTAGTACGGAAGTAGAACTGTGGACGGTAGCCTTTGAAGAACGGAGTATGACGACCGCCTTCTTCCTTGCTCAGAACGTAAACTTCTGCGGTGAACTTGGTGTGCGGCTTAACCGAACCCGGCTTAACCAGAACCTGACCACGCTCAACGTCGTCACGCTTGGTGCCACGCAGCAGAACGCCGCAGTTCTCGCCAGCACGACCTTCGTCGAGCAGTTTGCGGAACATTTCAACACCGGTGCAGGTGGTGACGGTAGTGTCACGCAGACCAACGATTTCCAGTGGATCCTGAACGCGAACGATACCGCGCTCGATACGACCAGTCACAACAGTACCGCGACCCGAGATCGAGAACACGTCTTCGATCGGCATCAGGAATGGCTTGTCGATCATACGAACTGGCTCAGGGATGTAGGTATCCAGAGTTTCAACCAGTTTACGAACGGCAGTGGTGCCCATTTCGTTGTCGTCTTTGCCTTCCAGCGCCATACGAGCCGAACCGATGATGATTGGAGTGTCATCGCCCGGGAAGTCATAGGTGGACAGCAGGTCGCGAACTTCCATCTCAACCAGTTCCAGCAGCTCAGCGTCGTCTACCAGGTCAGCCTTGTTCAGGAAGACCACGATGTACGGAACGCCTACCTGACGGGACAGCAGGATGTGCTCACGGGTTTGCGGCATCGGACCATCGGCGGCCGAGCAAACCAGGATCGCGCCGTCCATCTGGGCAGCACCAGTGATCATGTTCTTCACGTAGTCAGCGTGACCTGGGCAGTCAACGTGAGCGTAGTGACGAATTGTCGAGTTGTACTCAACGTGAGCGGTATTGATGGTGATACCGCGAGCTTTTTCTTCTGGTGCGCTGTCGATCTTGTCGAAGTCAACGATTGCAGAACCGAAAACTTCGGAGCAAACGCGAGTCAGAGCAGCAGTCAGAGTGGTTTTACCGTGGTCAACGTGACCAATGGTGCCAACGTTGACGTGCGGTAGGGAACGATCAAATTTTTCTTTAGCCACGACAATTAACTCCTAGCCTAAAGGGGCTGAATCAGCCTTGTTTTTTGGTTACGGATTCGACGATGTGCGACGGAGCCGTATCGTATTTTTTGAATTCCATAGAGTAGCTTGCGCGACCCTGAGACATGGAACGAACGTCGGTCGCATAACCGAACATCTCACCCAGTGGAACTTCGGCGCGGATAACCTTGCCGGACACTGTGTCTTCCATACCCTGGATCATGCCGCGACGACGGTTAAGGTCGCCCATTACATCACCCATATAGTCTTCAGGCGTAACAACCTCTACAGCCATGATCGGCTCAAGCAACTCACCACCGCCCTTCTGGGCCAGCTGCTTGGTCGCCATGGAGGCAGCCACTTTAAACGCCATCTCGTTGGAGTCGACGTCGTGGTAAGAACCATCGAACACGGTAGCCTTCAGGCCGATCAGCGGATAGCCGGCAACAACGCCGTTCTTCATCTGCTCTTCGATACCCTTCTGGATAGCCGGGATGTATTCCTTAGGAACCACACCACCTACAACTTCGTTCACGAATTGCAGACCTTCCTGACCTTCGTCAGCAGGAGCAAAACGAATCCAGCAGTGACCGAACTGGCCGCGACCACCGGACTGACGAACGAACTTGCCTTCGATTTCACAGTTCTTCGTGATGCGCTCACGATACGAAACCTGAGGCTTGCCGATGTTGGCTTCGACGTTGAACTCGCGGCGCATCCGGTCAACCAGGATGTCCAGGTGCAGCTCGCCCATGCCGGAGATGATCGTTTGACCAGTCTCTTCATCAGTTTTAACGCGGAAAGACGGGTCTTCCTGAGCAAGTTTGCCCAGAGCGATACCCATTTTTTCCTGGTCATCCTTGGTCTTAGGCTCTACGGCAACCGAAATAACCGGCTCCGGGAAGTCCATGCGAACCAGGATGATTGGCTTGTCAGCGTTGCAGAGGGTTTCACCAGTGGTGACGTCCTTCATGCCGATCAGGGCCGCGATGTCGCCAGCGCGCACTTCCTTGATCTCTTCACGGGCGTTTGCGTGCATTTGCACCATACGACCCACGCGCTCTTTCTTGCCTTTAACCGAGTTGATCACGCCGTCGCCGGAGTTCAACACGCCCGAGTAAACGCGGACGAAGGTCAAAGTACCCACGAATGGGTCGGTAGCGATCTTGAACGCCAGAGCCGAGAACGGTTCCGCATCGTCTGCATGACGCTCCAGCTCGATTTCCTCGTTATCCGGGTCAGTACCCTTGATAGCAGGAATGTCGGTCGGTGCAGGCAGGAAGTCGATAACGGCGTCGAGAACCAGGGGAACGCCCTTGTTCTTGAACGAAGAACCGCAAACAGCCAGAACGATTTCGCCGGCGATAGTACGCTGACGCAAAGCAGCTTTGATCTCTTCGATCGACAGCTCTTCGCCTTCCAGGTACTTGTTCATCAGCTCTTCGTTGGCTTCAGCAGCAGCTTCAACCATGTTGTTGCGCCACTCTTCAGCCAGCTCTTGGAGCTCAGCAGGAATGTCCTTGCGAACAGGAACCATACCTTTGTCAGAGTCGTTCCAGTAGACAGCTTGCATGTTGATCAGATCGATCTGACCCTGGAAGTTGTCTTCGGAACCGATGGCCAACTGGATCGGCACCGGAGTGTGACCCAGACGCTGCTTGATCTGACCGATCACGCGCAGGAAGTTGGCGCCAGCACGGTCCATCTTGTTTACGTAAACAAGACGTGGAACACCGTATTTGTTGGCTTGACGCCATACGGTTTCCGACTGCGGCTCAACACCCGAAGTACCGCAGAACACAACGACAGCGCCGTCGAGTACGCGCAGCGAACGCTCAACTTCAATTGTGAAGTCAACGTGGCCCGGGGTATCGATTACGTTGAAGCGATGCTCATCCTTGTACTGCTTCTCGGAACCTTTCCAGAAGGCGGTGATAGCAGCAGAAGTAATGGTAATACCACGCTCCTGCTCCTGCACCATCCAGTCTGTGGTCGCGGCGCCATCATGCACCTCGCCCATTTTGTGACTTTTGCCGGTGTAAAAAAGGACGCGCTCGGTGGTGGTGGTTTTACCAGCATCCACGTGAGCGACGATACCGATGTTACGGTAGCGGCTAATCGGAGTAGTACGAGCCATAAAGCCCTCGCAAAATTAGTGAAGCTAAAATTAGAAGCGGTAGTGCGAGAAAGCTTTGTTGGCTTCAGCCATACGGTGCACGTCTTCACGCTTCTTAACAGCAGCACCTTTACCTTCAGCAGCATCCAGCAGTTCGCCAGCCAAACGCAGAGCCATAGACTTCTCGCCACGCTTACGGGCGAAGTCTACCAACCAGCGCATTGCCAGAGCGTTACGACGGGAAGGACGAACCTCGACCGGAACCTGGTAAGTAGCACCACCAACGCGGCGCGACTTCACTTCGACCAGCGGAGCGATGGCGTCGAGTGCTTTTTCGAAGAGTTCCAGGGGATCGGTGCCAGCCTTACGGGTCGCAACGGTTTCCAGGGCACCATAAACGATACGCTCGGCAACGGCTTTCTTGCCGCTTTCCATAACGTGGTTCATGAATTTGGCGAGGATCTGGCTTCCGTATTTCGGATCGTCCAGAATCTCACGCTTTGCTGCTACGCGACGTCTTGGCATGATAAGCCCTCAAGCGGTCTTCAGGTTAGCTCGGGACAGATCCAATGGATGCGTGCCCGACCTTACTCTTATCGACTCAATAAAATGAAAATCTGCAAAACGGCCGATTACTTCGGACGCTTGGTACCGTACTTCGAACGACCCTGGTTACGACCTTTAACGCCGGAAGTATCCAAGGAGCCGCGAACGGTGTGGTAACGAACACCTGGCAAGTCTTTTACACGACCGCCGCGGATCAGTACCACGCTGTGCTCTTGCAGGTTGTGACCTTCACCACCGATGTACGAGGAAACCTCGAAACCGTTGGTCAGGCGCACACGGCATACTTTACGCAGTGCCGAGTTAGGTTTTTTCGGCGTAGTGGTGTACACACGGGTGCACACGCCACGACGTTGCGGGCAGTTCTGCAGCGCAGGTACGTCGGATTTCTCGACGATACGCTTACGCGGCTGACGTACCAGCTGGTTGATAGTTGCCATCTACTAGCTCCACTGTTGTCTTGCGACGCTATTGTCTTGCAAGAAAAGCAAAATGGCAGGAACGAATTCCCGCCAAATTTAGGGGATCAAGAGTCTAAAGAGGATCTTGCCCCCAGTCAAGGCAAGGCCCCGACCTCCCCGCCCTTCGAACCTCGACAAATTGTCTCGATTCGATGAACGGAGCGATCAGGGCCTTACGCTCATTTATCGCAGAACTCAGTTACCGCTCGAGTTCAGCGCTTCGGTCAGTGCAGCTTCCACTTCACTGGCGCTTACGCGCAACGGCTTGTCTGCTTCACGACGACGCTTGCGCTCGCTGTGATATGCCAGGCCGGTACCTGCCGGGATCAGACGACCCACGACCACGTTTTCTTTCAGGCCGCGCAGGTAATCGCGCTTGCCGGTGACTGCCGCTTCGGTCAGTACGCGGGTGGTTTCCTGGAAGGAAGCCGCCGAGATGAACGATTCGGTGGACAACGACGCCTTGGTGATACCCAGCAGAACGCGAGTGTACTTGGAGACGAACTTGTCTTCGCCGCCCAGACGCTCGTTCTCTACCAGTACGTGAGTCAGTTCCATCTGGTCGCCCTTGATGAAACTGGAATCGCCGGATTCAGCGATTTCAACTTTACGCAGCATCTGACGCAGAATGGTTTCGATGTGCTTGTCGTTGATCTTCACGCCTTGCAGACGGTAAACGTCCTGGATCTCGTTCACGATGTACTTGGCCAGCGCGCTCACACCCAGCAGACGCAGGATGTCGTGCGGATCGCTTGGACCGTCGGAGATAACTTCGCCGCGGTTTACCTGCTCGCCTTCGAACACGTTCAGGTGACGCCACTTCGGAATCAGCTCTTCGTACGGATCGGTACCGTCGTTCGGGGTAATAACCAGACGGCGCTTGCCTTTGGTCTCTTTACCGAACGCGATGGTGCCGCTGACTTCAGCCAAAATCGACGCTTCTTTCGGACGACGAGCTTCGAACAAGTCGGCAACACGCGGCAGACCACCGGTGATGTCGCGGGTCTTCGAAGTTTCTTGCGGGATACGAGCGATAACATCACCGATCGCGATCTTCGCACCGTCCGCAACACCGACCAGGGCGTTGGCTGGCAGGAAGTACTGAGCGATAACGTCAGTGCCTGGCAGCAACAGATCCTTGCCGTTGTCGTCGACCATCTTCACTGCTGGACGGATTTCTTTGCCCGCAGCTGGACGATCTTTCGCGTCGAGGACTTCAATGTTGGTCATACCGGTCAATTCGTCAGTCTGACGCTTGATCGTGATGCCTTCTTCCATGCCTACGTAGGTCACGGTACCTTTCATTTCGGTAACGATTGGGTGAGTGTGCGGATCCCACTTGGCCACGATTGCGCCAGCGTCGACCTTGTCACCTTCTTTAACCGAAATCACAGCACCGTACGGCAGCTTGTAACGCTCGCGCTCACGACCGAAGTCATCAGCGATGGCCAGCTCACCGGAACGGGACACAGCAACCAGGTGACCATCCACTCGCTCAACGTGCTTCAAGTTGTGCAGACGGACGGTACCGCCATTCTTCACCTGAACGCTGTCAGCTGCGGAAGTACGGCTTGCCGCACCACCGATGTGGAACGTACGCATCGTCAGCTGGGTACCCGGCTCACCGATGGACTGGGCAGCGATAACGCCGACCGCTTCACCGATGTTCACCTGGTGACCACGAGCCAGATCACGGCCGTAGCACTTGGCGCAAATGCCATAGCGGGTTTCGCAGCTGATCGGCGAACGCACGATCACTTCGTCGATGCTGTTCAGCTCGATGAACTCGACCCACTTCTCGTCTACCAGAGTACCGGCCGGAACGATAACGTCCTCGGTACCTGGCTTGAATACGTCACGGGCAATAACACGACCCAATACGCGTTCACCCAACGGCTCTACAACGTCACCGCCTTCAATGTGCGGAGTCATCAGCAGACCGTGTTCGGTGCCGCAATCGATCTCGGTTACAACCAGATCCTGCGCCACGTCTACCAGACGACGAGTCAGGTAACCGGAGTTCGCAGTTTTCAACGCGGTATCCGCCAGACCTTTACGAGCACCGTGAGTCGAAATGAAGTACTGAAGTACGCTCAAACCTTCACGGAAGTTCGCAGTAATCGGCGTTTCAATGATGGAACCGTCCGGCTTGGCCATCAGACCACGCATACCGGCCAGCTGACGAATCTGTGCTGCGGAACCCCGAGCACCCGAGTCGGCCATCATGTACATCGAGTTAAAAGACTCTTGATCGACTTCAACGCCGTGACGGTCGATAACCTTCTCTTTCGAGAGGTTGGCCATCATTGCCTTGGAAACTTCGTCGTTCGCTTTCGACCAAAGGTCGATCACTTTGTTGTACTTCTCGCCCTGGGTTACCAGGCCGGAGGCGTACTGGCTCTCGATCTCTTTCACTTCGTCGGTGGCTGCACCGATGATGCGGGCTTTCTCGTCCGGGATAACGAAGTCGTTAACACCGATGGAAACGCCGGAGATGGTCGAGTAAGCGAAACCGGTGTACATCAACTGGTCAGCGAAGATCACGGTCTCTTTCAAACCAACCACGCGGTAGCACTGGTTGATCAGCTTGGAGATCGCCTTTTTCTTCATCGGCAGGTTGACGACATCGTACGACAGACCTTTTGGCACAACCTGGAACAGCAGCGCACGGCCGACAGTAGTGTCGACGATACGGGTGCCGCTTACGCTGTTGCCGTCACGGTCGTTGACGGTTTCGTTGATACGAACCTTGACCTTGGCGTGCAGTGCGGCTTCGCCGGCACGGAACACACGGTCAACTTCCTGCAGATCCGCGAACACACGACCTTCGCCTTTGGCGTTGATCGCTTCACGAGTCATGTAGTACAGACCCAATACAACGTCCTGCGACGGAACGATGATTGGCTCACCGTTGGCTGGCGACAGAATGTTGTTGGTCGACATCATCAACGCACGCGCTTCCAACTGGGCTTCCAGTGTCAGCGGTACGTGCACGGCCATTTGGTCGCCGTCGAAGTCGGCGTTGTACGCGGCGCAGACCAGAGGGTGCAGCTGGATAGCCTTACCTTCGATCAGAACCGGTTCAAACGCCTGGATACCCAGACGGTGAAGGGTCGGTGCACGGTTGAGAAGAACCGGGTGTTCGCGAATCACTTCAGCGAGAACGTCCCAAACCTCTGGCAGTTCGCGCTCGACCATTTTCTTGGCCGCTTTGATGGTGGTCGCGAGACCACGCATTTCCAGCTTGCCGAAAATGAACGGTTTGAACAGCTCGAGAGCCATCTTCTTCGGCAGACCGCACTGATGCAGACGCAGGGTCGGGCCTACGGTAATTACCGAACGACCGGAGTAGTCAACACGCTTACCGAGCAAGTTCTGACGGAAACGACCCTGCTTACCCTTGATCATGTCAGCCAGGGATTTCAGAGGACGCTTGTTCGAACCGGTGATAGCGCGGCCACGACGGCCGTTGTCGAGCAGCGCATCGACAGCTTCCTGCAACATACGTTTTTCGTTGCGCACGATGATGTCCGGAGCGGACAGATCCAGCAGGCGCTTCAAACGGTTGTTACGGTTGATCACTCGACGATACAGATCGTTGAGGTCGGAAGTCGCGAAACGACCGCCGTCCAGCGGGACCAGTGGACGCAGATCTGGCGGCAGAACCGGCAGAACGGTCAGCACCATCCACTCTGGCAGGTTGCCGGAACCCTGGAAGGCTTCCATCAACTTCAGACGCTTGGACAGCTTCTTGATCTTGGTTTCCGAGTTGGTTTGCGGAATTTCTTCACGCAGACGGCCAATCTCGTGTTCCAGGTCGATAGCGTGCAGCAGTTCACGGACAGCTTCAGCACCCATACGGGCATCGAAATCGTCACCGAACTCTTCCAGCGCTTCAAAGTACTGCTCGTCGTTCAGCAGCTGACCTTTTTCAAGGGTGGTCATGCCTGGATCGATAACGACATAGCTCTCGAAGTAGAGAACGCGTTCGATATCACGCAGGGTCATGTCCATCAGCAAGCCGATACGGGACGGCAGCGATTTCAGGAACCAGATGTGGGCAACCGGCGAAGCCAGTTCGATGTGCGCCATGCGCTCACGACGAACCTTGGCCAGTGCAACTTCAACGCCGCACTTCTCGCAGATCACACCACGGTGCTTCAAGCGCTTGTACTTACCGCACAGGCACTCGTAATCCTTTACCGGGCCAAAGATCTTGGCGCAGAACAGACCGTCACGCTCAGGTTTGAACGTACGGTAGTTGATGGTTTCCGGCTTTTTAACTTCACCGAACGACCATGAGCGGATCATCTCAGGCGAGGCCAATCCGATACGGATGGCGTCGAACTCTTCGACTTGACCCTGGTTTTTCAGCAAATTCAGTAGGTCTTTCAAGGCCTTTCCTCCTGGCGGAGCAGAGAGCGGGCAATCCTGCCCCGCTCTCGATTCGCGTCACGTGTTATTCGGTTTCCAGATCGATATCGATGCCGAGGGAACGAATTTCCTTGATCAACACGTTGAAGGACTCGGGCATGCCCGGCTCCATACGGTGATCGCCATCCACGATGTTTTTGTACATCTTGGTACGGCCGTTCACATCGTCCGACTTCACTGTGAGCATTTCTTGCAGAGTGTAAGCAGCACCGTATGCTTCCAGTGCCCAGACCTCCATCTCCCCGAAACGCTGACCACCGAACTGCGCCTTACCACCCAGCGGCTGCTGGGTAACCAGGCTGTACGAACCGGTAGAACGCGCGTGCATCTTGTCGTCTACCAAGTGGTTCAGCTTCAGCATGTACATGTAGCCAACGGTAACTGGACGCTCGAACTTGTTGCCGGTACGGCCGTCAGTCAGCTGCATCTGGCCGCTTTCCGGCAGGTCTGCCAGTTTCAGCATGGCCTTGATTTCGCTTTCCTTGGCGCCGTCGAACACTGGAGTGGCCATTGGAACGCCGCCACGCAGGTTCTTCGCCAGATCCAGGATTTCCTGATCGGAGAAGCTATCCAGATCTTCGTTACGACCGCCGATCTGGTTGTAGATCTCGTCCAGGAAGGTACGCAGCTCAGCGACTTTACGCTGCTCTTCGACCATCCGGTTGATCTTCTCGCCCAGACCTTTGGCCGCGAGGCCCAGGTGGGTTTCAAGGATCTGACCAACGTTCATACGCGAAGGTACGCCCAGCGGGTTGAGGACGACGTCGACCGGGGTGCCATTGGCATCGTGCGGCATGTCTTCGACCGGCATGATCACAGAGACCACACCTTTGTTACCGTGACGACCGGCCATCTTGTCGCCCGGCTGGATGCGACGACGGATTGCCAGGTAAACCTTGACGATTTTCAGCACGCCTGGAGCCAGGTCATCGCCCTGCTGCAGTTTGCGCTTCTTGTCTTCGAACTTGTCGTCCAGCAGACGGCGGCGATCAACGATGTAGGCCTGAGCCTTCTCGAGTTGCTCGTTAAGAGCATCTTCAGCCATGCGCAGTTTGAACCACTGACCATGCTCAAGACCGTCGAGCACTTCGTCGGTGATGTCCTGACCTTTCTTCAGACCTGCGCCGCCTTCAGCCTTGTGGCCTACCAGAGCGGAACGCAGACGTTCGAAAGTCGCGCCTTCAACGATACGGAACTCTTCGTTCAGATCCTTGCGGATCTCGTCGAGCTGAGTCTTCTCGATCGACAGTGCACGAGCATCACGCTCGACGCCGTCACGGGTGAAGACCTGTACGTCGATGACAGTACCTTTGGTACCGGTAGGTACGCGCAGGGAAGTGTCTTTAACGTCGCTGGCTTTTTCACCGAAGATTGCACGCAGCAGTTTTTCTTCCGGAGTCAGCTGGGTCTCGCCTTTCGGAGTGACCTTACCGACCAGGATGTCGCCTGCGCCAACTTCAGCACCTACGTAAACGATACCGGCTTCGTCCAGTTTGTTCAGTGCAGCTTCACCCACGTTCGGGATGTCTGCAGTGATCTCTTCAGGCCCAAGCTTGGTGTCACGGGCCACACAGGTCAGTTCCTGAATGTGGATCGTGGTGAAACGGTCTTCCTGAACCACACGCTCGGACAGGCAGATGGAGTCTTCGAAGTTGAAGCCGTTCCATGCCATGAACGCGATGCGCATGTTCTGACCCAGTGCCAGCTCACCCATGTCGGTGGACGGGCCGTCGGCCATGATGTCGCTACGCTGAACGCGATCACCCTTGCTCACCAGCGGACGCTGGTTGATGCAGGTGTTCTGGTTCGAGCGGGTGTATTTGGTCAGGTTGTAGATGTCGACACCGGCTTCGCCGGTTTCAACTTCGTCATCAGCAACTCGAACCACGATACGGCTGGCGTCGACGGAATCGATCACGCCACCACGACGAGCTACGACGCAAACGCCGGAGTCACGGGCTACGTTACGCTCCATGCCGGTACCTACCAGCGGCTTGTCAGCGCGCAGGGTTGGTACAGCTTGACGCTGCATGTTCGAACCCATCAACGCACGGTTGGCGTCGTCGTGCTCGAGGAACGGAATCAGCGACGCTGCAACCGAAACTACCTGCTTCGGCGAAACGTCCATCAAGGTGACTTCTTCAGGCGCCTTGACGGTGAACTCGTTCAGGTGACGTACGGCTACCAGTTCGTCGATCAGGACTTTCTGGTCGTTCATGGTCGCCGAAGCCTGCGCGATCACGTGATCGGCTTCTTCAATAGCGGACAGGAACACGATTTCGTCGGTGACAACACCCTCTTTCACCACGCGGTACGGGCTTTCCAGGAAGCCGTACTGGTTGGTGCGAGCGTAAGCAGCCAAGGAGTTGATCAGACCGATGTTCGGACCTTCCGGCGTTTCAATCGGGCATACGCGACCGTAGTGAGTCGGGTGTACGTCACGGACTTCAAAGCCTGCGCGCTCACGAGTCAGACCACCAGGGCCGAGTGCAGAGACACGACGCTTGTGGGTAATCTCGGACAGCGGGTTGTTCTGGTCCATGAACTGCGAGAGCTGGCTGGAACCGAAGAACTCTTTCACCGCTGCAGCCACTGGCTTGGCATTGATCAGGTCTTGCGGCATCAAGCCTTCGCTTTCAGCCATCGACAGACGCTCTTTGACCGCACGCTCAACACGTACCAGGCCAACGCGGAACTGGTTCTCGGCCATTTCGCCTACGCAGCGAACACGACGGTTACCCAGGTGGTCGATGTCATCGACGATGCCTTTACCGTTACGGATGTCGACCAGAGTCTTCAGTACCGCGACGATGTCTTCCTTGCACAGCACGCCCGAACCTTCGATCTCGGTACGACCGATACGACGGTTGAACTTCATCCGGCCGACCGCAGACAGGTCATAGCGCTCAGGGCTGAAGAACAGGTTGTTGAACAGGGTTTCGGCAGCGTCTTTGGTTGGCGGCTCGCCTGGACGCATCATGCGATAGATCTCGACCAGCGCTTCCAATTGGTTGCTGGTGGAGTCGATCTTCAGCGTGTCGGAGACGAACGGACCGCAGTCGATATCGTTGGTGTACAGAGTTTCGATGCGAACAACGCCGGCCTTGGCAATTTTTGCCAGGACTTCAGTATTCAGCTCGGTGTTGCACTCTGCCAGGATTTCGCCGGTAGCCGGGTGCACGATGACCTTGGCGGTGGTGCGACCGAGGACGTAGTCCAGAGGCACTTCCAGGGTCTTGATGCCGGCTTTTTCGATCTGGTTGATGTGGCGCGCAGTAATACGGCGGCCCGCTTCAACAATGACCTTGCCCTTCTCGTCCTGAATATCCAGAACCGCAATTTCACCACGCAGACGCGAAGCAATCAGTTCCAGACTGAGGGTCTCGCCGCTCAGTTTGAAAACGTTGGTGGTGTAGAAAGCGTCCAGCACTTCTTCAGTGGTATAGCCGAGCGCACGCAGCAGTACCGATGCCGGCAGCTTGCGACGACGGTCAATACGCACGAACACGCAGTCTTTCGGGTCGAACTCGAAGTCCAACCACGAACCGCGGTAAGGAATGATGCGCGCGGAGTACAGCAGTTTGCCGGAGCTATGCGTCTTGCCGCGGTCGTGATCGAAGAACACGCCCGGGGAACGGTGCAGCTGGGAAACGATTACACGCTCGGTACCGTTGATTACGAAGGTACCGTTCTCAGTCATCAGGGGGATTTCACCCATGTAGACTTCTTGCTCTTTGATGTCCTTGATCGCTTTGTTCGACGATTCTTTGTCGAAAATGATCAGGCGCACTTTTACCCGCAAAGGTACGGCGAAAGTTACACCGCGCAATACGCATTCTTTGACATCAAATGCCGGTTCGCCCAGGCGATAACCGACGTACTCCAGCGCAGCATTGCCGGAGTAGCTGATGATCGGGAAAACGGATTTGAAGGCCGCATGCAGGCCCACGTCGCGGAACTGATCTTTAGTCGCTCCCGCTTGCAAGAATTCACGATACGAATCCAGCTGGATGGCCAGGAGGTAAGGCACATCCATGACGTCCGGCAACTTGCTAAAGTCCTTGCGGATACGTTTTTTCTCAGTATATGAGTAAGCCATCAGCGTTCCCCAGCTTGGTCACCTGCTTGTTTGGCCCCTCCCGACGGGAGCAGCCAGAAAATCGTGCAAACCCCATGGTTTGCGCCACCGCATCGGGTGGTTACAGCGCCTTTATCAGCACCGACCCAGTCGGCTGCCAATAACGGAAAAAGGCCGGTGGCAAGAGCCACCAGCCATCAGCCTGTCGCTTGACGCTCGGGCTGGAGGTGCAAAGTCGAAAGTTACTTAACTTCGACTTCAGCGCCTGCTTCTTCCAGCTTCTTCTTCGCGTCTTCAGCAGCTTCTTTCGAAACGCCTTCAGCGATAACCTGAGGAGCGGTGTCAACCTTCTCCTTGGCTTCTTTCAGACCCAGACCGGTCAGTTCACGTACAGCCTTGATCACGTTGACTTTCTTCTCGCCAGCGCCTTTCAGGATTACGTTGAACTCGGTTTGCTCTTCAACAACAGCGGCAGCAGCAGCTGGACCAGCCGAAGCAGCAGCAGCGGTAACGCCGAAAGTTTCTTCCATCGCTTTGATCAGCTCAACGATTTCCACTACGGATTTCTGGCCGATTGCTTCGATGATTTGTTCGTTAGTCAGAGACATGACTCAATTCCTGAATTGGGGGACGGCCTACGCGACCATCGAAATAAACAAAAAACGCGAGAAGTTGACGAGCCTTAGGCTGCGGCAGCTTCTTTCTGGTCGCGAATTGCCGCCAGAGTACGAGCCAATTTGCTGGTAGCGCCTTGAATCACGCTCATCAGCTGAGAAATTGCTTCGTCACGGGTCGGCAAGGTTGCCAGTACGTCGATCTGATTAGCTGCGAGGAACTTGCCCTCGAACGCAGCTGCCTTGATCTCGAACTTGTCCTGACCCTTGGCAAACTCTTTGAAAATACGAGCAGCAGCGCCCGGATGTTCGTTCGAGAATGCAATCAGGGTCGGGCCGGTGAACACGTCGTTGAGGACACTGTATTGAGTGTCAGCAACAGCGCGCTTGAGCAGGGTGTTACGTACAACACGTACGTAAACGCCAGCTTCACGAGCCTCTTTACGGAGTCCGGTCATTG
This sequence comes from Pseudomonas sp. B33.4, assembly GCF_034555375.1. Lineage (NCBI taxonomy): Bacteria > Pseudomonadati > Pseudomonadota > Gammaproteobacteria > Pseudomonadales > Pseudomonadaceae > Pseudomonas > Pseudomonas sp. B33.4. Next base: position 5,886,402 of record NZ_CP140706.1, read on the forward strand.
CGCCTACTGTTACGCCACGTGCATCAACCACGACAGCGGACAGAGCGACTTTGGCAGCCTCGTTGACTTCAGCGACGATGGCCTTCTTGTCTTCGAGATTAATTGCCACGGGTTTAACTCCTGCTTGTTACCGTTTCATTCGATCGAAACCGAATGTCGTTTTGGTGTCTGATTCGGTAAGGAACCGGGAGCACCATCTGCGTAGGCTTATGGTTTAAGACTTGCGTCGCCTACGGTCTTGGATAGCCCCCGCCAGGCAGGGACCCCAATCTTTCGATTGGCGCGAACAATCGCGCCAACCTTTGTCTTACGCGTCCAGCGAGCTCTGATCGATAACCAGACCTGGGCCCATAGTGGTGCTCAGGGTAACGCGCTTGACATAGATACCTTTCGAAGAAGCTGGCTTGATACGCTTCAGATCAGCGATCAGGGCTTCAACGTTTTCCTTCAGCTTGACGGCGTCGAAGCCCATCTTGCCAACGGAGGTGTGAATGATGCCGTTTTTGTCGGTGCGATAACGAACCTGACCAGCTTTAGCGTTTTTAACCGCGGTAGCTACGTCTGGAGTTACAGTACCAACCTTAGGGTTAGGCATCAGACCACGTGGACCGAGGATCTGGCCCAGCTGACCTACAACGCGCATGGCATCCGGGGATGCGATCACTACGTCATAGTTCAGGTCGCCGCCTTTCATTTCGGCAGCCAGGTCGTCCATACCTACACGGTCAGCGCCGGCAGCCAAAGCGGCCTCAGCAGCTGGACCCTGAGTGAAGACAGCAACGCGAACAGTCTTGCCAGTGCCGTGTGGCAGCACAGTAGCGCTACGAACAACCTGGTCGGATTTACGCGGGTCTACACCCAGGTTTACAGCAACGTCGAACGACTCGCTGAACTTGACAGTCGACAGCTCAGCCAGCAGAGCTGCGGCGTCTACAATGTTGTAGGCCTTGCCTGCTTCGATTTTGCCGGCGATAGCCTTTTGACGCTTGGTCAGCTTAGCCATTACACACCCTCCACGTTAAGGCCCATGCTACGAGCAGAACCGGCGATAGTACGCACGGCTGCATCCATATCAGCTGCAGTCAGATCCGCGTTTTTGGTTTTCGCGATTTCTTCCAGCTGAGCACGGGTAACGGTGCCAACCTTAACGGTGTTCGGACGAGCGGAACCGCTGGTCAAACCGGCCGCTTTCTTCAGCAGAACCGAAGCAGGGGTGGATTTTGTTTCGAAAGTGAAGCTACGGTCGCTGTAGACAGTGATGATCACTGGAGTCGGCAGACCAGCTTCCAGACCCTGAGTACGGGCGTTGAAAGCTTTGCAGAATTCCATGATGTTCACGCCGTGCTGACCCAGAGCAGGACCAACAGGTGGGCTTGGGTTAGCCTGAGCGGCCTTCACTTGCAGCTTGATGTAAGCGGTAATTTTCTTGGCCATGAGGCACTCCAATTACGGGTTCGAACGCCTCGAAAGGCTCCCCGGTTACTTGCGCGTTTATCCCAGTGACGACAAAACCCCACAGCCTAGGGCTGCGGGGTTGGGATGCTTGTCCAGTTAGACCTTTTCGACCTGACTGAACTCCAACTCTACCGGAGTAGAGCGACCGAAAATAAGCACAGCCACTTGGATCCGGCTCTTTTCGTAATTAACTTCTTCAACAACGCCATTGAAATCAGCGAATGGACCGTCATTGACACGCACCGTTTCACCTGGCTCGAAGAGAGTCTTCGGCTTCGGCTTGTCGCTACCATCAGCAACACGACGCAGAATCGCTTCTGCCTCTTTATCGGTGATCGGTGCAGGCTTATCAGCAGTACCGCCAATAAAGCCCATCACCCGAGGAGTATCCTTGACCAAGTGCCAAGTACCCTCATTCATATCCATCTGAACCAGCACGTAGCCCGGAAAGAACTTACGCTCGCTTTTGCGCTTCTGGCCATTACGCATTTCAACCACTTCTTCAGTGGGAACCAGAATCTCGCCGAAGCCATCTTCCATGCCAGCCAGCTTTACGCGCTCGATCAGCGAGCGCATCACATGCTTCTCGTAACCCGAGTAAGCATGCACAACATACCAACGCTTAGCCACGGGACACCCTTAGCCGACAATCAAGGAAACAAGCCAACCGAGCAGGGAATCAAGCCCCCACAACAGCAACGCCATAACCAGGACAACAGCCACCACAATCAGGGTGGTCTGCGTGGTTTCTTGGCGAGTTGGCCACACGACTTTACGAATCTCGGTGCGAGCTTCCTTCACCAGTACAAAGAAAGACTTGCCCTTCGCAGTCTGCAGGCCTACAAAGGCAGCTACAGCAGCAATGACAAGCAAAGCGAGTACACGGTACAGGATCGGCGAAGCAGAGTAATACTGATTACCAACAACGCCAACAACTACCAAAGCGACAACTACAAGCCACTTGAGCAGATCGAAGCGAGAGCCTTGAGCTTCAGCTTTAGGAGTCATCTATGAAGATCCTGTGAAAAGAAAGCCAGACACACCGATTGAATCTGGCAGGTCAGGAGGGAATCGAACCCCCAACCTACGGTTTTGGAGACCGTCGCTCTGCCAATTGAGCTACTGACCTAAAACAAAATCAGGCCGACCATTATGCCGGCCCGAAAAATACATTACAACCAATTACTCGATGATTTTAGCTACGACGCCAGCGCCGACGGTACGACCGCCTTCACGGATAGCGAAACGCAGACCGTCTTCCATCGCGATGGTTTTGATCAGGGTAACAGTCATCTGAATGTTGTCACCTGGCATTACCATTTCAACACCTTCTGGCAGCTCGCAGTTACCAGTCACGTCAGTAGTACGGAAGTAGAACTGTGGACGGTAGCCTTTGAAGAACGGAGTATGACGACCGCCTTCTTCCTTGCTCAGAACGTAAACTTCTGCGGTGAACTTGGTGTGCGGCTTAACCGAACCCGGCTTAACCAGAACCTGACCACGCTCAACGTCGTCACGCTTGGCGCCACGCAGCAGAACGCCGCAGTTCTCGCCAGCACGACCTTCGTCGAGCAGTTTGCGGAACATTTCAACACCGGTGCAGGTGGTGACGGTAGTGTCACGCAGACCAACGATTTCCAGTGGATCCTGAACGCGAACGATACCGCGCTCGATACGACCAGTCACAACAGTACCGCGACCCGAGATCGAGAACACGTCTTCGATCGGCATCAGGAATGGCTTGTCGATCATACGAACTGGCTCAGGGATGTAGGTATCCAGAGTTTCAACCAGTTTACGAACGGCAGTGGTGCCCATTTCGTTGTCGTCTTTGCCTTCCAGCGCCATACGAGCCGAACCGATGATGATTGGAGTGTCATCGCCCGGGAAGTCATAGGTGGACAGCAGGTCGCGAACTTCCATCTCAACCAGTTCCAGCAGCTCAGCGTCGTCTACCAGGTCAGCCTTGTTCAGGAAGACCACGATGTACGGAACGCCTACCTGACGGGACAGCAGGATGTGCTCACGGGTTTGCGGCATCGGACCATCGGCGGCCGAGCAAACCAGGATCGCGCCGTCCATCTGGGCAGCACCAGTGATCATGTTCTTCACGTAGTCAGCGTGACCTGGGCAGTCAACGTGAGCGTAGTGACGAATTGTCGAGTTGTACTCAACGTGAGCGGTGTTGATGGTGATACCGCGAGCTTTTTCTTCTGGTGCGCTGTCGATCTTGTCGAAGTCAACGATTGCAGAACCGAAAACTTCGGAGCAAACGCGAGTCAGAGCAGCAGTCAGAGTGGTTTTACCGTGGTCAACGTGACCAATGGTCCCAACGTTGACGTGGGGCAGGGAACGATCAAATTTTTCCTTAGCCATCGATATCACCCTCAACAGAAGAAATTAGACAAACAATATCAGCCATTAAAACAAAGGCAGATATTTTCATATCTGCCTTGTTATATGGAGCTCTTGAGCGGATTTGAACCGCTGACCTCACCCTTACCAAGGGTGTGCTCTACCAACTGAGCTACAAGAGCAAAACACTTTGCACAACCTGCAAACTTGGAGCGGGTAGCGGGAATCGAACCCGCATCATCAGCTTGGAAGGCTGAGGTTCTACCACTAAACTATACCCGCGGAGCCTGCAGCTCACGCTTAAATCTGGTGGAGGGAGAAGGATTCGAACCTTCGAAGTCGTAGACGTCAGATTTACAGTCTGATCCCTTTGGCCGCTCGGGAACCCCTCCTAATCAGGCCGGCATTCTATACTATGCCAAACCTCTGTCAAGCATTTTCTCATTTAAAAACCTGAGGTTAGCTGCATTGACATCACCTCACTTTGAATTCCTGTTTAGGTCTTCGCTGTGGAGCGGGCGCCATTCTATGCAAACTATTCAGCAGGTGCAACCCCCTCACACAGCATTATTTTATGTTTTAACTCATTGAATTCCTTGGAAAGGTTTTGCAACTGGGCATCCCCTAGCAAACGCTGGCTCTTAGGTGCAATAGACAACCAATAACCAGCCCCAGAAGCATCCTTCGACGACGATTCCACATCGACATCCATTTCAACCAACCGCTGCCGAAGGGCGGAAATCGATTCTTCCCGGGAAAAGCCACCAAGGAAAAGGCAGTCTTTCCGCCCAACTCCCTGCACCTCCCGAACATCACCCTTCGTTTCACTGAGCAGGCGAATGTCTTGCTGGGAACCTCGATATAAACTAAGAGGCGTTACGTCCTTCGCCCGCAAGGGTGCCTCCTGCTGATGCCAGACATAATAGAAACCATTAAGAACAAGGAGCAGGAGAAACAACCAACGCATACAAACCTCAGGAAAAAGGACACGCCATAGCCAACCCCACAAACACGAGGTCGGGTACGACTCGGGCCTCGGGAGCGACATCTGCGACCAATACAGCATCACCGCCGGTTATAAAGATTGCGAAATCTTTCCCCCAGTAGGAACTCGCCATTTCCAGTTGAGTCAGCACAAAGCCTCGCAACATTAACGAACACCCACGCTCCACCGCCTCAACAGTGGTCCGCCCTGGCGCATTGCTGGACAGCGCGCGTTCAGCTGCCAGGTCGCCATAGCGAATCTTGCGGGTATGGGTACGCAACTGATTTCGCATCAATGGCATCCCCGGGCAAATAAAGCCGCCCAGATGCTCACCATCAGCAGCAATAAAATCAGCAGTTACCGCCGTACCGAAATCGAGTACCAGGCAAGCGCTGCCCGATGCGAGATGAAACCCGCCAAGCATGGCCAACCATCTATCGAGCCCTAGACGCTCGTAGTCTTCATAACCATTTTTGACACCAGACATTTCACGAGCGGACTTCGCGCACACCACCGAAATGCCGAACTCCCGCTCGATCGCATGGATCAATGCATCGGTTTCCTCCGCAGTCCTGACACTGACCACGCGACACTTGCGCAGCATGAGCCCGTCAAGGGATCTCAAACTAGCCAGCAACGCCAAATCAGAGTCGACAACTCCCTCGGAAAAGAGAGCCCCGGGCGCAGCCTTCAGTACTCGCCATTTAATAAAGCTGTTCCCGCAGTCGAGCTCAAGAATCATCACGCAACCTCAGACTGAGCTCACCACCACTAAAGACTTTTTCCACGCCACCCACCTTCAGGCGCAGCGCACCCTGACTATCTATTCCGAGCACCACGCCATCTACCTGACTCGAACCCGCAATCAACGATACAGCCCGATCTTGCCACAGGTGATTAGCCTCCCATTCTGCCTGGAGAACCGAGAAGCCATTCGCCTGATGACGCTGAATGTAAGCATGTAACTGCTCACTCAGCTCAACCACCAAGGCATTACGATCACTGCTTTTGCCTGACTCAAGCCGGATAGAGGTCCATTGCTGGTCGACCTCATCAGCTAGCTGCATATTCACATTGATGCCAATACCTAACACCACATGGCAAACGTCTGCCGGATCTCCGACGAGCTCAAGGAGAATACCGGCGATTTTCTTGTTACCTACCAGGACATCGTTGGGCCACTTCAATCCGGCACTTGGCACACCGAAATTTCGCAGAGCCTGCAAGACAGCCAACCCCACGACAAGACTCAAGCCCTCGAGTTGACGCATTCCGCCATCAATACGCAGAACAAGGCTGTAATAAAGATTTTCAGCAAACGGGCTCACCCATTTGCGACCTCTTCGCCCGCGCCCGGAGACTTGCCGCTCCGCGAGCACCAAAAAGGGCGCCAAACTACCTTGGCCGATCGCGCGCAAAGCCTCAGCGTTTGTCGAATCGACCAAATCCAGAACGGTCACCGGCCAGCCTGGCGCCATTGCAGATATAGTCAGAGGGTCGAGCAGCATCAATGGCGCAGCCAGTTGATAGCCCCGCCCCCTAACTTTATGAATAGATAAGCCAAGATCAGCCTCCAGATGCTGAAGCTGCTTCCATACCGCACTTCGACTTATTCCCAGGGCAGCGCCCAGATCCTGACCAGAATGGAATCGACCATCCTTCAGAAGGTTCAACAACGTCAGCATGCAGGTCTCGCCTCACAATGAGGCCCGAATAATAGCCATGCCCCGGGCCGTTGCATAGAAATCAAGCAGATACATTTCCTGCGGGCAAAACAAAACCCCAACTGCTTTCGCAATTGGGGTTTCGGAATTTAATCTTGACGATGACCTACTCTCACATGGGGAAACCCCACACTACCATCGGCGATGCATCGTTTCACTGCTGAGTTCGGGATGGGATCAGGTGGTTCCAACGCTCTATGGTCGTCAAGAAATTCGGGTACTGAGTCGTGACCTTATGGCCTCGCTTCAGCAAATTGGGTACGTGATAGCTTTCGGTGTCTTGTGCTGCCTTTTTAGGTGCAGTCGAACTTTCGGTTCGTTTCGTCTTCACACACCGCAATCTGGTCTCTTCGACGCAAATTGCTTGGGTGTTATATGGTCAAGCCTCACGGGCAATTAGTATTGGTTAGCTCAACGCCTCACAGCGCTTACACACCCAACCTATCAACGTCGTAGTCTTCGACGGCCCTTCAGGGAACTCAAGGTTCCAGTGAGATCTCATCTTGAGGCAAGTTTCCCGCTTAGATGCTTTCAGCGGTTATCTTTCCCGAACATAGCTACCCGGCAATGCCACTGGCGTGACAACCGGAACACCAGAGGTTCGTCCACTCCGGTCCTCTCGTACTAGGAGCAGCCCCTCTCAAATCTCAAACGTCCACGGCAGATAGGGACCGAACTGTCTCACGACGTTCTAAACCCAGCTCGCGTACCACTTTAAATGGCGAACAGCCATACCCTTGGGACCGGCTTCAGCCCCAGGATGTGATGAGCCGACATCGAGGTGCCAAACACCGCCGTCGATATGAACTCTTGGGCGGTATCAGCCTGTTATCCCCGGAGTACCTTTTATCCGTTGAGCGATGGCCCTTCCATACAGAACCACCGGATCACTAAGACCTACTTTCGTACCTGCTCGACGTGTCTGTCTCGCAGTCAAGCGCGCTTTTGCCTTTATACTCTACGACCGATTTCCGACCGGTCTGAGCGCACCTTCGTACTCCTCCGTTACTCTTTAGGAGGAGACCGCCCCAGTCAAACTACCCACCATACACTGTCCTCGATCCGGATAACGGACCTGAGTTAGAACCTCAAAGTTGCCAGGGTGGTATTTCAAGGATGGCTCCACGCGAACTGGCGTCCACGCTTCAAAGCCTCCCACCTATCCTACACAAGCAAATTCAAAGTCCAGTGCAAAGCTATAGTAAAGGTTCACGGGGTCTTTCCGTCTAGCCGCGGATACACTGCATCTTCACAGCGATTTCAATTTCACTGAGTCTCGGGTGGAGACAGCGCCGCCATCGTTACGCCATTCGTGCAGGTCGGAACTTACCCGACAAGGAATTTCGCTACCTTAGGACCGTTATAGTTACGGCCGCCGTTTACCGGGGCTTCGATCAAGAGCTTCGCGTTAGCTAACCCCATCAATTAACCTTCCGGCACCGGGCAGGCGTCACACCCTATACGTCCACTTTCGTGTTTGCAGAGTGCTGTGTTTTTAATAAACAGTCGCAGCGGCCTGGTATCTTCGACCGGCATGAGCTTACGGAGCAAGTCCTTCACCCTCACCGGCGCACCTTCTCCCGAAGTTACGGTGCCATTTTGCCTAGTTCCTTCACCCGAGTTCTCTCAAGCGCCTTGGTATTCTCTACCCAACCACCTGTGTCGGTTTGGGGTACGGTTCCTGGTTACCTGAAGCTTAGAAGCTTTTCTTGGAAGCATGGCATCAACCACTTCGTGTTCTAAAAGAACACTCGTCATCAGCTCTCGGCCTTAAGATCCCGGATTTACCTAAGATCTCAGCCTACCACCTTAAACTTGGACAACCAACGCCAAGCTGGCCTAGCCTTCTCCGTCCCTCCATCGCAATAACCAGAAGTACAGGAATATTAACCTGTTTTCCATCGACTACGCTTTTCAGCCTCGCCTTAGGGACCGACTAACCCTGCGTCGATTAACGTTGCGCAGGAAACCTTGGTCTTTCGGCGTGGGTGTTTTTCACACCCATTGTCGTTACTCATGTCAGCATTCGCACTTCTGATACCTCCAGCAAGCTTCTCAACTCACCTTCACAGGCTTACAG